>JAFNAG010000462.1 GCA_017860135.1 Acidobacteriota bacterium
ATCAGCCCTGAAGGGCGAAGCAGGGCCCACGCGATCTACACATTTGGACGGCATGAGAGTTGGTGTGTGCGACGTTGTGCGCATTTTTGTCGGCCGGCTGCTCCGCCCCCCTTTCAGGGCTGGGGTTTTGCGCGCGCCGTTTCCCAGGGCTTGCGCCCTGGGCTTTCCTGCACCGCCCCTTCGGGGCTTGCCGCTGTCTGAATCGCAGCGCCTTTCCCTGCCGGCTGGACATCCCCTGCGGATTTGGCTATGATCAATATTCTTATGGGCAGGCAACAGCTCGGGTTTCTTCAGCGGTTCTACATCATCGAAGTCGTGCAGGGACTGGCTCTCACGGCACGTCACTTCTTTGTCAACATGCCCCGGCACATCGCGCGAGGCATGGGCTTCCAGGTCGGCAAAGGGGCCACGGTCACCATCGAATACCCCGAGGAGCGGAAACCGCTGGCCACGCGGCTGCGCACGCGCCACCGGCTGACCAAACGCGCGGACGGCACGCCGCGCTGCGTTGCCTGCATGATGTGCGAGACCATCTGCCCGGCGCGATGCATTCACATCGTGGCCATGGAACACCCGGACCCGAACATCGAAAAGATGCCGAGGGTTTTCGACATCGATATGGGGATGTGCGTGTTCTGCGGGTATTGCGTTCAGGCCTGCCCCGAAGATGCGATCCGCATGGATACCGGCATTGTCGAACTCGCCTCCTACACCCGCGAAGGCATGGTCTACCGCATCGACCAGCTTTTGTCCTGATTTCCGCGTCACTAAAAAACGCCACGAATCTCACGAATTTGACGAAGGAATCGTTCGTGCAATCCGTGAAATTCGTGGCGCGCTTTTTTGACGAGGCGAATCACTTCGCGACCGGGTTTTTGCGGACTGAGACGAGTTCCGCGGCGATGCTGACGGCGATCTCCTCCGGGCTCTCCGCCCCGATCGGCAGGCCGACGGGTCCGTGGACCCGCGCAAATACGGCCGGGTCGAAGCCCTCCTTCTCGAGTTCGGCATAGAAGAGCTGGATCTTCCTGCGGCTCCCCAGCAGCCCGATGTACCCTGCCGTGGTCGCCAGGGCGTAGCGCAGGCAGGCCAGGTCGTATTGATGTCCCCTGGTCACGATGAGGAGATAGGTGGATTCGTTCACCGACAGCTGCTCGAAGGCCTCTTTCCAGGCATCCACCACGATTGCTTTGGCGTCCGGGAACCGGTCCCGGTTGGCGTACTTGATCCGGTCGTCCACGACAATGATCCGGAAGCCGATGGTCCCGGCGATGTCCGCCACGCATTTTCCCACATGGCCGGCCCCGAAGATGACCAGGGTCGGATCCGGCAAGATCGGTTCCACATACACCTCCATCGTGCCGCCGCAGATCAGACCGCCGTCCTCGGCTTCGTCCCCCGTGAGGTCGATCCGCAGCAGGCGCGGCGTCCCGCGGCGGATTGCGGTCAGCGCCTCGCGGCACACTTCGTCCTCGGTGCAGCCTCCGCCAATGGTTCCGGCGCGCCGGCCGTCTTCGTAAACCAGCATCTTGGCGGCATCCTTGCGGGGCGTGGAGCCTTTGCGTGCCACAATCGTCGCCAGGGCGGCACGGAGCCCCTCGCGGCGGAGCCGGACGATTTCCTCGTAAATGTCTGCCGTCATAGTCCGGATAATATATATCCACTGCTGCCAAAGGCAGCCACGAATTTCACGAATTTTGCTGTCCCATTTTGTGCGATTCGTGAAATTCGTGGCATGAGTTTGCAGTTTGGTTGGAAATCGCCTCACCGGGTGATACCATCGCTGTCGTCGGCCGGCGCTGGACGCCGTTTACACCTACCCTTGATCGAAGGTGATCCTTGAGCACTGATCCCAATCTGTTTGACGTTGCGGTTCTCGGCAGCGGTCCGGGCGGATATGTCGCTGCCATCAAAGCAGCGCAGCTCGGACTCAATGTCGCTGTGATCGAGAAATATTCGAAATTCGGCGGCACGTGCCTGCACTGGGGATGCATCCCGACCAAGGCGCTCCTGTTCAGCGCCGAGCTCTACGACAAGGCCCTCAAGGCCAAGGAATTCGGCGTCCTGTGCGCGGATGTCCGGTTCGATTTCGGGCTCATCAAGGCGCGCAAAGACCGGATTGTCAGGAAACTCGCGACGGGAACCGGATTCCTGATGAAGAAGAACCGCGTCACCACGTTCCTCGGCAAGGGCACGATCACCGCTCCCGGCACGATCCGCGTCGATGGCGAGAAGCCGGCGGAAGTCAAATCCCGCAACATCGTCGTCGCCACCGGCTCGGAAGCTGCGCTCTTCCCGGGTCTCTTGGCGGACGGCAAGGTGATCCTGACCAATAAGGAGATCCTGGACCTCGAGGCCGTTCCCCGTTCGCTGCTCGTCATCGGCGCGGGGGCGGTCGGGATCGAGTTCGCATCGATATTCGCGCGCTTCGGCGCCGAGGTGACGGTCGTCGAAATGCTCCCGCGCATCCTGCCGCTCGAGGATGAGGACATCTCCGAGGAGTTGCACAAGTTGCTCGCCAAGAGGAAAATTCAATTGATGACGGGGACCCGCCTCGAGGACCTTTCCGTGCAGGACGGACAGGCGGCCGCGACCGTGCAGCGGCCCGGCGGCGAAACCAGGACTCTCTTGGCGGAAAAGGCGCTGATCGCCGTGGGCCGCAGAGCCGTCGTCGAGGGTATCGGCCTCGAAGCCGTGGGAGTGAGCACGACCAGAGGACGCATCCCCGTGGGCGGTCACATGGAAACGAACGTGCCGGGCTTCTTTGCCATCGGCGACGTCGTGCCGACGCAGCAGCTGGCGCACGTCGCCTCCCACGAAGGGATCCTCGTGATGCGCCACCTCGCCGGAGAGCATACCCTCCCTCTCAACTATGACCAGGTGCCGAACTGCACCTACTGTTCCCCGGAAGTCGCCAGCGTGGGCCTGTCCGAGGAAGAGGCGCGACGGCGGGGGCACGAAGTGGTCACGAGCAGGTTCCCGTTCGCGGCGATCGGCAAAGCGTCGATCCTCGGGGAGAACGACGGCTTCGTGAAGCTTGTCTGTGAGAAGAAATATAACCAGATTCTGGGCGTCCACATGATCGGGCCGCACGTGACCGAACTCGTCGCGGCAGCGACCGCGGCGATTGGACTGGAGGCCACGGCAGAAGACGTGTCGCACATCATCCATGCCCATCCGACGGTCTCCGAAGCCATCATGGAAGCCGCAGAGGCGATCTACGGGGCTGCGATCCACATTTGAACGCATTGGGAGATCTACCCGGACCAGTCTGCTACACAGTCGTGTTCCCGGAGCGACTGGGCTACGCGCAGGCGCTCGAGCTGCAGATGAAGATCTGCGCGTGGAAAAAAGCCGGCCCGGCGCCTGACGTGCTCCTCCTCCTCGAGCACCCGCCCGTTATCACTCTCGGCCGCAACGGGGATTGGCACAACCTCATCGTGCCGGAAGAGACGCTGCGTGCGCGCGGCGTCACCCGCTACCACGTCGACCGGGGAGGCGATATCACGTACCACGGCCCCGGCCAGCTCGTCGGTTACCCGTTGCTCAAACTCGAACGGCCGGAGCAGGACGTGCACCGCTACATGCGCAACCTCGAAGAGACCATCATCGGCGCACTCGGCGAATACGGCATAGAAGCGTGGCGCGAAGAGAAACTCACCGGCGTCTGGACCCGCTCCGGTAAGATCTGCGCCATGGGCGTGCATATCAGCCGCTGGGTGACGCGCCACGGTTTTGCGCTGAATGTGACAACCGACCTTTCGTACTATGCTCTGATCGTGCCGTGCGGCCTGACAGGGAAACCGGTCACTTCGATGAAGGCGCTCCTGGATCGCGAGATCAGTGTCGCGGAGGTGGCGCACGCGGTTGCGGCGCGATTCGGACGAGTTTTCGGCAGGACAATGGTTTTGAAAAGCTGCCGTGAATTGCACGAAGT
>JAFNAG010000463.1 GCA_017860135.1 Acidobacteriota bacterium
CGGTCCGTTGACGATCGAGATTCTCGATACTGCCGGAAACGCGGTCAACGCTTACAACAGCAACGCACCGGCCACATCAGGCGGCACGGGAGGCGGAGCGCCCACCGGCGATCCGGACGCTGCGCCACTGCAGGGGCGCGGCGGCCGCGGCGGCGGTCCGGCCGCTCGGGTAACTCGAAGCCCCGGAATGAACCGCTTCGTCTGGAACGTGCAACATCAGTCCGGACTCAGCTCCCCGCCGGGACAATACCAGGCACGCATCAAGGTGGACACTACCACCCTGACGCAGCCGTTCAACGTGCTGATCGATCCGCGCCTCGCGGCCGAGGGCCTGACGGCGGCCGACCTCCGGGAGCAGTTCGAACACAACTTGCGCATGCGGGAACTGGTCGCGAGCGCCTCCCAGACGGTCGCCCGCGTGAGGGAGGCACAGGGGAAACTGCGCGGTGCGGCCGGAGCCGATGCGGAGACCGCAAAGCGCGTGGAAGCCGTCGCGGCTAAACTGGCTACCGAGCCGGTGCGCTACGGCAAGCCCGGGCTGCAGGCACATATCACTTACCTGGCGGGCATGACGTCGGGCGTCGACCAGAAGATCGGGCGCGATGCGGTCGAGCGCTATGGAGTGCTGAAAAAGGAACTCGAAGCAATCCGCGCGGAGCTGGACAAACTGCTCGGCCCCGGCCGCTGAACAGCTTTGGGGCTTCTGTGCCGGGATGAAAAGCAGCCACAGATTTCACAGATTGCACAGATGGGGGCCTCTGTGCCACGCACCCGAAAACCCTTATCAAAAAGGAAAGGGTTTTTCAGCACCACGGAATAGCGGTCGGTATCGGTACGGGATCGCAATCTCAGTCGCAATCGCTATTGAAAATTGTGCATAATCGGGCTCCTCTGTGTTGATGTCGGCAGCGCGATGATGCCGACGCCGATTCCGATACCGAGTGTGCCGTTTCCAGGAGTATTCGCTTAGGGCCCGCCGCAGAATAACATGAACAATTTGGCGTGCGCGCCGAGGGGCCGGATGCCAGGCGGCGCGACGCAGGCGATGTGGCGACATCGTCGAGGAGCGCCAACAACGCAGACGGCCCCTCGCCGCCACGCCCCTTCGAGCTGCGGCCCGCAGGCCCGTTGGCCGCGTTGCTCGCTCCTTACATACCAGCGGGTATGCTCGTCGCTCGCGCCTTGCCATCCGGCCTGGGGGCCCCGGCAAAGTGCACATGTTATTCTGCGGAGGGCCCTTAGCCTGGTTGCAGCCATCGGCTGCTCTGTGGCTGCTGTTTTTGTTTCCCTGCACAATCGGGAAGGCAATCGGAATCACGATCGATTACTGCAAAGTCATGAGTCTTATCCCGACGCCGATCCCTGGCGGTTTTCGAATTGAATTCCCGAAGAGCTGTGCGATTCAGGAAGTTAATGCGCGCGGCTGAAGAGGTCGTCCATCGGTCGAATCACGGCGTGACCAGGCCCGAAGGGCCGGCAGTCAATAGGCCCGGCCGTGAGAGGGTGTCCATCAGTTGATACACGGCGTGACCAGGCCCGAAGGGCCGGCAGTCAATAGGCCCGGCCGTCAGGCCGGGATAGGGATGGAGCATGGTTGAGCGCCGAAGGCGCGGCACTAAGTTTCCGGTATTCACTTCCCGCGCTGCGCGCCTCAGCTTGCCGTGTGTCAACCTTGGACACCCTCTGAAGCCCGCCCTCACTATAGGCGTCCCAGTGGGCGCGGGAAAAAACTCCTGTCACCAGCGTTGGTGCACCTTCTCGCGGATCATGCTGTCATAGACCTGGCGGATCCGTGCCATGTCCGCTTCCCCTATCCCCGGCAAAGCAGAAGCCCGGGCATTCTCCGCAGCCTGCCCTGTGTTCTTCGCTCCCGGGATGGCGCAGGTCACCGCATCGAACATCAGAATCCAGCGCAACGACATTTGCGCCAGGGTCGCCCCGGCCGGAACCAGCGGCACGAGCTTTTCCACCGCCCGCAAACCCAGATGGAAATCAACCCCGGAAAAGGTCTCCCCGACGTCGAATGCCTCTCCCTGGGCGTTGTAATTGCGATGGTCATCAGCGGGAAACCGGCTCGAGGCAGTCATCTTGCCGCCCAGCAGGCCGCTGGCCAGAGGGACTCGCGCCAGAATGCCTGCCTGGCGGCGCTTCGCCTCCTGGAAAAACAATTCGGCCGGCCGCTGCCGGAAAATGTTGAAGATGATCTGCACGCTCTGTATATGCGGATACTCCAGCGCCTTGATCGCCTCCTCCACCTTCTCGACGCTCACCCCGTAAAAGAGGATCTTCCCGGCACTGACCAGGTCGTCGAGGATGCCGAACACCTCCGGCTGGTAGTAGACCTCGGTAGGCGGGCAGTGAAGCTGCAGCAGGTCGAGGGCCTCGACGGCCAGGTTCTGCAGGCTCCGTTCGACGAACGCGGTGAGGTTTGCCCGTGAGTAGCCGGCGGCCACGTGAGGATTGAGACGCCGTCCCGCCTTGGTCGCCACATAGACGCGCTCCGACCGGTCCTTGAGCACCTGCGAGACGAGACGTTCGCTGCGCCCATCCCCGTAAACGTCGGCGGTGTCGATGAAGTTCACCCCTTCGTCCAGGGCGGCGTGCAGAGCGCCGCGCGCATCTTCATCGCGTACCGTCCCCCATTCACCGCCGATCGCCCACGCACCGAAGCTGATCTCCGAAATCACCCAGCCTGTCCTGCCCAGGGATCGATATCTCACCCCCGTGTGACTGCACGCCGCGATAAACGATTTCGTGGAAATGGCATATTCGTCGAAATAGTATAATGGAGATGACGCTCCAAAGGATGGTTTATCGTGAAACCTCGCGGCTCTCCGCCGGGGGAGGGACAACCATGAATTGCGGCTTTCGGATCCAGTGTCTGGTCGCGGCCGTAATGCTGTCCTCAGCCCCGGGAACGACCATTTCCGGCCGACTGAAGGAGGGCGGATCCGGCAATTGGCTGGGTGGGGAGGGCGCGCTTGTCGTTGCCTATGTGCAAACGACAGGCGCTCCCGGGGAGATCGGCATACTGGGGTACACCCACCCGGACGGCGACGGGAAATGGAGCATCCCCGAACTGCCTGCCGGCAAAGCGATATTCATCACCGGCTTTCACCGCGATTTTCCCGACACGCTGATGCACAGGGAAGTCGTGCCCGACAGTCAGCCGCTCGTCGACCTGGGAACTCTGCAAACGAGTTCGGTCAAATCCGCTGTCGGCAGCAGGAACCGGGAGATCCTCCTCAGCGGTCCGGATCGATTCCGGAATATGCAAAACTCGGAGGTCGCGGCAACGCTCACGGCGATGGTGCAATCCAGGCAGGTGATGGAACAGGCGGCTGCTCCGGCGGGGCGGGGCGGCACAGGGAGCATCGAAGGGCTGTGGGAGCGAAGGGACCGTATGTATCGGATCACCGGCGACCGGGCTGAGATCGTGGCAAGCGGCGCGGCGCTGAAATCGAGCGCAACGGCGGGAACCGTAGTCATGAGGAATATCCGGAAGACAGGCGACAACACGTGGAGCGCGGAGGTGCTCTGGCAGCTGGATGTGTTGATGGAGTGGAGCTCCGGCTCCCTCACACTCTCCTCCGATGGCAGGACATTGGTGCGGATCAGCACTTCGCCCTGGGCCGGGACCTCCGAAACCGTTATTTTCTCCCGAAAATAATCGCGCCAAATCCCTTGCACTTCCCGCTTCTACTGGATAGAAATAGCATCAGTCGGCCCGCGGGAGAAACGCCGCCGGGCCCGTTAGGTAGGCTCGATTCCTGGGAGGTTCCGATGATTAGATCCGTGGGAATTCAAACGGTGGTCGGTTTGTTCTTGCTGCTGATACCATGCCTTCTGCTTGCGGAAACCCACAAATTCACGCCTCAGAAGGGAGTCCCCACGTTCGCCAAGCGGCCGCCGGTCTTCCGTGTCAAGCCGGGCGACATCCTGGTGACGAGCACGCTCTGGGGGGAGTGGTTTGAACGGGAAGGCGGCACCTGGCCCGGCGAGGTCGGTCCGATCGAGATCGAAGGGGCCACACCCGAGGACATACTGGTGGTCAAGATACTCAAACTGACCCCCAACCGCGACACCGCGATTTCAACACAGGGCCCGGGCATGGGAGCGCTGACGGCCGACAAGTCCACTCCCATGCTGAATGCTCCGGCGCCGGCGAGGCGGTACGTCTGGAAACTGGACCTCAAGAAGATGACGGGCACGCTTGCCCTTCCGGACAGCCGCATGAAGTCCATCACCGTCCCGCTCGATCCCATGCTCGGCAGAGTCGCTACCGCGCCTCCGGGTGAAGAGAGCTGGGGGGGGCTGTGGCCGGGTGCATTCGGCGGCAACATGGACGTCCCGGATATCAAGCAAGGGGCCACGGTATATCTCCCCATTTTTCACCCCGGTGCGCTCTTCTATTATGGCGACGGACACGCACTGCAGGGGGATGGCGAGATCTGCAGTTCTGGCCTGGAAACGTCGATGGATGTGACTTTCCAGTTCGACCTCATCCGCAAGAAGAAGATCCAGTGGCCCCGGATCGAAAATAGCGAGTACATTATGACCACCGGAAGCGTGCGTCCGCTCATCGATGCCTTCCGCATCGCTCACGTGGAGATGGTGATGTGGCTTACCCAGGAATATGGATTCGACCGCTGGGAGGCGTACCAACTGGTTTCGCAACTGGGTTCCGCACGTGTCGGCAACGTAGTGGATCCCAATTATTGCGTTGTGGCCAGGTTTCCCAAGAAATACCTGCCCAGCAATCGTTAGCGGCAGATGTCGCGACGCCGGAAAAACGAGGCGGCGGACTGAAGGGCACTTTTCAGGAAGTAGGCTGTTTCATTCCAGGATTTCCGGGACTGCTCGAGCCGGTATCGCATGGAAAATCCATACCATGAGACGAATGCAACCGAGTAAACCAAACCCGCGGGGAGCCGGACCAGGAGTGGAAGAGCCTTCCTCAGGACGGGGAAATTGACGGCGAGCCCGAACAGCTTGTGCAGGCGCTGCACCCGCACCTTGTCCTTCGCCGATGGAAAACGCAGTGCAGAGAAGCTGTTTGTCCTCTCCGGGAGCTGGCCGTCGCCCGCTCCAAGATAGCCCTTTTCCTCGCAATACGCGGCAAGCTCCGTGCCCGGAAGAGGGAAATAAATGTGCGCAATGGCGTAATCGGGCCTGCATCGAACGTTCAGTTCCAGGGTCTGAAGATCCACTGCGAGCGGATCCGGAACCGGGAGGGCCAGGATATTCTGTGTCATGAATTTCATTCCGAGGTCGTGGATCCAATGACTGAGACGCACGATCTTTTCGTTGCCGATGCGCCGCTTGAGCAACGTCCTGGACACTTCTTCGTTACCGCATTCGATGCCGAAGCAGATCAAGACACAGCCGGCTTGCCGGAGAAGCTGCAACTGCTCCAGGGTGACGGCATTGACATGAACGTTCACCATGAAAGGCACGCCCACCCGCGCCGGATATAGTTCTGCGAATTCCTCCAGCCATGCCCGGGAACAGAGGGTGAAGATATCATCGTCGATATATGCGAATTTCATTCCGCACGTGTCGCGCACCTCTTTCATTTCCGCAACCAGGTTGCCGACGGTTCTCCTGCGATAAATCGGGCCGTAATCCCGGAACATCCGATTGTACTTGTGATTGAAGCAATATGTGCACTGGTTGGGACAGCCTCGCGAGGCCATGAAGATGTGGCTGCGGCTGAAATCCGCGAGTGTCTTGTCATCAACCTGCAGGAAGCGGTCCGGAAAAGGCAGATCATCCAGATTCTCGACGAGCCTTTCCGGCTCATTGAGAATGACATCGCCGGCGGATTGAAAATGCATCCCGCGAATGCCCGTGTAGTCTCCGCCGTTGGCAAAAGCTTCGAGGAATCGCGGGAAACTCACATCGGCTTCGCCAAACGACAGCGCCCGGACAAACGGCTGGCGGATGATGTCCTGAAAAAATGTCGGGTGGGATCCGCCAAAGAGGGTGAAGCGCGGATTCGATTGATGGAGTCGCCGGGCCAGCCGCGCCAGATACGGGTACTCCGGGCTCATTGCGCTGAAGGCGAGAATGTCGGGATCAAACCCGTTCACCTGTTCCTCTATCCCGGCGTGACTCTTCCCGTCGGTCACGAGCAGCCGGGTCTGCCATCCCTGGAGTTTGGCGGCTGCGGATACCTGCATCACACCCAGACGTTCCATCGTATAGAGGTTTTTTACGATGAGGAGGAGCTTCTTGTTCAATGCGATGTCCCGTGGCAGCAAGCAATTGTCCGTCGCGAGGAATCCCGCCGGACCCGTCCTTCCTCAGGCGGGCGCGTCACTAAGCGCCGGACGCCGGTTTCCTTCCGGACGCGATACTGAGTATAGGCTGGAGGTGTAACCGTGTCAAATTGGCCGTCTCGAGCGGGTGCAACCGGAAGTGAGACTCAACAAAAGAGGTAACTGTTCAGCCGGATCGGAAAAGTCAAGGGTCTGCATATAAAGCCACGAATTTCATGGATTCTCACGAAGAATTATCTCCCTTGATGCGAGCCATACCACGCGGCTTT
>JAFNAG010000464.1 GCA_017860135.1 Acidobacteriota bacterium
ACCGAGAACAGACCATTTTTCTGATATCCGGTTTGTCAGAACCTCGGGATTGGGACGAAAGCGTTAAATCCAGAGGGCCGGAGGCTTCCCATGTCGGCAATTTCACCCAAATTCTGCCGAAGACCCGTAATTGATTTTATTGGTGGGCCCAGCAGGACTTGAACCTGCGACCCGCTGATTATGGCCCTTCTCCAATTATTGGGGTGTCCGCCAAGACGAATAGGCTGTGTCAGATCTTGAAGAACGCCCCGAGGATGATGTCGTGTTCCTTTTTGACTGCGGGCAAAATCAAGCACGTAAAGTAGAGTCGTCTGGAACTGAGCCTTCGCTTCCCAAACCCAGATCATGCCTCGGACGGGTGGAACCCCGATGGAACCCCAAGCCGTTTTTAGGTTTTTGTGGATTTCGCTAAGTTGTTGATTTTATTTGGTGAGCCGTGGAGGAATCGAACCTCCAACCTACTGATTAAGAGTCAGTTGCTCTGCCAGTTGAGCTAACGGCCCACCCTGTAGATCGGCCGCCGCGCCGGATTCCGTTCCATCTCTTCCCGGCTGGCGTGCCATGGTTTGCAGCGACGACTAGCGTAGCATGACCCCGCCGCAAATCAAAGCATGTTTCGAGAGTCTCCAGCGACGCAATCCAGCAAAGAAGACCCGATCCGTACAGCCACGCTGACAGCAACGTTCGCACGGCGCCGGCGCAGCATGATATTGCAGCAGCCACGCCCGAAACGCACCCGCGCGCGGGCTGCCGCGTTTGGCTTGACAGGCGTGGGTTGCGCACTATACTACTCCCTTGCTGTTCCCGGCTGCTGCGCAGGACATCGGCGCTGCCCTCCTCTGAATAACTCCGGACGGCAGGCGGACTTCGTTTCAGGACATCCTGCTTCATCCCGGCGAGCCAGCACTCGACTCTGCACTACTCCGAGCCCCAGGCGGGCCTTGAGGAGAAATGTCCGTGAAAAAAGAGATAAGGCGGATCATGGTCACCGGCGCGCTGGGCCAGATCGGCACGGAACTCACCGTCGCCCTGCGCAACAGGTACGGCGCGGAAAACGTCGTCGCCACGGATTGCCGGCCCCTGCCTTCCGAAACGCTCAGGGACAGCGGCCCGTTTCAAACCGCGGATGTCACCGACGCCGACGCTCTCGACCAGGTCATCCGAAAATACGGAATCGACACCGTCTTCCACCTGGCCGCCATTCTGTCCGCCGTCGGGGAGCAGAAACCGCAGCTGTGCTGGCGTATAAATATGGAAGGCACACTCAACATCCTCGAACTCGGCGTGCGCCACGAGATGGCGCGCGTCATCATCCCCAGTTCGATCGCAGTCTGGGGCAAGGGCGCGCCCCTCGAAAACACTCCCCAGGAATCGGTGCTCAAGCCGGCCACCATGTACGGCGTCACCAAGGTTTGCGGCGAACTCCTGGCCGACTACTACGTGCGGAGATTCGGACTCGATGCGCGCGGTCTGCGCTACCCCGGCCTTATCTCGTTCGAGACGCCGCCGGGCGGCGGCACCACCGACTATGCGGTAGCGATCTTCTATGCCGCCGTCACTGAAGGCAAATTCACCTGTTTCGTCCGGGAAGACACGGTCCTGCCGATGATGTACATGCCCGACGCGATCCGCGGCACCATCGAACTGGCAGAGGCCGATTTCGCGCGCCTCCGCCACCACGCGGACTTCAACCTCGCGGCGATGAGCTTCAGCGCGGGAGAACTCGCGGCCTGCATCCGGAAACACGTTCCCGCCTTCGAGGTGACTTACGAGCCCGATTACCATCAGGCCATCGCCGATTCGTGGCCGCGGTCCATCGATGACTCGGCCGCCCGGGACGAATGGGGCTGGAAACCCGACTGGGACCTCGAATCCATGACCCGCGACATGCTGGACCACTTGCGGGCCCGCCTCGCAAACAAAGGCGCCTCTGCCGCCCGGCCATCCTGAAAAAAACGCGTAGCCCCTGCGCAGAATGGAGTGCGGCGCTTTTCCCCGGTAAATCTCCGGACCGGATTCGCAGGCTCAGTTTTGGGGAGCTCGGATTTCGGAGAAAACGGTCCATGGCTGTGCGCGGCTTTCTTGCCTTGCTGAACACGGATCGTGCGGAAAAAGGAAGAAGACACCCAAAAGCACTACGATCTTTTGTTCTTGAACCACAGGATCGGCTTCAGGCCGGCTGCGCCGGCGAGCAACCGGCCGCGCTCCTCTCCGGTTAGGGGAGATGCGCGGGGAGCAAGTTCGACCGCCAGACGGACCAGACGCTCGTCACCGGGGGGAAGCAGGGCGCACACATCTTCCGTGAGCGTGAAGCGGAGCGCCAGCAGCGCCAGATCCGGATCCTCAATCGGGCGATACCAGCAATTCGGGCAGGACCTGGCTTCCCCTTTGCGCCAGGGAGAAGCCGCCATCGCTTTCAGCGCCAGGCAGGTGACTCCGAGCCGCCGCGCCTTGTCCAGCACCTGAGGCCCGAAGTTACCCCGCGCATAACAGACATAGTTCACGGGAAACAGCACGGAGTCGAACCGGAAGCGGTCCATCATGGCCAGGGCCGCCGGCACGGAGTGCGAGGAAAAACCGATGAAACGGATCCGGCCGTCCCGCCGCGCCTGCACAAAGGCATCCATCGCGCCTCCCGGCGCAAAGATCTTCCCGATATCTTCGGCTGTGTTGACGGCGTGGAACTGATACAGGTCGAAACGATCGGTATCGAGACGGCGCAGCGATTGATCCAACTCCAGGCGGGCGCCGGCGGACGATCGCTGGAGCGTTTTGCCTGCCAGGAAGATTCCTTCGCGGTGGGGCGGCAGGACGAGGCCGAGTTTCTCCTCGGCTTCACCGCCGCCGTAGGAAGGCGCAACGTCGATGTAATTCACGCCGCGGGCGACTACATCTTCCACAAGGCGCTGCGCGCGCCGCACCGGCAGGCCGACCAGAGCCAGAGCGCCAAACCCCACAATGGAAAGACTCTGAACCGGGGAAAACGGGCGGCGGGTCACACACTCCGGCCCGGCCGCACTCTCATTCGCACGCGTGCACGGAGCGCGGGGATCGGATCCCATTTCGAGTATGCGAACTCCTGGGTTGGATACTTCAGCCGGTGCTTTCGATCATCTCGGGATTTTGGGACTCTTTGGGGAAACAGGAGCGAAGCGGGGACTCTTCATCCCCGCGTCCCGATATCTAGATCTTCACCACATCCTGGGCCTGCAGGCCCTTGGGGCCCTTTGCCACGGTAAACTCAACCTGGTCCCCTTCACTGAGTGACTTGAAACCGGTTGCCTGGATCGCGGAATGGTGGACGAAGACGTCGTCTCCGGATGCACGCTTGATAAAGCCGTAACCCTTTTCGTTGTTAAACCACTTTACTGTACCTTGTTCTTTCATTTTTCCTCTTGATCGATACTCAATCCTGCACCGGCAGGGGCGTTATCGGATCCACAACACTCACATGTTGGCGCTCGATCGCGGGATCCAGACGTGAAACGCCAGGCCCTGTTCAAGAGTCTGCGTTTGGCGTTCGTAACGCGGGGCAAACACCTGATCGGGTTGGCACGACTATACATACAAGAATGTAAAGATGCAATACTCTTGTATTGCCCGCCGCCTCTGGTGGCAATCGAATTTGTCGGGAAGGCCCGGCTCCGGCGCCCCCCGCCTTTCAGTCCTGTCGGGACCGCATCATTCTCCCAGGCCTCAATGAAAACTCTTCACAGCTTTCGGGATCGTTGCGGCTCAGTATTTCCGGCCCTCGGATTCCCGTGCGCGAGTTCATCGAGAGTATAATGAACCGCGGGATCCAGACGCCTTATGAAACTGCCCGAGATTGCCAACCGGAGGTTGTTGATCGCCCTCGCCTGTTATGCCATCCTGGCTCTCATCGCGTTTTTGGCTCTGGACGGCATCCTGCGCGGCGCCGTCTT
>JAFNAG010000155.1 GCA_017860135.1 Acidobacteriota bacterium
CCAGGATGGTTCCGAGGGTGACTTCTATTCCTGGGACCTGCAGTGGGCGCCGGATTCCAGGAAACTGGCCGTGTTTCGAACCAGGCCCGGCTATAAGCGGTTCGTACACTACGTCGAATCCTCCCCTGCCGGACAGCTTCAGCCCCGGCACTTCAGCATTGAATACCCCAAACCCGGGGATCCTCTCGACGTCCACACGCCTGTGCTTTTTCATGTCGACACCGGACGGCATATAGCCATCGATCCACAGTTCTTCCCGACCCCCTATGCAAACCAGTTGATTCGCTGGTGGCGCGACAGCCGTGCCTTCACATTTGAATACAACCAGCGCGGCCACCAGGTCTACCGGATTATCGAGGTGGATGCCGTGACCGGAACGCCGCGTGCCCTCATCAATGAAGAGGCGCCCACGTTTTTCTGTTATTCGGGCAAAAGGTTCCGGTACGACGCAGGCGACGGGAGGGAAATCATCTGGATGTCGGAGCGGGACGGCTGGAACCACCTCTACCTGTACGACGGCACGACCGGTGTGGTGAAAAACCAGATCACGAAAGGAGAATGGGTGGTGCGGGGCGTGGAGCGTGTGGACGAGGCCGGGCGGCAAATCTGGTTCCGAGCCAGCGGCATGGTTCCCGGTGAGGATCCGTATTTCATTCACTATTACCGCGTCAATTTCGATGGCACGGGGCTTGTCGCCCTGACGCAGGGTGACGGCAGTCACTCCATCGTGTTTCCCCGACTGCAGGCAGGCGTTGTCGGCGGGCCGATAGGTGCCGTACCCGGCGCCTTCGCAAGCAGTTTCTCTTCCGACATGCTGTACTACATCGACACCTGGTCCCGTGTCGACATGCCCCCCGTGATGGAATTACGCCGGACCTCCGACCAGAAAACGCTGATGGAGATTGAACACGCCGACATGCAGGAACTGGTCAAGTCAGGCTGGGTTGTTCCGGAAGCTTTTTCCGCCAAGGGGCGGGACGGAACGACGGATATCTGGGGAATCATCTTCCGGCCGCGATACCTCGACCCGAAGCGCCATTACCCGGTGATCGAACACATCTATGCCGGTCCTCAGGACTCGTATGTGCCCAAGACATTCAGTGCGTACAACGCCATGCAATCACTGGCCGAGCTGGGCTTCGTAGTCGTGCAGGTGGACGGGATGGGTACCAGCAACCGTTCCAAGTCGTTTCACGATGTCTCCTGGCAGAACCTCGGGGACGCGGGTTTCCCGGACCGTATCCTGTGGCACCAGGCCGTTGCCCGACGGTATGCCTATTACGACATCAGCCGCGTAGGGATCTACGGCACCTCTGCGGGCGGGCAAAGCGCCATGGGGGCGCTGCTTTTTCACCCCGATTTCTACAAAGCGGCCGTCTCCAATTCCGGCTGCCACGACAATCGTATGGACAAGATCTGGTGGAACGAGCAGTGGATGGGCTACCCGATCGGCCCCCAGTACTCCGCCGCCTCGAATGTCGTCAACGCCGCCAAGCTGCAGGGGCAACTGCTGCTGATCGTGCCGGAGCTGGATACCAACGTCGATCCCTCGTCCACCATGCAGGTGGTTAACGCACTCATCAAGGCCGGAAAACATTTTGACTTTCTTCTTGTGCCCGGGGCCGAACACGGTGCGAGAGGGGGCGCGCTCGGGGATTACACGGACCGTAAGCGCGACGACTTTTTTGTGCGGCATCTGCTGGGAGTGACTCCGCCGGACTGGAACACCTTGAGCCTGAAAGTGTCCCCCGTCCGTTGATCGTTGCTGCGATGGAAGCCCCGGACCTGCCACTGCCTGACGAGCGCCTGTGCCGAAGCTTTCTTCATTTCGATACCGATTGCGACAGCAACCCTGATGCCAG
This sequence comes from Acidobacteriota bacterium, assembly GCA_017860135.1. Classification (GTDB taxonomy): domain Bacteria; phylum Acidobacteriota; class UBA6911; order UBA6911; family UBA6911; genus JAFNAG01. The sequence continues at coordinate 1,863 of JAFNAG010000155.1, forward strand.
CCCCGACCCCGAGGGCGAGGCCGAATCGAGGTGCTTTCCGATCACAGCCCATGGATTTGGCCGCCGCCGACCGGCCGCGTTAAGCCGTGTGTGGCTGCTTCCGGTTCCCGCGCTGCAAGACGCTTGTGCCGCAACACCAGGCACGTATAAGATCTGGCTCATAGGGGGCTGCCTGGATGAAAAAGTCGACGTTGGCCTTTTCGGTTTTCAGCCTGCTGTGCTCCTGCAGCAGCCGGCAGGCTGTCGACACCGGGCCGCTGTCTGTCATTTCAGGGAAAATCAGCGGTTTCGGCAACAAGGCGCCTGCCATGGCGCGAGTGGATATCTATGAGCCGGACGGATCTGATGTGCCCAGGCGTCTCCCGGCGTCGTCAGACGGTTCGTTCTCCGTGGCAACATCCAAGACCGGCGTTGTGCGGCTGAGTTTTACCGGTGTCCAGCACAGCCCCTACATGGTATCCCTGCTCCTGCAGGAACCGGTCCGGATGAATCTGGACGTCCGGCTGGCTCCGTTTGAATGGGTGAGTGAGTTCAGGGAGATCATGGTCATCGGGGATTTCAACAGGTGGTCCCGCAACAACGGCTATGTGATCATGGTCAAACAACGTGACGGGACCCATGCCGCCGAATTGGGAAACCTCCCCGGCGGGAAAATGGGGTATCGGCTGGTCGGGCTGGTCAAAGGCAGCACCCGGTCCGTGCCCGGCACGCAATTCGATGACCTGGGGACCGATCCGGCGGGCAACTTTGTGTCGCAGCTTGCGGTCCGGGGCGGAAAAGCCAGGATTGTGTTCGACCCTGCAGCGCTGCCCCGCAGCGCGGTGAAGGCAGGAGTCACTTTCGCAGACAGCACAACACAGGTGGCGCGCGTTGCGGTTCTGGACCTGGAAATGCGAAGCAGGCAGGAAGATTATTCCCGTGCACTGTCCGAATTCGCCGCATTCGGCAGGAAGCGGCGAGACTTCCACTACGACTGGTCCAGGACGACGGCAGCTCTGCGACGCCAGCTCGAGTCTGAGACGGATCCGATGGTCCGGCAGATGTTGTTCCTGGGCCTTCTCGACCTGAAGCACCTCCGTGCCGAAGGCATCGACACCGAGTTTGCGAAACAGGCGCTGGCCACTATCCCACCCGATTCCCCGCTTTGGGGGCTCGCCCCCAATTACCTTCTGTATGAATCCATCGAGTTTGCGGGCGGCCTCGGCGCACAGGAAACCTACTTCCAGGCGGTTGTGACCGGCCATCCGAGCCGGGAAGTGAGGGCGCTGGTGCTTGAGCAGGCATACGCCGATGCAAAATCGGCATTGGACCTCGATCGTGCGCGCGCATACTACAAGCGCCTGACCTCGGAATTCGGCGACCTTGCTCCCGGGCAGCGGGTGAAATCGCGTCCGCCGGAGCTGAGAATCGCAGCCGGCAAAGTGATGCCCGAATTCTCCTTCACTTCCCTGGATGACACGTTCAAGACGATTAACAACGGGACTCTCCAAGGCAAAAACTACCTCATCAATTTCTGGGCGACCTGGCGCGCGCCGTGTGTCGCCGCAATGGAAAGCCTGCACCGCATCCACGAAAGGTTCAAAAAGAACGGTTTTGAGATCGTCAGTCTCTCCTTCGACGCCGTTCCTGAGGACATTGAGAAATTCCGCGCCGGTAAATGGAAGATGCCCTGGATCCACGGGCTTTTCGGCATGGACGAATTCCGGGCCGGAAGTTACACCACCGATTACTTTGAAGTGCCGGAAATCCCGAAAAGCATTCTCGTGGACCGTAGCGGCCGGATCCTCGCTGTCTTCGGGGATTCGCCAGGCGCGACGCTGGAAAACGAAATCGGCAGGCTGATCGGCCAGTGACGGAATTTCCGCCGTCATGCACTGCGGTCCCCTGAAAACCGCTTCGGTTGATTGCATCCCCGCGATACACAGGATGTCTCCGCACCCAATGAATGGAGGCTGGGACCGCACGCGTCCCGCGTGCAGGCACCAAACAATCCTCCGGGACCTTACCGCTTGACCGCGTGAACCCGCAGTCTGCGCCCATCGGAACAGCGGATTCCCGATCTATTTCCGCCCATGTCGGTTATAATTCCGCCACCCTGAATCTTTGACAGAAACTCGCACTCTCACAACAGGAGGGAAACATCATGTCACTCGGAAAAAAGGCAACGGCGGAGTTCATCGGCACGTTCTGGCTGGTTTTCGGAGGTTGCGGCAGCGCCGTCCTGGCAGCGGCGTTTCCTGAGCTTGGCATCGGGTTTGCCGGAGTCGCCCTGGCTTTCGGGCTTACGGTATTGACGATGGCGTTTGCCATCGGCCACATTTCGGGTTGCCACCTCAATCCGGCGGTTTCCGTGGGCCTCGCGGTCGGGAAGCGGTTTCCCGCCAGGGAACTTCCCGCGTATGTGATTGCGCAGGTGCTGGGAGGCATCCTGGCTGCAGCGGTGTTGTACGTGATCGCAAGCGGCAAAGAGAATTTCATGATTGGCGGCTTTGCTTCCAACGGGTATGCCGCTAACTCGCCGGGCGGCTATTCGCTCATGGCGTGCCTGGTGGCCGAGCTCGTCCTGACCTTCATGTTTCTTATGATCATTCTCGGCTCGACGGATCGACGCGCGCCGCAGGGCTTCGCCCCCATCGCAATCGGGCTTGCCCTCACGCTCATCCACCTGATAAGCATTCCGGTGACCAATACTTCCGTCAATCCGGCGCGCAGCACCGGTCCTGCCTTATTTGTGGGAGGGTGGGCGATCCAGCAGCTTTGGCTGTTCTGGGTGGCGCCTATTCTGGGAGCTGCCATCGCCGGAATCGTTTACCCTGCGGTTGCAGGAAAATCCGAAAAATAGCCGGCAACTCCCGCGAGCCCTTGATGTTCCCTGCGGGAAGGGATGCATCCCTTACTTGCAAGCGAAAGCTCCAGGGGAGCCGTCAGTCCTGCATTCCAGAAGAAGGATTGACATAGTGAGCAGAGCCGTGACCGTGAGGGGGCGGGTTGGCAAAGGTCGCAACGAGAACACGCCCCATTGCCTGCGTGCGCGGCTCTCAAGGCTGTGCATATGGCAGGAGTATCGGCCGTGCCGGCGGGCCTGGTTCGGGACAGGTTCTGAGTTGATTACATCTGAGCTGCCGCTTTCAGCGCCGGAGGGTTCACCCCTCCTGGCTCAGGCCTGCCGGGACGCTCTGAATCCGATCGACCGGACTCACCCGGCGATTTATCCCGCGACCGGAGCGATGAAGATCTTTTTGCTGTCCCATTGCTGGAACATCTTGCCGGTCTTCGGGCATTTGGCACAATTTCGCAGCATGAGGTTGAGGGTGCCCGGCACTGTCTTGCCGGCGTAGTGTTCGGCGACACTCGCCAATTCCGGCGGGCCATCGTTCAGCACGACGGATACGCCCATTGGATGTGGAGCCGAGCATTCGTCACAGTAGATATGGATTGCGTATCTGGCCATGGCTTTCTCCGAGAGTATGGCCGCAGCATAGCACAGCCCGCAAGCGGGAAACTACCTGTTTTGTGCGCGCGTGCGAGAAACTAAAGGTTCAGTAGCAGGCGCGAAAAACGGCGGGATCCGGCGCCGGCCTGCAGCCGCTCCCGTTCAGAGGTTGAAGTTGGCCCTCAGCCGTTGTTTTTCTCGAAATCCCGCATGAAAGCGATCAGCGCATCAACGCCTGCCTCCGGGAAGGCGTTGTAAATGGAGGCGCGCAATCCTCCCACCGACCGGTGCCCTTTGAGTCCGTCCAGACCTGCAGCTTTCGCCTCTTTGGCGAACTTCGCCTCGAGCTCTTCCGTCGGCAGCCGGAAGGTGACGTTCATCCTGGAGCGCGATTCCTTCTTTGCGTGGCCCCGGTAAAAGCCGGTCCGGTCGATTTCAGCGTAGAGTTTGCCGGCCTTACGCGTGTTGATCTTTTCCATTTCCGCCAAACCTCCGATGCTCAGCAGCCAGCGGCTCACCAGGTTCATCATGTAGATCGCGAACACCGGCGGGGTGTTGTAGAGCGACCGGTCGGCCGCGTGCGTGCCGTACTGCAGCATGATCGGCAGCCTTTCATAGGCGGGATTGGCCTGCGTTTTTGCCAGCAGTTCGTCGCGGAGGATGACCAGGGTGCAGCCTGCCGGCCCGATGTTCTTCTGGGCCCCGGCGTATATCATCGCGTATTTCCTGATGTCGAGCGGGCGGCTGAGCATGTGGGAGGACGTGTCGACGACAAGCGGCACACTGCCTGTGTCGGGGAGTTCGTGAAATTCGACGCCATGGATTGTTTCGTTGCTGGTGAGATGCACGTAAACCGCATTCGGGTTGAGCTTCAGCTCCTCCGGGCGAGGGACGCGCGTGAAATTTTCTCCCTCTCCGGTGAACGCGACGGCGACCGGCCCGACCTTTTTCGCTTCCTTCAGGGCCTTTTTGCCCCAGGAACCGGTGACGACATAGTCTGCGCTCTCTCCCGGGCCGAGCAGATTCATCGGCACCATGGAAAACTGCAGGGTGGCGCCCCCTTGCAGGAACAGAATGCGGTAGTTCTCGGGTATCCCGGCGAGTTCGCGGATGTTCGTCTCGCATTCCTGGATGATGGCTTCAAACGTCTTGGACCGGTGGCTTATTTCGAGAATGGACATGCCGATGCCGGGAAGCGCTACGAGATCGCGCTGCGCTTCCTCCAGCGCCGGGAGCGGCAGAACGGCTGGTCCGGCCGCAAAATTGAAAACCCGTGGGGTGATAGACATGTTTACTCCTATGTAGAACCGCTTCTTGAGATGTGTGCAGTGACGATGCCGGGGAAGGCGCCTCCGATCTATGCCTCTCTGGCAGAATCGAGTTTGACCAGGCTCAGGTCGAGAATGTCCGGACACTCCTTTTTGATGATCTCCAGCAGGTCCGGGGCAGGGGCTGTATCCAGGTTGATGCGTGCGACCGCCGCCTGGGCCCCGTCGAAGATGATGTTTTCAGTCTCCTGCGCATTGATGGCCTGATCGCGCAGCTTCTGGAAAATGCCGGCCAGTACGCCCGGCCTGTCGTGGTGGCGTACGATCAACGAGTGGCTCGCCGGGCTCTGGCGCGCGAGATTGACCACGTTAGGGACCACCCCCTTCTCCTTGTAGGTCCGGATGATATGCACCGTTTCGGCAGCAATCGCTTCCTGGGCCTGGTCGGTCGAAGCCCCGATGTGATGCGTGCCGTACACCCCGGGCATGTGAGCCATCGGGAAGTCGAATTCGGCGGTGCCGCCGGCGGGTTCGCCGGGGTACACGTCGAGGGCGACGCGAATGTTTTTCTCCTTGACGACCTGTTCCAGTGCCCCGTAGTCGACCACATCGGCGCGCGCCGTGTTGAGGAAGTAACTCCCGGGCTTCAGGCGTCCGAGCACGTCCGCATTGACGATTCCTCTGGTTTGCGCGTTGGCTGCCAGGTGCACGCTGAGGATGTCGCACTTCTCCGCCACCGCAGCCGGCGTATCCATCACCTGGATGATCGGTTCGATCAGGGATCCGGACGCGGGCCGGAAACGGACGAGGATAGGCAGATCGATGGGAAGCCCGTCGCGGCCGACCGCTACCCCGATTTCGCTCCAGATCACCAGGTTCATCCCGAAGGCCTGTGCACGCTTTGCCATTTCCTGCCCGATATTGCCGAAGCCCAGCAATCCGAGTGTCCGGCCGTATATGCCCCTGGATTTGCTGAATTCCTTCTTGTTCCACCTGCCCGCCCGCAGGTCGGCGACATTGTCTGGAATGCGGCGGTCCATGGCGATGATCATGCCGAATGCCAGTTCGGCGACGGCGATCGAGTTCTTCCCGGGGCAGTTCGAAACGTAAATCCCCCGCCTCGAGGCCGCCTTGACATCGATCGTGTTGTATCCCGCCCCCGCCCTCACCACCAGCGACAGGCGCCCGGCGTCCAGCATCGGCTCAGTGACCTCTGTCGAGCGCACCACCAGGACATCGGCGCCGGTCCTGGAGATGGCTTCAGACAGCGCGGCGCCCTTGAGATCGGGATCGTAGGACACTTCGCAACCGGCAGCCTTCAACCCTTCGATACCGCTCTTTTCAAACTTGTCGGCAACAAGAACTCTCATAATTGTGCATCCTTTAAATCAGGTGGTTGAGAAGCCCATCCCGCAGCTTCGGTTCGAACCAGGTTGATTTTGGCGGCATGATCTCCCCGGCATCGGCGATCCGCATCAGGTCGTCGATCCCCACGGGATACATCGAAAAAGCGACCGCTGCCTTCCCCTCCATCTGCAGTTTTTCCAGCTCACCGCTTCCACGGATGCCGCCGACAAAGTCGATCCGCTTGTCCGTGCGCGGATCGCCGATCCCGAGCAGCGGCGACAGGACAGTGTCCTGCAGGAGGCTGACGTCGAGGGTGCTGCCGATGTCGGTCGCGCCCGCCCGCGGGGCAAGGTGCAGCGTGCACCAGCGCCCGTCCAACAGCATCGACACTTCCCCCTTTTTCCCCGGTTGCGGCGTTCCGTGGGTTGACCGTGCACGTGTCCTGAGTCCGGCCAGCAAATCTGCAGGCGTTTGCCCCGCCAGATCGCGGACGATCCGGTTGTAGGGCAGGATCTGCGTCTGGTTGTCCGGAAAGGCGACTGCGAGGAACCAGCCGGCTTCGTCATTTGCGACACCTTTTTCTTTTGCGGCAAAATACTCCCAGGCGCGCGCAGCGCTCGCCGCCCGGTGGTGGCCGTCCGCAATGTAAAGCCGGGGTATTCCCCCGAAGGCACGAACCAGGGCATGCATGTCGGCGCCGGTGACTCTCCAGATGGTGTGGCGAATTGCATCTGCGGCCTCGAAATCGAACAGCGGCGCCGTGGCGGTCACGCGCCCGGCCAATTCGTCGACCGAATCCGTTGCGCGGTACGTCAGGAAGACCGGACCGGTCTGCGCCCGCAATGTGATGATGTGGCGGGTCCTGTCATCCTCCTTTTCCGGCCGGGTGCGCTCGTGCTTCCGGATCAGGTCCCGATTGTACTCCTCGATCGAGTAGCAGGCTGCCAGACCGGTCTGCCGATGACTGCCCATCTGCAGCCGGTAGAAGTAGAGGGACGGCTCATCTTCCAGGATCAGAGGCGCCGCCGCACGCAGTTGTTGGAAGTTCTGCAGCGCGCGCTCGTAGACCTCGTCCGAATAAGGACGGGTCGATGGCGGCAGGTCGATCTCCGCCCTCGATACGTGCAGGAAGCTGAGCGGGTTGCCTGCCGCCAGGGAGAGCGCTTCGGCGGTGTTGACGACATCGTAGGGAACTGCTGCAACCCGGTGCGCATTGCCGGGCAGCGGCCTGAGTGCGCGGAATGGACGAATCTTGGACATTGAATGCTCGATGCGGCCGGCAGGCCGCGAAGTAAATTCAAAGGGCCAGGGGCAACCGGCGGACTCAAATGCCGGAGCTAAGAAATTATACGGCATCAGGAATTCTGTCAAGGAAGCTCTCTTCCAGGGTGCAATCGGAAGTGAGACTCAAGAAGAGAGAATCTGTCAATTATCATTTGTCAATTGTCATTTGGGGGCTCGGCAGGTGGCTCTGCGCTCGGGCGCTTCACCCGCTCCGAACGCGATCATGACCGCACGGGCCGTAGGTTTGCAGCGGCCAGACGACAAATGACCATTGATTGACCATTGATACATTCTTTTGTCGTTGATCGTTGCGCGACCTGAATTTTGCGAGGATTGAGTCTCACTTCCGATTTCACCCATCTTCGAAACGCAGCCGCGACTAATCTCACGAATTGCACGAATCATATGCGGCATTGCCCCTCCGTGATCTCCGTGATCTCGGTGGTGAATAAGCGAACGATTCTGTTTCCGGCAGACGCGTGCTGGTTCTCGAATCTTGTCGCCCACTTACGGCTCTGTAAGTAATGGGCACACCTTCGTGTCTGCCCTATATATTCCGAGCAGGATGCGTGGCATGAGATTTTCGATTGCCCGAACCGGGGGCTCGAGGATACATTGGCGGCATGGATGCCCCAATCGAAAAGCTCTCGGAAACAGAAGAGGGATTTGACCTCTGGCGCCGCAGGACCGGCCTGCTTGTCGGGCCGGCTGCCGCACTGATTCTCTATGTCCTCCTCCCGGGCCTGCCTCCGGAACAGCGGCGCCTGGCGGCCGTTCTGACGTTCGTGATTGTGTACTGGGTGACGGAGGCGATCCCGATCCCGGCGACAGCGCTTCTCGGTCCCGCGCTGTGCGTCCTTCTCGGCGTCGGCGAGGCACGGGAGGTGTTCCGGCATTTCGGCGATCCGATCATCTTCGTGTTCATGGGGAGTTTCCTGATTGCGCAGGCGATGGCCGTCAATGGGCTCGACCGGCGTGTGGCAATTGCAATCCTGCGCTCGCCGTCGATCGGCAAGTCTCCGGAACG
>JAFNAG010000465.1 GCA_017860135.1 Acidobacteriota bacterium
GTGAATTTTTCTGGCTCATTCGGCTCTCCCGGCGGTTAGATACACCGGACGGGGCAGAAGCCAGTTTTGCTCAGGGGGATGCTCATGGATACTACTTCGATTGGCGTTGTCGGCGTGGCCGGATCGGGCACGATGGGATCCGGCATCGCGCAGGTGTTCGCACAGGCCGGGTACCCGGTGCATCTATCCGACATCCGGCAGGACCTGCTGGACCGGGCAATGAAGGGCATCGAGAAAAGCCTGGACCGCTTCGTGCAGAAGGGCGCCATCACCGTTCAGGACCGGAACGCGGCACTGAGCAGGATCTCTCCCGCGCCTGGCCTGTCCGCATTCGCTTCCTGCAGCCTGGTCGTGGAGGCTGTCAATGAGAATCCGGCAGTGAAGGGCGCAGTGTTCCAGGAACTCGACGGCATCTGCGGGGCCGCGACCATTTTTGCCTCGAATACCTCCTCCATTTCCATCACGAAGCTCGCCGCGGTGACCGGGCGTCCGGACCGGTTCATCGGCATGCACTTCATGAACCCGGTCCCGATCATGAAGCTGCTGGAAGTGATCCGCGGCCTGGAGACTTCCGATGCCACCTGCAAATGCATCCTGGACCTGGCTGCATCCCTGGGGAAAACGGCTGTGGAAGTGCAGGACTACCCCGGATTCGTGTCGAACCGGGTCCTCCTCCCGATGATCAACGAGGCAGTCTACGCCTTGATGGAGGGGGTCGGCTCGCGCGAAGCCATCGATACCGTGATGAAACTCGGCATGAATCACCCCATGGGCCCACTGACCCTGGCCGATTTCATCGGGCTGGATGTCTGTCTGGACATTCTGCGCGTCATGCAGGAAGGCTTGGGCGATCCCAAATACCGGCCCTGCCCGCTACTGATCAAAATGGTGGATGCCGGCCTGCTGGGGCGCAAGACAGGACGCGGCTTTTATGATTATCGCGAGAAGGAAGGGAAGAAGTGATGGCAGACGACAGGAGCAGCAAGAACAAAGCAATTGAAATGGCCCTGACCCAGATCGAAAAGCAGTTCGGCAAAGGATCGATCATGCGATTGGGCGATCGCACAGATCCTTCGGGCGTACGTTCGATCTCCACCGGGGCGATTTCCCTCGATGCGGCCCTCGGCGTTGGGGGCTTCCCCAAGGGGCGGGTGGTGGAGATATTCGGGCCGGAGTCCAGCGGCAAGACCACGCTGGCACTCCACGCGATAGCACAGTCCCAAAAGGCGGGCGGTTCCGCGGCGTTCATCGACGCCGAGCATGCCATGGATGCCGGATATTCCAAAATGCTGGGCGTTAATACCGACGACCTTCTTGTATCACAGCCCGACAGCGGGGAACAGGCGCTGGAAATCGCCGAAGTGCTGGTCCGCAGCGGCGCCATCGACATCCTGGTCATCGACTCCGTCGCCGCGCTCGTCCCGAAGGCGGAACTCGAAGGGGAAATGGGAGACTCCCTCCCGGGCCTGCAGGCGCGCCTCATGTCGCAGGCCCTGCGCAAACTTACCGCCATCGTGTCAAAATCCGACACCTGCCTGATTTTCATCAACCAGATGCGCGAAAAGATCGGGGTGATGTTCGGAAATCCGGAGACTACCACCGGCGGACGCGCACTCAAGTTCTACTCTTCCATCCGCGTCGATATCCGCCGCATCGGTTCGATCAAAGAAGGAGAACAGGTGGTCGGCAGCCGGACACGCGCCAAAATCGTCAAAAACAAGCTCGCGCCGCCGTTCCGGGAGGCTGAATTCGATATCCTCTACAACCAGGGCATCTCCTACGAAGGAGATCTGGTCGACCTCGCCGTCGACCGCAAACTGATCGAAAAAAGCGGTTCCTGGTATTCCTACAAGAACGAACGCCTCGGCCAGGGCAGGGAGGCCGCGAAGCAGTTCCTGCGGGAACACGCGGATATCGCCTGCGATCTGGACGGCAAGCTGCGTCAGATACTGGGCCTGGTCAAGCCGGATGCGCCCGCCGGCACCCCCGGCGGCAAGGGCAAGAGCTGATCCCAGGCCATGATATCGCGGCCACCTCCCGGGAACCGCACTAACCCGCAACTGAGTTCGTGTAATCCGGGCGGGAATTGTCTACAATACCCTTGTCGGAGAAGGCCAGGCAATCGCGGTCCTGTTTTCAGGATCGAGGAAAGTCCGAACTCCACAGGGCAGTGTGCCTCGTAACGCGAGGGAGGGGCGACCCTACGGAAAGTGCCACAGAAAATACACCGCCCCGTCACAGGGGTAAGGGTGAAAAGGTGCGGTAAGAGCGCACCGCATCGCTGGTGACAGCGATGGCAGGGCAAACCCCACACGGAGCAAGGTCAAATAGAAAAGCGATCCCGAAAGGGATGAAGGGCGGCCCGTCCGGTGCTTTTGGGTAGACCGCTAGATCCCCGGAGCAATCCGGGGACCAGATGAATGATTGCCGTCCACCGCAATGCGGGGAAACAGAATTCGGCTTATGGCCTTCTCCGACATCTCAAATGCGGATTCCGGAATCGGGAATCGTCGAATGCGGAGGTATCGCATGCTAATGTAAATAATTAATATTTGTGGTATAAGTATCATAATTAAATGAATAATCAAGTCTGCGACTTGCCTGGTTCCGAACCGAGCAAGAACCGCCCCCTCTCACCGATAAGCTCGCAACCCCTTAGATACATTCAAAGATTCCGCATTCGAGAGTTCCGAATTTCAGTACTTCGCTTCTTTGAGAGTTCCGGTCACTTTCCCGATGCTGGCTTTAGCTTCGAATTTGACGGGCATATGCCGGTCGTCTGTGGATAACCAAATGCGGAACTGCCCCCCGTGCTTGAACAGGCCGCCCATGACTGCAACCGTATTTAATCGCCACGCGCTATGCACCCCGGTCTGCGTCCGGACCTGCTCCAGCTTCTCTACATACACCTCGACCTCTTTTACCTGTTCGTCCTCGCCGACGAGGACGCGGCGTCGTGTGCCGGCCTCCAGCGGTCCGCGCCGGAAATCGTACAGCGCGGAGAAAAGGTCCTTCACGCACGGCGGGATACCGTCATACATCCTGTCACGGAGGACTCGGGGAGAGTCGCCGGAAACATCCGTCTCGCGGAGATGAATCTGCTGGCTGTCGGGGAAGTAAGTGATATCGAGGTCGCGCAACCGCTTTCCCTCGCGGACTTTCTTGGTCACGTAAAAGGTGCAGTAGGTTTCAGGGTCCGTGGTGAACTCGAAGCAGTCGTCGATGTGGATGTCGGCCCATCGTGTCAGGGTGCCGCTCGAGCGCGCCGTGAAAACTATCTTGAGGGCTTTCCGGTCTTTGTACAGCACTCCGCCTTCCCGGCGCAGCGTTGCTTCCCCTGCATCCATGGAAGGGAGCATGAATAGCCACCATGGAGGGTTCCATTCGACGCGATATTTCAAAAGTTCCTGTTCGGGAAGGGAGGGGGACGGAGGGCCAGCCGGAGCTTGAGGATCCGATTGCGTGAGTCCTCTCACAGGTCCTGCGAGCAGGGAGCCTGAAAGGAGAGTGGCCAGGAACGCCTGCCGCAATTTCTGGCTTGCCGACAAATGGGTTCTCAACGCAAGCCCTCCAGCCGCCTCACGACCGCAGCGCAGACTTCCGGAACGGAAACATCCATGCATTCGTTCGCAGTCGGGCATGTTCTCGCATTGCAGAAGCTGCATGGCAAATGCCGCACCACCACCTCGTCCTTTCCCGACCACGGCCCATTTCTGACTGGCGCTGTCGGTCCCATGATGGCGACGACCGGCACTCCCAGGGCGCAGGCCAGGTGAAGAGGTCCCGTATCCCCGGCCAGCACAAGCCGTGCGGCCCGGAAAAGGGGGATCAACTGGAGGAATGGTACCGCGAAGTGGGCCGGAGGGGAATGCGCATTCATTCCCGCGATTCTCTGGTAGAGCGGATCTTCACCGGGTCC
>JAFNAG010000466.1 GCA_017860135.1 Acidobacteriota bacterium
CCGCCATCTGTTCAACGATCCGGAGCATGGGGAGGTTCCCCCGGCGAAAACCGCCCGCAGTTCGTTTGGCTTCGCCGCCAGCGATTCGAGCAGTTCCAATCCGTTGATAATAAGGTATACTTCTCGGTCAAGCTTGTGGGCTGCGGCGACACTTTCAGCCGGCTGGTGACAGCGGGCCGTCGCGCGAGCCTCCCGTGCAGATTGCACTGGCGCTGAACCATGCCCCTGGAATTTCTACGACAATGGCGACGTACCCTCTGGCGGCAGTATGTTTTCGGGCTGCGGCGTTACATTCCCAGAGGGGCTCGACGCAGTATCGGATGGTTGTACGGCAGCTATGTCTTCTGCCGTATCAGCCCGATTGCAACACGGATGCTGGGGCCAAGGTACAGGCGCAGCCGTGATCGCATCGATCTCGATATTACCTGGGATTGCAATCTGAAGTGTTTTCACTGCAATCGGTCCTGCCAGCAGGCCCCGACGGGTGAGATGATGACCGTCGGTCAGGTGCGGCAGTTTCTCGAAGAGACACGCAAACGCGAAGTTTGTTGGAAGAAGATTCAGCTGATAGGCGGGGAGCCGACTTTGCACCCGGATTTTGAGGAGATGCTGCACATGATGCTGGAATTTCGCCGCCGCCATTCTCCGGGCACCGAAATCATGGTTACCAGCAACGGATTCGGAGTGCGGGTAAACCAGGTCCTTTCCCGCATCCCGGCGGATGTGACCGTGCATAACACACAGAAATCCACCCGGAACCAGGAGGACTTCATCCCGTTCAACCTGGCTCCCTGCGACTCTCCCGAATACGCGCACGCCGATTTCCGCAATGCCTGCTGTGTCACCCGGGATGCCGGCATCGGTCTTACGCCGTATGGTTATTATCCTTGTGTTGGATCGGGCGCCATAGACAGGATTTTCGGTTTTGACAGCGGGCGGAAGACTCTTCCCGGCCTGGAGGACGGCATGGAAGAAGACCTGACCCGCTTCTGTTCGCTGTGCGGATTTTTCCGATTGAACTACACGTCGGAGGTCTGCAGCGGATCCCTGATGTCTGAAACCTGGCAGCGAGCTTATGCATCCTGGCATGAGCGCAAGCCCGTTCTGACGCGATATCCAGAGCTATGACCCGCTCCCCCTTCGTCAGTGTCGTAATATGCAGCTATAACCGGGCGCAGACTCTCGGTCCGGCGATCGAGTCGGCAGCGTGCCAGAAATTGGATGCGGCACTCTCTTTCGAGGTTGTGATCGTTGACGACGGATCCACTGACGGGACAGACCAGGTAGTGCAACGGACTGCAAAACGGTCGCCGGTGCCGGTTCGATATATCAAGGGATCGGGAGAAGGCGTTCCCTTCGCACGCAACCGCGGCGTGCAGGAAGCACGAGGGGAGTGGATAGCGTTTTTCGATGACGACCAGATCGCCGAGGATGGCTGGCTGAACGAGCTGATCCTCACCGCCGAGGAAACTGGGGCGCAGATTGTCGGCGGCGTGCGCCGCCTGCAGTTCATGGGAGAGGATCCGCCCCGCCTCGGGCCCCTCACCCGGGAGATACTGGGCGAGAAGTATTACGGGCCGCATCGGTGCCGGGTCAACCGGTTCACTCTGGCCTGCACGGGGAATGTGTTGATACGCCGGCAGCTGTTCGTTCACATCGGGCAGTTTGACACCGATATGCACCGCGGCATGACCGACATCGACTGGATGCGGAGAGCCCTCGATGCCGGAGTTCCTTCCTGGTACTCGCCGCATGCAGTGGTCCGACATCTGATTCCTCTGCACCGGCTCAGCGAGGATTATCTGAAGTGGACCTGCCTGCGCGTCGGAACGAATCTCTCCCACATCAACTACAAGTCCTGGGGTCCTGTCCGAATGCTGTTCCCCTGCCTGTTGCGCGCCGCACATGCGCTGACCGTCAACCTGGGGATGGAGCTTGCGGCACGCATGACAGCGGATCTGCGGGCACAACTGGATCGCAAATGCTATAGGTGGATAGCATTCGGATCAGCGCGCATGGCTGCCAACCTGCTGTTTCCTCAAGCCTCTGCGCAGGATGATTTTTTCAAAGGACTGGCGTTTCGCGTTCCGCGAGGCGCCGATGCGAGGGAGCATTGAGAACCGAAACGCAGTCCCGCGAGAGCGACCGTCCCCCTGCAATTTCGGTTGTGATCTCGACCCGTGACCGGGCCCAGATGGCGATTTCGTGCATTGCCAGCGTTCTGGAAAACCGCAACCCTGATTTCGAACTGGTGGTGATCGATCAGAGTGCGGACTATTCACTGAAGATTGGTCTTGGTGAATTCGAGGGGGACCCGCGGCTGCGTTATCTGGCCACTCCGACCCGGGGACTTGCCTCCGGACGCAACCTGGGCATCCGGCAGGCGCGCGCCGATTTGATCGCGTGCACCGACGACGATTGCCGTGTCCCCGCCGACTGGCTGGAGCGGATGAATGCCGCACTGACAGGCGACGATCGCATTGGAGTAGTTTATGGCAATGTACGCCCCATGGCGCGCAATCTGCAGGACGGTTTCATCGCAGGCTGCCTGCGCACGGCGCCATTCGTTGCGAAGCACCTTCGACACCAGCACCGCGTCGACGGCATGGCCGGCAGCATGGGTTTGAAGCGGTCCGCGTGGACACTGCTGGGCGGATTCGATGAAATGCTCGGGGCAGGGGCCCGTTTTCGCTCCGCCGAGGATCTGGATTTCAGCATTCGCGCCCTGGCCAGCGGCTTTTTCGTGTGTACAGATCCCGGCCCGGAAGTGACCCATTACGGTTTCAGGTCCTGGTCGGACGGGGGAAAGCTCATTGAGGGATATCTCTATGGAATCGGAGCCATGATTGCCAAACACCTCAAATGCGGGAACTGGGGCATACTCCACTATCTGGCGCATCTGGCGCTCCGTTGGGCGTATACCGGCCCCGTTGTCGAATTCGGCCATCAGCCGTCCCGCTGGTTGAGGCTCAATGCATTCTTGCGCGGCTCTGCGGCAGCACTGTCGACGCCTGTTCTGCGCAAACAGATGCTGTTTAAGGCTCAAAACAATCTGTTGAAATAGACTTCGGTGTTGATTCTCAGAACCGTCAGGTCGCCGCGTCCTGGAGTCATTCATCGACGCAGGAGCTTGAAGGCTCCGTGATTCGGAGAGCGCGAACCCTTCCATGATTCCATTCTGGCGGTTGAACAGGATGCTCTTCATGCCGGCCTGCCGTCGATACGCCCGGCGGGCGATGGCCGGCTCCCCCCCCGGCTGCCTCATGATATTTTTGAGCAGTCTTGAATTCCTGATGGTGCACCGCTATTGGCCGGATCTGGTGAAGCCGCGGACCTTTTCGGAAAAGATATGGAGCCGCATGCTTTTTGACCGGGACCTGCGTTGGATTCTACTCTCCGACAAATTGCAGGCGCGGTCCTATGTTGCGAAGATAGCAGGGAACGAATATCTGGTGCCGCTGCTCTGGAGCGGCCGGGATCCGGACAGGATCCCCTGGGAGACGCTCCCTTCGAAGTTTGTAATCAAAACTACGCACGGTTGCGGGTATAACCTGATCGTCCGGGACAAGAGCCGGCTCGATCCCGAGACTGCGCGGCGGCAAACAAGGAAATGGCTGGGAACCAATTATGGAGAGACCTTCGGTCTGGGCACGGAATGGTGCTACAGGCACATCCCGCCATCCATAATTGTCGAGGAATTTCTGGAGGAAGACGGCAGGAGCGTGCCGGATTATAAATTCTGGTGCTTTTCCGGGCGCGTAGAGTGTCTTACGGTTCACCTCAACCGCCACGGAGCGCACGCCACTCAGACATTCGACCGGGACTTCAAACCGTACATATACGCTTTTCCTTTGGCCGATTCCGGCCAGTCGGTCCAGCCGCCGCCCAATTATGAAGACATGGTCCGC
>JAFNAG010000156.1 GCA_017860135.1 Acidobacteriota bacterium
CACTGCTTTTCCAAGAACAATTTTTCTCCGCGTTGCAGATTCCCCGGCGGGATATAGACGCGTCCCGGTTCTGCTCCGACAGTGCGGATATAGGCCAGCAGGTTGGAAATATCATTTTTCTCAAAAACCGGGCGCGGGATGTGTAACTGCTCCATGATTCCGCTCATGGCCTTCCCGTGATTCCACAGCGCTGTCGTCAAGTAGATTGGCGAGGCGTACTCGGCATACTTATCCAACGGGGGGCCCTGCGTGCCGCCTTTTCCACCAAGAGAATGACAACTTTGGCAGCGCTGTTCGACAAAAACGCGTGCGCCGAGCGCCGCGTCTCCCGGTGGATCCATCGAGCCGAGATAGTACAGGAACGACAGCAGGCTGGACATCTCCTCCGGCGTGAAGGTGGGACGCACAGCACGCTGCTCCTGAAAGACATGAGCCATGCCGGGAGAGTGGTTCCACATTTCACCGGCAATATCGAGCAGTGAGCGTTTCAGAATTCCCTGGCCCAAATCGGGTCCCGCCCCACCTCCGACCCCATAGATCGAATGGCACCGAGGACAGCCTTTGGCTTGGAACAACTGGCCGCCATCGAGGGGGTTGCTCGTGAGAAAGGCGGATGACGCGTCCTCAGCCGCGACAACAGAGGCCAGTCCCCCACCCAGGCTTACGATCAAGACCAAGGCGACAAATGTGCTCTGGATCCTCACTGGCCCCTCCCACGAACAGCGAGTCCCCAAAAAACATATAAAACTACTGATAATAGGACCACGAAAATCGGCATCGCTACCAGCGAGATGCCGATGGAAGCCGAGGGGACATCGCCGAGCCACCAGGCCGCATAAATCAAGTGACTGATCCAACTGATAATGCCACCCACCAGCAGGATAAACACGAACATCCACAGCCACTGCAGGGTTTTGACCAGCTGATCTGTATTCGAGTGCTCCATATTTACCTCACGGTCAACTTTCAACGATTACGCTTCAACTTCCCCCGGAAGGTAGGAGAGAACTCTTTCCTGAACCTCTTTGACGCCGACCTCTCGCCCTTCTCGGATTTCCCAAATCGAAATGATGGGGAAAAACTTTGTGAAGAGCACATAAAACAGCGCGAACAGAGCGAAGCTCCCGGCAGTTTCTCCGAATTCCACCCAGGTCGGCCAGTACGTGGTTGGAGGGAAGGGCAGCCGCGGCGAAGATAAGCTGGGAACGACGATGATGAAGCGTTCAAGCCACATCCCCACGATCACCGCTATCGAGGCAGTCAGTACCTTTCCAATGGTATGGTGGGCGAGCCGAGCAAGAGAGGCGATCGGGACAACCAGGTTGCAAAATACCATGCCCCAGAAAAACACGGCAAAGGCACCGTTGAATTTGGACCAGAAGACTTTCATTTCTTCCGGTTCTCCTCCGTAGTATCCAGTGAGATATTCGGAAAAGGTAAAATAGGTCCAGAAGAGCGACATGATCAACAGCAGTTGGCCCAGATAGCGAAAATGAATGGGCTTGAGGTAATACTCAAGTCCATAGGCCTTTCTAAAAATAATCATCGCCACGATGAGCCCGGCGATGCCGGAGAAAATCGCGCCGACAACGAAATAGGGACCGAAAATTGTTGAATGCCACATCGGTTGAAGGGTCATCGAGAACACGAATGAAACTACCGAGTGCACTGAAACGGCAATCGGGATGACCAACACCCCCATGACGGCGATGGCACGGTTGAGGACCCGGTGCTGCTGCTCTGTTCCTGTCCAGCCAAGCGCCAATACGCTGTATAGGAGCTTCCGCCTTCCAACAAATCGATCCCTAAGAATCGCGATGTCAGGAATCATGGGCAGGTACAGGTAGGTAAGGCTCGCGGACATATACGCACTGATGCTCGTCGCATCCCACAGAAGAGGCGACTGATAACGTCCCCAGCGAATGACATTCAGCATACGATCCGGGCGTCCCAAATCGATAAGAATCTGCCCCGCGCCGACAAAAATCACCATCACGGTGATCACCTCGGCCATGCGCGTTATCGGCCGACGCCACTCCGCCTTCGACAGGCGGAGGATCGCCGAGATCAGCGTGCCGGCATGGCTGATGCCGATGAAGAAGACAAAATTTGTTACGTAGAAACCCCAGCTGACCGGCTGATTGAGCCCCGCGACACCGAGCCCCCAATAGTATTGGGTCACGTAGGCGACGACTCCCCATAAAATAAATGCCGACAGGATCGCGACCGTCCAATAGAAGCCGCGCCCGGTCTGTTCGATCGGCCGAAAGAGGATTTCTTCGTGAACGTCGCCGTTCTCAACCACCGCCTTCTCCTTCCGTCAGGTAAATTACTTTGGGCTTTGTTCCCAACTCCTCCTGCAGCTTGAAAGCGCGAGGGCTTTGGGCCAGCCGGGACACCTCGCTGCCGGGATCGGAAAGATCGCCGAAAACGATCGCTTGGGCAGGGCATGATTCAGCGCAGGCGGGAACATATTCCCGTGGATCGAACTCACGATTCTCCGCAAGCGCCTGTGCGCGGGCTTTCTGAAGGCGGTGATGGCAGAACGTACATTTCTCCACAACGCCTTTGGGACGCAGGGAAACGTCAGGGTTTTGTCCCGGTTTTTCCTTTTGGTACTTGTACCAATTAAAATATTTGGCGTTATACGGGCAGGCGGCCATGCAAAAGCGGCAGCCGATGCAACGGCCATAGATTTGCCCGATGATCCCTTCGGGGTTCCGATACGTCGCGAAAACAGGACAGACCTTAGTACACGGCGGATCGTCGCATTGGAGACAGGGGCGCGGCACGAACCGCATTTTGTTTTCCGGGTGCTCTTCGTCCTGTTCGGTAAGAACCTGCATCCAACTAATGGTCCGACCTCTCTTCGCCTGGTCCGCTCCGACGGCGGGAACGTTATTCTCCGCCTTGCAGGCCATAACGCAGGCCTGGCAGCCGGTGCAGCGGTCTAGATCGATCACCATACCCCAGAGCGCCACGTCATACCCTCCTGATTCTCACGCGGGTGGTGTTGAGAAGTCCGAATCCCCGGAACTTGTCCGTTTCGTTCGCAATCAAATCGTTGGGGTTGGGACCTACGCCGCCAAAGAGCGGAATATGGACTATGTCGGGAAGCGTTCCATGATATACTTTGGTCTGGATTTTGACTCGCCCTTTTGCCGATTCCACCCAAACCCAATCATTTTGTTTGATTCCGAGCTTCGCGGCCGTCTCAGGATGCACTTCCACCCAGCCATCCCAACTCGCGTGCAAATGCACGGCGGGCTGCTCAAGGAGCCACGGTTGGTCTTTGCCTCCTCCCATCGGCCGGCTCATGAGCCGATAGGTAACGAGATGGAGCGGGAACGACTCCGCGCTTTGGGGGCTTTGGATCGCCACCGCCGGCAGATAGAGTAGATCGTCCGGCGTGTCCGCGCCCAGCGCGCTTTTCAAGGAGCCTTCTTTTCCCGTCTGCTTGGCCGAGGCTTCTACCTTTTGCTTGAGCGCTGTTGAGTAAAACTCGAATCTTCCCGAGGGCGTGTTCAGCAAAGACTTGCGGCTGCTCGGCAGGGTTGAGGGATCCCACCAGGCGCCGCGCTGAATCAAAGCGTTCCAGAAACCATCAAAATCCTTGAACGCCGGCTCCCAGTAACCTTCGCGCTCGAGAACTTTTGTCAGCGCCTCTTCCGCGGGCTGGGAGACTACGTAACCGCGATGCACTTCGAAAAGTCCGCGCGCCCCGTCGCGAATCATATCCTCGAAGTTCTTCCAGGGCAGATTCGCGGCGACAGGTCCCCCCAGCGCGTGGGAGAGGTCCAACACCACGTCAGCGGTATTGCGCGTCTGATGCAACGGCTTCGAAGCGGGTTGCGCGACACTGAAACAGGTAAATCCTGTCAGGTGCGTGATCTGATCATCCTGCCACCTCTCGAGATACGTGTGGTCCGGCAAAATCAGGTCGGCCATCGAGCTCGACTCATCGAGAAAGGGTGAAAAGCTGACAATGAACGGGACTTTCCGCAGTGCGCTCGCCAAGGCCTCTTTTGCCGGATGATTGGCCAGCGGGTTGGTCGCATATAAGAAGAGCGCGCTGACAGGATAGGGAGTCCCGCTGGAGATGCGTTCAGGTAGCAGTTGCGGCGTGTCGCTGACAAAGAGGTAATCTTTTTCGCCCGCACCGTCGATTCTCGGCTGAGCGTTTCCGCGCGTCGCCGCGGCGTCGAGGTTAACACCGGGAAACGGCGCGAGCGGTAAGTCTCCCTGAACTAGCAGGCCGCCGGGGGTACCGATGTTTCCAACCAGCGCGTTGAGGCTGTGGATCGCCATCCGCGTGTGCAAATCGTCCGGCCCGTATGCGGGACCCCGCTCGCCGACGATGACGGCAGGCTTCATCGCTCCGAGGTTTCGCGCGATCTCCAGAATACCCTTGACCGGCACTCCGGTGGCGGCGGCAACGGTGAGTAGACCATATTCCCTCAAGACAAGATTCCGGAAACCGATATGCGCTTGGCCGGAGCTGTCCACCCAGTCGTCGAATCCGAACGTGTGTTGCTCGACGAACGCTTCATCGAATAGCCCCTCGCGGATCATCACATTGGCGATTCCAAGCGCGAGAACGCCATCGGTTCCAGGCACGATTGGAATCCAACGATCCGCTTTGATCGCTGTCGCGGAACGGCGCGGCTCCACTTGAACGAGCATCCCGCGCGGACGGTCGGGACTTCGCCGCAAGCGCGCGAATGCTTGCGAGGTGTGAACCGGCCCCGTCCACGACTCGAGCAAACCGGCGCCGAAGGAAAGAATAAACCGCGATTCGGCCAGATCGTAGCTTAGCGGACTCGTTACTCCTTGCATGAGTCGATGCGCGAGCGCCGGTTGTTCAGGCGAAAAACAACGCACGCGAGTATAGTTGGGCGTGCCGTAAGACTCGGCGAATCGTCTCCACAGCGTGTCACGATAGCCGCGGTACTGACCTCCCAAGATCATCACCGTGTGGGCGAGCCCCTGCGTCCTGAGTGCCGACAAGCGAGCGCTCACCATTGACAACGCTTCGTCCCAACCGATGGCGCGAAAGCGTCCGCGATCACCGGTGCGCGCCATCGGACCCTTCAATCGGTTTGTGTCGTAGAGAAGTTGCAGTCCGCCGAACGCTTTGGGACAGAGCCGTCCTCGATTCACCGGATGAAGCTTATTGCCGGCGATGCCGGCCAATTCCCCGTCCAGCGTGCGCGCGATCAGGCCACACCCGCCGGGACACTGCTGGCAGATGGACGGCACCAGTTGCTGTTCCGGTGTCGCCCAGCGTTCAACATCCGCAGCAACGGCGCCAAACTTGGTCGATAGTTCGCCTCCGGTAAGTACGGCCGCTCCGGCCGTTCCGCCCAACAATCCAAGGAATCCCCTCCGCGTAAATTGCATGTCAATCCTCACCTATGGCACATGACGCAGTCGGCGGACTTTCGATGAGCCACCAATTTCGTCGGATGCACTGTCTTGCCCGCGACGGTCGTCGTCCACATATGCTCCGCATGACAGTCGATGCAATTTTGCATCGCCAGCGTCTTCAGTGGCCGGGGCGCCGGCCGCTCGAGGGTTTCCACCGGACCATG
The DNA here is from genome assembly GCA_017860135.1 of Acidobacteriota bacterium. GTDB lineage: Bacteria > Acidobacteriota > UBA6911 > UBA6911 > UBA6911 > JAFNAG01. The sequence continues at coordinate 5,592 of JAFNAG010000156.1, forward strand.
GCAGGTTTGACATTCGATCTTCGCTGCCGTTACGTGAACTTGATGCGGAAAGAAGACATGAGGCGGTAAGCGCCAGATCCGTTTCCACGGAATGTCCTGTCCTTTTTCTCCGTAGGCTAAGATTTTCTTTATCTCCGCGTTATCGGTATCTCCGCCCGCGTGACAATCGAGACACACTGCCGTCGGCGGTCGCCCCGCAACCGCATCTTTTTCCACGCGCTGATGGCACGTCGCACACGGGAGACCGAGTGCAATGTGGGTCTTATGAGGAAACGCAATCGGCTGTTCGACGCCGCCGGATACGCGGCGCGACCAGAAACCCACGGCCGTCATTCCAGCCGCAACTACCAGGATCAGAACAGTTCGTTTCACTGCCACCCCTTTGGATTACCGTTTGGCCTCGCCCGCAACCGCCAGCGATTCGGTCACCGTCCGTTGCAGCTCCCGCGCCCACAGCGCCTGGACCTGCACGAGCCGTCGCCCCACGAGTTCCGCGATCCGCTGCATCACGACGAACCCGATGCGGGGCTCGGCCTCGAACACCCGCAGCAGCTCCTGACGCGGAAATTCCGCCAGCTCGGAGGGTTCTGCCGCTCGGGCCGAAAGGGCAAAGCGATGCGGCTTGACGAGGGCGGACCAGCCGAACGTGCTGCCCGGCACTTTCGACTCCACGGGAATGTCCCGGATCACGCCGCCGAACGACAAGGGAAAGGTGAGCTCCACCTTGCCGCTGAGCACTACATAGAGCCGGTCGGCGTGGTCACCGAGCAAGAACAGGCACTCCCCCTTGTGGCATTGCCGGGGACGGGCGACCGCAACGAGCCGCGCCGCTTCCGCGTCGTCCAGCTCTTCGAAGATCGCTGCCCTGCGGAGTTCCACCGCCGTATCCATCAACCTACCCTCCCAGTTCATTCCTGCGGCGCGGCCGCTTGGTGCCCAACACTGATTGGCTCGCGTCACGTCTCGGTCAAAGCAGCGTGAGGCCAGCCCGCCGAGAGCGAACCCCGCTCGCCCTTGGCCCGAAGTCCGGCCCGCCTAATGCCAGGTGAGCCGGGTGTCCGACTTGCAATAGAGGCTCTCCATCGACGGCTGCGAGACGAACTGGTCGGCAAGCACTTGCTCCGCCTCGAGGTAGTGCTCCAATTGCGCGGCGAAGGCATCGTGGCTTTCGTTCGCCTCAGGCCTTGCCGGCTGGTTGACGACAAAAAAGCGCGGGAGGCGCGCCGCGTCGATACGAGCTTTCCGGGCCTCGCGCCGTGCGGCCTCACGGTCGGCCTCGATGCCCTGCGCTCCGAAGATCAGGATCAAGAGCATCCCACCGAACAAGAAGGTTACCAGCCCACCAATCAGAACGCCTATCATGCGAAGTACCTCCTGGGTGCTTCGTACAGCAGGCTTAATGCCAACATGAACGGGCCTGATTAAAGCAAGGCCGCGTGGCTGCGAAAGCACGGCCGGGGCCGAAGGGCCTGACGGATCGAACCAGCAGACCTGACAAAAAGTCAGGAGGCGGGATCGGCCTCGGCCGAAACCGATTGGCGGGTGTATCGTCTCAACAGGCGGTACAAGTTGCGTTCACTGATCTGCAGGATGCGAGCAGCCTGCGCCCGGTTTCCCCCCACGCGCGCCATCACTGATAGGACATAGCGCCGCTGCGCCTCGCGCAGCGACAGCTCCTCATTGGTTGCGGCAACCCCGTCCGTGCTCCCCAGCGTGACCGCCGCCGGCAGGTCTTGTGGCTCGATCCGCTCGCCGTCCGCAAGCACCATGGATTGCTGCACGACATGGATGAGTTCCCGCACGTTGCCCGGCCAACGGTAGTGTTGCAGGACCTCAATGGCGGCAGGTCCGAAGCGTTTCGTCGCTGCATAGCGGCGGTTGCACTGCTGGGAGAAGTACTCCACCAACGCGCGGATGTCCTCCCGGCGCTCGCGCAGGGGCGGAACCTCGATGATGATCGGGGCCAGGCGAAAGAACAGGTCTTCGCGGAAGTGCCCGCGGGTGATGGCGTTGCGCAAATCGCGGTTGGTCGCCGATATCACGCGGACATCGACGGCAATTTCTTTCGTCCCGCCGAGACGCCGGAAGCGGCCGGTCTCGAGCACGCGCAGCAGCTTCGCCTGCACCTCCGGGCTCATGTCGCCGACCTCATCGAGGAAGATTGTTCCCGTGTTGCCCGCCTCGAACAGTCCGTGCTTCAGCCGGTCGGCACCGGTGAAGGCGCCCTTCTCGTGCCCAAACAGTTCCGACTGGAGGAGGTGCTCGTGCAGGGCCGCACAATCCACCACCACAAACGGCCTGTCCCCCCGTCGGCTCTGGGCATGGAGCAGCCTCGCCACCATGTCCTTGCCGACGCCGGTCTCACCCAGTACCAGCGTGGTCGAATCGGTGGGCGCGACGCGGGCAATGAGCTGGCGAACCTTTTCCAGCGCCGCGCTCTGTCCGATGAACTCGGGACCGATGTCCCCGGTGGTATAGCTGTCCTCCAGTACACGCTGGCGCTCGACCAAGCGCACGTGCTCGTGGGCTTTCTGAATCGCCATGTCCATGCGGTCGAGGGGGCACGGTTTCTCGAGGTAATCGTAGGCACCGAGACGGACGGCTTGGATGGCGGTGTCAATGGTTCCGTGTCCGGTCAACATGATGACCCCTGCGGAGACTTCAGCGCCCCGCAGCCGCTTCAACACCTCGATCCCATCGACATCGGGAAGCCTGAGGTCGAGCAAGATCACGTCGGCCTCTGTAGCCTGCGCCACGGCCGCCGCGCCGGACGCGACCGCGGCGACGGCATAGCCGCGGCGTGTCAACTCGCCGGACATGATCCGACGGAAGTCATCGTCATCATCGACCAGCAGCACCCGGGTGGTCTTTCGATTGCCGGTCATCCGGTTGCCCCTCCCGCGGGCGCGAACACGACTTCGAAGCATGATCCTGCCCCGACGCCGCTCTCGGCAAGACGCACGTCCCCGCCAAACCGGCGCATGATCCCGCGCGAGAGGAACAGCCCGAGCCCCGTGCCCTGGGCACGGCCGGTGCGGAAGGGCTCGAACAGGTGCTGGCGCGCTTCGGGGGCGATGCCACAACCGCTGTCACGGATGCGCAGCCTGACATCCTGGCCGACACCGTAACTCAAGGTGACGATTCCTCCACTGCCGCCGAACGATTGAATCGCGTTGATCAGCAGATTGAGCACGACGTGCTGCACCGCCTCCGTATTCGCAACCACCAAGGGGATACGCCCGTTGTTCTCCACGCGGATGCTGACGTCGGCTTCACGCGCGGTCGGGGTCACGAGGGGCACGATTGATGCGACCACCGCCGCCAGATCCACCGGTTCGGTTGACAACGGAATCCCTCGCGAGAAGCGCCGGAACTGCTCCGTGACACTGCGGCAGCGCAGGACTTGGCTGCGAATGGTCTCGGCGATGTCCCGGATTTCCCGCAGTGTCGCTGGTGGGACGGCCGGGTTTGCGGCGTCGTCAATGCGGCCCAATATTGCCTCCGCACACGTCAGGGTGGTCGCCAGTGGCGTGTTCATTTCGTGCGAGAAACCGGAAGCCAGCGTGCCCATGGATTCAAGCCGCTCGAGTTCTGCCAGCCGGGTTTCCTCATGCACCCGCTCAGTGATGTCACGCCAGATCTCTACCACTTCCGTAACTTGTCCCTCCTGGTTGAAAACCGGCGAAGCGTAGACTTCCTCCACCCGGCTGTGTTCGCCGTTTTCCGGGGCCAGTTGGAACGTCGCGCGCTGGACCTCGCCGCTGACCAGGCAGCGCGCCGTGGGGCAGCCCCTGCCGCCGACCTCGCATTCCAGCCGACACCCCATCGCGTCCTGGCACTCGCGGCCGTGCAACGCCTCCGGATGCACCCCGACGCGGCGACAGAAGGCTTGGTTCGCCGCCACCACACGGAAATTCGGATCGAGCACCACGAGCCCGTCGTCCAGGCTGTTCATGACATTCGCAAGTTGCGATTCCCGCTCTTTCACCTCGGTGAGCAGGTGCAACGTCGCGTCCGCCATCTCGTTGAACTCCGCCGCCAGACCGGCGATCGTATCGTCGCCCGATACTTCGGCGCGCTCCGCCAGGTTCCCGGTGGCAATGGAACGCGCCGTCTCCCCCAGCTTCGTCAGCCGGCGCAGAATGAGTCGTCGCACGATGAGGCCGATGCTGACGAGCAACAAGAACCCCAGCGCCGCGGTGCCCGCCACCATCCACCGCCGGTCTTGGCTGATCTGTGCCTGAACGCTAGCCAGCGACACATCCAGAATCAGAATGCCATTCAGGCGTTTCTCCGGCGAGTGACAGCCGTAGCACTCCCGGCGGTTTTCGATCGGCTGCACGCTGCGCAGCACCTCGCCGCCGGGCAAATCCAAGACGGCCCAGCGGTTGCGTTCCGCCGGGGCGATCCGGTGGCAGACCAAGCAGGCGGCCGACTCGCGCGAGAAGCGCTCGCCGACCAGTTCCTCACGGCTCGCCTGCCTGACGACGCCATCGTGATCGAGGATCATCACGCCCTGCACCTCAGGCTGCGACCCCACCTCGTGCAAAATGGTCGGGATCAGCGAGCCGTGGGCGCGCTTCTCGAGCATCTGGT
>JAFNAG010000467.1 GCA_017860135.1 Acidobacteriota bacterium
GTCGACGGCGACTCCTTTTATCATTCCGCAGGAGACAAACCCGAAAACACTACAGACACCGAACCGTTCAACATGGGTTGGTGCGCCCGCGTCGGACTTTTGGGCGCCCTGCGCCTGATGAGTGTCTCCGACAAATGACAGCTTGACGCTGTACGTCAGAGGAACTGCTGCCGCTCCCGAAACACCTAGAGGGTCCTTCAGCTCCCTTCGTGCTTCCGCATCACTTTTTCAGGAACCAAAAAGACCCGAAATCCGTCTTGCAATGGAGCAGGGCGACTTATGGTAAATTTTTACCATTCTCCCATTGACAACAACAGCGGTGGATGGTAAATTTTTACCATACAGGAAGTCTTCAGGGTTCGAGGAGGAATGCGGATGGTCAGGAAAAGAGTTCTCGACCCGCTCAGCAGCCGGCTCAGCAGGCGCGAACGGCAGATCATGGATATCGTTTTCCGGCTTGGCAGGGCCACGGCGGCGGAGATTCTGGCCGGAATCCCCGACCCACCCACCGGCGACGCCATCCGCCGCCTGATCCGCATCCTGGAGGAGAAGGGGTTTCTGCACCATATCGCCGACGGGCCGCGGCACGTCTATTTCCCCACCGTGAAGCCGGAGCTTGCGCGCAGGAGCGCACTGGATCACGTGGTGCAGACGCACTTCCGGGGCTCCGTATCCCAGGCAATCACTGCGCTGCTGGAGTCATCCGCAGAGGATTTGACGGAAGAGGACCTGGATCGCATCACGGTCCTGATCGACGAAGCAAAACGGGAGGGACGATAATGGCGGGCCCGTCGTTTCAGACTCTCGCATTGTTGCTGGACTGGCTGCTGAAAGGACTACTGACACTGGGATGCGCTTTTGTGGCCGACTTCGTTTTTCGCAGGGCCAACGCATCCCTGCGGCACCTGCTTTGGCTGGTGAGTCTCGGCTCGGTGATCCTGCTCCCGCTGCTGTCGGTGGCGGTTCCCTCCCTGAACCTCCCATTGTTTTCGATGAGCGGCCTGGCGGGGCGCCCGGGCATTTCAGGCGATTCCGCCGCCGCGGCTACCGGGGGTGGTCTTGCCGCTCCTCAAGTCCTGGTGGGATTCTACCTGTCCGGCGTTCTCTGCGTGCTTGCCTGGCAGATCGTCGGCCGTGCCTACGTGGTGCGGTTGCGGCGGAAATCCTCTGCCATCGGAGATCCCGGATTGGGCAGTGAGCTGCGGCGCCTGCGCATTTCGCTGGGGATCGGCCGCCAGGTTGCGCTGCTCAGCAGCCCTGTTGCCGTGATCCCGTTTTCCACCGGCGTGATTCGTCCGGCCATCGTGCTGCCGTGCAACTGGAGCTCCTGGCATTCTTCCGTGCTCGAGTCGGTGCTGATCCACGAACTGGGTCACATCCGGCGCAGGGACTGTCTGGCTCGCATCATTTCGCAGCTCGGCTGCTGCATCCATTGGATCAATCCGTTCGCCTGGATCGGACTGCGCAGGGTAATGATGGAACAGGAGATCGCCTGCGACAACCTGGTGCTGGAATCGGGGACCAGGCCGTCGGCCTACGCGCGCAATCTGCTTTCGCTGGCGAAGGTGCGTGGTGAGCTGTTGCACTTTGCCATGACTCCTCTCGGCCGCCGCGCCGAGCTGCGCAGCCGGCTGCTGGAAATCCTCAGGCCCAGAAGGAGCAGGACTCAGCTGCGAGTCCCGGGTTCGCTGGCTTTTGCAGCCTGCGCTTGCGTCCTGCTCCTGCCGATCGCAGCCCTGAATATCTGGAAGTCTCCCGAAACGGGCGCCGCGGCTGCAGGCATCTCCGGCACGCCGCCGGCGCCGAACGTACCGGAAGCGCGCCCGCCGGTTCCGATGTTGAAGGTGGCTTCTCCGGCAGGTTCAGAACTGCCGGATCCCGCGCTCTTCAAGGAGACCATCTCGAAGCAGATCCAAAAGATGAAAGCCGAGGGCGCGCCGGAGCAGAAGATCGCCGACTATACAAACAAGGCGAAAGCCAAGCTTGCCGACCTGGAAAAAAGGAAACAGGCCGAGGCAAAATCGAAAGAGAAGCCGAAACCACCTCGTCCGGAATGACCCCGGTGCGGGCAAAAGCTTGCTGTCACTGAACCAGTCACGTCCGGATCTTCTCGAGGATCCGGGCTATTAACAAAACTGAATCCGTAATCCATTCGCCTCCGAATTCTGCGATCGGAGCCCTCAGTCGAGGTGTGTCCGGGCGCGGGCGGGGGCCCTAAAGGAGAAATGCCATGAAAAAGATCGCGTATCTGCTTCCGCTGTTGATTCTGTTGTGGGCCGTGCCGGGAATGGCTTCCGATCCTCAGGCGGATCCCGCAGTCCTGAAAGCCAAGCTCGATCAGAAGGTCGCCCAGATGAAGGCCGCTGGTGCTACGGACGAGGAGATCAAGGCCTTTGTCACCGACTTCAAGAAGAAGACCGCCGCCATGGCCGCTGCAGACTCCAACGGCAAGCCTGGAATCGCTGCCGGTCCTGCAGTGGATCCTGCAATCCTGAAAGCCAAGATGGAACAGAAGATCGCGCAGATGAAGGCTGACGGTGCTACGGATGAAGAGATCAAGGCCTTTGTCACCGACTTCAAGAAGAAGGCCGCCGCCATGGCCGCCACAGACTCCAACGGAAATGGCGACATGGCCATGTACAAGGAAAAGCTCGACAGGAAAATCGCCGACATGAAGGCCGCGGGCGCTTCCGACGACGAGATCAAGAAGATGGTGACGGAGTTCAAAAAGAAGGTCGAGGCGGAAAAAGCCAAGGCCGAAAAAGAGAAGGCCGAGCAGGTGAAGGTCGAGAAGGCGAAAAACGGGAAAAAGTAATGCATCCGGGGGGCAGGCTGCACGACCTCAGACATCATGGGTTTCGAGGTCGTGGTGCCTGCCCCCGAAATAACCGGCCACACCTCGAAGGCGTGGCGTCGGCTTGTCCCGCAAAGCGGCGCGATTCCAGGTCTTCCTCGGAATCGGAATCGGTATCGGGATCGCAATCGGGATCGATATCGATGCGCTGTAGCAGCCGGGATCATCCAAGCGGCCGGCAATTCCTCACTGTTTTCGATAGCGATTAAGACAGCGATTGAGATACCGATACCGAACGGCAATCCGTGGTAGGCGCGAATATTGCCGCTTGCACCAAACGCCGGAACGGTAGAGCCTTTCAGGGTTGCACGGCCATAGGCCTATTAAAACGAAACGCCAGTGAAGGTCATGCTGGCTCAACCCAACCATCCGCCAAGACCTACTTGTTGGCGCCCCGCGGGTCTTCCAACTTCTTCATGACCCCATCGAGCGCTTTCTTGATGCTGAGCGTGTCCGCTGCCTGACGCGGCGGATACTCCATCAGGCTCTTCAAATGAACCGCGACGAAGGGAACAGCTGCATTTGGCGCCCACATCTTCGAGGCGAAGAATTTGCGACCGATGTATCCCCACTCTTTCGATTCAGGGTCCATCTTCTCCATCGGGTCCATCAGCAGGTTGAAGAGATACGGAACGTTGGGGTAATACTTCTCGTTCCACCAGATCCCTTCCGGCTTCACGCCGATGTGCATCTTCCACGCGTCCACGCGGATGGCCATCAAGTCGGTCTCGTCATAGTAGAAGAACTCGCGGCGGGCGGACTTGTCGGTTTTGCCGGTCCAGTAGTCGAGCTGGTTGTAGCCGTCGAGATGTACCTTGTAGGTCATGTCGCCCATCTTCTTGCCAGTGAGCAGCTCCTTCGTGAGGTTGGGCATTCCGGCCGCTGCGGCGAGAGTGACGAAGAGGTCCTCGTGGCTCTGGATGCCATTGAGTTCCGTTCCGGGCTTGATGTGACCGGGCCATCTGATGAGGCACGGCACGCGGAAACCGCCTTCCCACGAGGTGCCTTTCTCGCCGCGAAATGGTCCCATTCCGCCATCAGGCCACAGCA
>JAFNAG010000468.1 GCA_017860135.1 Acidobacteriota bacterium
ATTGCGCAGGTTGACGGTTTTCTTCTTCCGGTCAATCGCGATAGCCTCGCAGTTCGTACGCGCATCGATCGAGAACATGGCGCGAAACATCTGTTCGGTTCCTACCAGGAGGCTCGATTCCTTTTCAATCACGCCCCCGACATGGTAGGGCAATCCGCAGTTCGCATAAGAAACGTAAGGTCCGCGTTCCACCATGAGGATCTCAGCCTTTTCATCCAACCTGCGCAGGCGTGCCGCACAGGAAGCTCCCCCGGCCACTCCGCCAACAATGATGACTTTCATGGCATTTCCCTCTTTGAGATAGACAGCTATTCACCTTCATAGGCAGACTCATGATCGGAAGCGCGCCGCCAAACCAGCGGATGCTGCCGCCAGAGAAAACCACCGGGGTTTATGCTTAGGGTCTGTCACTGTCCTTGAGCATTTGCTCAAGGATGGCAACAGAGTTCAGCAACACCGGCAGACAGACCGTCTTGCCCAGCCCGCCGTCCTTGACCGCCTTTAGCCCTTCCGGCGTACTGACGTCATGTCCGAGCAGATCGCGGCAGTTCACCTGGCCATTGGCTTTGCGAAAACGCTCCACGAACTCGCGGCCGGTCTGATAGGCCTTCTGTTTGGCAACCGGGTCCGCCAGGGCGCTCCCGAATTGCAGACCGAGGATGACTAGAGCACCGGTCAGCGCGCCGCAGATGCCGCCCGTCTGACCTATGCCCCCGCCAAACGGAGCGGCAATGCGCAGGAGAATCTCTCGATCGATCCCGCAGTCGGCCGCAAAGGCGGATACGACCGCTTGTGAGCAAGCATAGCCCTGGGCAAAATAGGCTGTTGCCTCATCGGATTTGGACATGATAACTGGAACCTCCAACAATTAAGTTCTGTTTCCTATTTTCGCCTTGGTCAGCAGCTCCTCCGTGGTCGCTATTTAGAACACTTCCTCCGCCTTGCCCTGTGACAATGGTCTTTGGGCGCCGGCCATGGCTTCCGCAATGGCAGATAGTAGAACCTCACGATCCACCGGCTTTTTGAGGCAGGCGGAAGCGCCGAGCGCCAGCACCTGCTGCTCCGTGTCGGGCTCATCAAGGGCGGTGACGACAACGACCGGCAAACGGATATGGCGGCAACGGAAAGCCTCCAGCACGCAGAAGCCGTCCAACCCCGGCATCCGCAGGTCGAGCACAAGGCAATCCGGCGTGTGTGTTTCTATGGCGGCGAAGAGATCCTCGCCGCGCTCGTATTCATCGACGCGGAAGCCTCGACTTGCGAGTACCCGGCGAAGCGCCTTCCGCATCTCCGGCTCATCATCAAGCACTGCGACCAATGTTGTTGCTGCCACCATGTGAAACATGGTAAGCGAGGTCAGCGATTCAAGGCAATTAGACCTTAGTTCAGTGTATTGCAGTTTGTCAGTTGTATGCGGATACCCTATTAGCAAATACCTATATCGAGGATTTGAATGCGAAAATCAGCGTAGATCCGTATCCCCAGGATTTGGGATTGGCGACTGCCGGCTGGAGGCTATTTCCCGATGCCGAGCCGGCCGGCAGCGCGCACGAGATCAGCAAGCGAGTTGACACCCATTTTCTTCATGACGTGGGCACGGTGTATCTTGATATTTTGTTCGCCGGTGCCGAGGTCGAACGCAATCTGTTTGTTGAGGTGCCCCGCGCTCACGTGTTCCATGACCTCGCGCTCGCGACGCGTGAGGGTCGCGAACCGGGCAGCCAGTGCCGCGGTTTCCGCGATTGTCTGACGCCGGGTCTCGGCAAGTTCGAGAGCAGCGCGCACGGCCCGGGCCAGGGTGCCGGCCTCCACGGGCTTCGTGAGGAAATCCGTCGCGCCCGCCTTGATGGCGCTCACGCTCATGGGGATGTCGCCGTGGCCGGTGAGAAAGATGATGGGGATGAGGATGCCCTCGCGGGTGAGACGCCGCTGCAATTCCAGACCGTCCAGTTCCGGCATTGCCACGTCCAGTACCAGACAGCCGGTGTCCTGTGGACGGAAGGATTCAAGGAACGCAAACACGGATGTGAAACCCCGCACCTCAAACTGCTTGGCCCGCAACGCACGGCTAAGCGCCTTGACCATCTCAGGCTCGTCGTCGAGAAGATAGACAATGCCGGCGGGAGGGCTCATGGTTTCTCCTGGGACCCGGCGACGGGCAGTTCGAAGTGGAAGACGGCGCCGCGCTCGGCGTGAGGCTCCGCCCAAAGCCGGCCGTGGTGCGCGGCAACGATGGAGCGGCAGATGGCCAAACCCATGCCCAAGCCTTGAGGTTTCGTGGTGTAGAACGGCTGGAACAGGCGATCCACGTCTTCAGCCAATCCGCCGCCCTCATCCCGCACGGAAGAACGCACCTGGCCCTGGCGCACTGTCGTCTGGATATGAAGGCGGCGATGGCCGGGCGGATTGGCGGCCATGGCTTCGGCCGCATTGAGAATCAGGTTGGCAAACAGTTGCTGGAGTTGGACTCGGTTGCCCGCAACCGGCGGCAAGTCGGCAGCCAACTCCAGGCTCAACGTGATGCCGCGCCCGACCAGGTCGGCCCGCATAAAGAACAAAAAATCCTCAATGACCTGGTTGAGCGGGAGCGGCTGCAGCTGTATCTGGCTGCGCTTCAGCCATCCGCGCAGCCACTGGATGACCTCTCCCGCGCGGCGGTCCGCCACCACGATGTCCGAGAGTATGGACTGAACCTCGGCCAGATCGGGCGGTTCCTGGGCAAGCAGGTCCTGCGCAGCCTGGGCATTGCTGAGGATGATGCCGAGCGGCTGGTTCAACTCGTGAGCCAGCGAGCCGGACAGCACGCCCAGCGTGTTTACGCGCGTCAGGTGTTCCATGTTGTCACGCAGTTGACGGGCATCCATCTCTGCCCGCTTGTTCGAAGTGATATCCCGGACCACACCGTATGCGCGGGTCGCGCGTCCGGCGGCGTTGCGCGCTGCGATACATGCCATGTGGTGGATCCACTTCTCCCCATCGGCCGGATGCCGATAGCGATACTCAATAGAAATGCGCTCTATCGTTCCTTCGTGCAGCCTCTGCCGCTGGTCCAACACGTATTGGCGGTCGTCCGGATGCAGGTGCTCCATCCAGCTTTGCAGGGGGCGGAGACTTTGTTGCTGCCCTGGGGGAACACCACAGATCTCGTGAAACCTGTCATCGATGAAGGAGGCGCCTCCATCAAGGTCGATTTCGTAATATCCGAGGCCTGCCAGGTCAGTTCCCGCTTGCAGCCGAGCCTCACTAGCGCGAAGCGCCTCTTCGACGCGTTTTCGGCCTGTGATGTCTTCAACCACAGCGATAAAGTGCCGGGGTTCGCCCCCGGCGGCGTGCACGAGCGAGACAGTCAGGTTGGCCCACACAGTGGACCCGTCCTTGCGGAGATAGCGTTTCTCCATCGAGTAAGTCTTGATTTCGCCGGACAGGACCTGGTGCATATGGCCCAGGTCTTTCCCCAGGTCGTCAATGTGAGTGATATCCTGAAAGGTCAACTGCAGTAACTCCTCGCGAGAGTAGCCGACGATGGCGCAGAGTTTGTCGTTGACTCGCAGCCAGCGGCCGTCGATTCCGACGTGGGCGATGCCCACCGCCGCCTGTTCGAAGGTAGCCCGGCTGACTGCCTCGCTCTCCTGCAACGCTTGTTCAGCGCGCTTCCTCGCCAGCGCATTGGCGAAGATCTGCGCAATCACCTGCAACCGCGTGACCAGCACGTCCGGCCAGTCGCGTTCCGCACGCGTGGTATTCAGGGCTAAGATGCCAACGGGCGACCCGCCTCCCACTGACAGCGGGAGGGCCAAGCTCGACTTAATGCCCAGTCGGCGGCAGACATCCCGATCGCGTGCGGCCTCCGCGGGCATCTCGTTCAGCGAAGAGACGGCGACAATTCGACCGGCCAGCAAT
>JAFNAG010000157.1 GCA_017860135.1 Acidobacteriota bacterium
TGTACTGGTGGAACTGTATACCGACGGCACGGATGCGGCCTCGGAAGAGAACCAGAAAATCCTCAGCGAGAAATTTTCGACGGTGGCCATCCCCTTTTACGCGATTGTCGATGCCGACGGCAAGGAAATCGCCAGGTTCGCGGGCCTGACGCGCGACAGCGCCGAATTCCTTGCCTTTCTCCGCTCTGCAGCAGCGAAGCCGGTTACTACAACAGATTGAGTCTACAGTACCTGTTTCTCAAAAACTCCCACCAGCGTGGGTTCCCGCACCAGTTCGATGCCGAATCTGGCATGCACAGCGGCCCGGATCTCCTCCGCGAATTCCAGCAGTTCCCAGGCCGTGGCTCCGCCGCGGTTGATCAGAGCCAGGTTGTGACGGCTTGACAAGCCAACGTGGCCTCGAATCATTCCTTTGCGGTACCCCGCATGCTCGATCAGCCATGCGGCGGAGATCTTGACCCGGTTGTCGGGCTGCGCATACCGGGGCAGTGTCTCACCATCCCTCAACAAGCCCATTCGTTTCGCGGTTTCCGCCACGTTCGCTGCGGAGTCCACTGCGAGGACGGGGTTCTTGAAAAAGGAACCGGCGCTTCTTGCGTCGGGGTCCCCCGGACGATGCAACATGGATTTCCGTTCCCGGATGCGCAGGACGGCTTCCCGCACCTCGACGAGCCCCGGCCGGTCCCGAACTTTGGCAAACCAGGAACGGAGATCCGGATAGGTGATGCAGGGTTCGCCTTTCGGATGAAGAGCGAATTGCACCGAGAGGATCACGAATCGCTCTGTCAGGTCCCGGCTGAAAAAGCTGGTTCTGTAGCCGAAACCGCACTCCTCGTTTCTTAACTCAATGGTTTGAAGCGATTGGCGATCCAACGCCCGGACCGAATGGATCACCTCGCTGACTTCCTGGCCATAGGCGCCGACATTTTGCATCGGGGTGGCGCCCACGGTGCCGGGGATGCCGCTCAGGCATTCGATTCCGGCGAGATTCTGCTGCACGCAGTGCTGCACGAACGCATCCCAGACCTCACCGGCCGCCGCAATGATGCGGCTGGGACCTGTCTGCCGCAGGCCGCGCAGCGCGATCCTGATGACGAGGCCGGGAAAGCCCGTATCGGACACGACGATGTTGCTGCCGCCGCCAAGAATGAACACCGGCAGTTTCCGGCGCTCTGCGAATTCCAGCGCGGCGAGGATCTGGCTTTCAGTTCGGGCCTCGGCGTAATAGCGCGCCGGCCCTCCGATGCCCAATGTGGTGAAGGGGGCCAGCGGCACATTCTCGCGGATCCCCCAGGGGGGTGCGGACCGTGTCATATCTCCAAGCCGGTTCGGGAATAGAGGCTTCCGTTTCCCAGCAGCGCTCAATCCAGCAATCTGCTGGTCAGCCCCGCATAAGCGTCCAGCCGGCGATCGCGCAGGAAGGGCCAATGGGTTCGCGCAGTCTCGACTTCCGCCAGATTGCAGGGCGCGATCAGCAATTCCTCCTTGTCGTGGCCGGCTCGCGCAAGGATAGTCCCTCCAGGATCCGAAACGAAACTGGCGCCCCAGAACTCGATGCCTCCCGGCAGTTCCCCTTCCTGACCCACCCGGTTCACGGCGGCGACGAACACTCCATTGGCGATCGCATGGCTGCGCTGGACGATTTCCCATGCAGCGTGCTCGGCGGGGCCGTGCTCCGCCTTCTCCCTGGGGTGCCATCCGATCGCGGTCGGGTAAAACACGATGCGCGCGCCGCGGAGGGCAGTCAGGCGGGCCGCCTCCGGGAACCACTGGTCCCAGCAAATCAGCACCCCGATCCGGCCGTAGCGCGTGTTAAATGCCTGGAAGCCCAGGTCTCCCGGGGTGAAATAGAACTTCTCGTAATACAGAGGATCATCCGGGATGTGCATCTTGCGGTATTTCCCCAGGCAGGTTCCATCCGCATCGATGACGGCGGCGGTGTTGTGGTAGACTCCGGGCGCGCGCCGCTCGAAGAGAGGCACGATCAGCACCACCTCGAGCTGCCGGGCCAGCGCGCTCATGAGCTCGGTGGTCGGGCCGGGAACCTCCTCAGCTAGGTTGAAATGGGCGTGCTCCTCGACCTGACAGAAATAGAGGCTCGAGAAGAGTTCAGGCAGGCAGATGATCCGGGCTCCGCGGGCGGCGGCCCGCCGGACGCCGTCTGTCGCCGCCTGCAGGTTTCGGCTGGAATCGCCGCACATGGACATTTGCACAAGGCCGATGTTGACTATCATGGGTCTGACTTCCTCTGTTGGCAGGGGAAATCATATCCCAAACCATAACGTATGCAAAACACGCTTGCGATCTTGTCGCGATCCCACAGGGCCTTCTGCGCCATCGCCGACATCAGATGTTTTACCAGCCGGCCGATGCTATTCAATTCCGGACATCGCGGTGACAGAGACTTCAAAACATACGAACTACGAAAGGCACGAAAGACCCCAGAGGGATTCTTGCCCATCCTGGCTGCGATTTGCGGCAAATAGTCCGATCGACGGTTGTGACAAGGTTTTCGGATTTTCAGCATACGGATGCAGATGACCACGACGGTTCCCAGACAGGCTCCCACGGCTGAGATGCCCCGGGATTCCCGACTTGCCCCGAAGTCGGGGAGTGCCGGCAGCCAACGTCATGGCTTTGTCGACCTCCTGCGCGGATTCGCGCTCGTGGTGATGATTGAAACTCATGTTGTGAACGCATATCTGCCCGCGTCCGCGCGCACGGGTGCGTTTTTTTTCTGGCTCGCTTTTGTGAACGGATTGGTCGCTCCTTCCTTTCTGTTCGCCTCGGGCTTTTCCCTGGTGCTCCAGGCGCGCCGCAGATGGGAAGAGTGGCTCCATTCCGGCTCCGTTTTCTGGAAGCATGTGCGCCGGCTGGCCTTCATCCTGCTCGTGGCTTATTTTCTGCACCTGCCCCACTTCGGGCTGAGCAAATTCCTGACAGCCCGGGACCCCGCCTTCTGGAAACAGGCGTTTCAGGTCGACGTGCTGCAGTGCATTGTCGCCTCCCTGCTCTTCATCGATGCCCTCATCCTGTTGACGCGCAGGCAGGCGGTCTTTGCCTGGAGCGCTGCCCTGGCGGCGGCGGGAGCCGCACTGGCGACCCCGTGGATCTGGTCCCAGGATTTTGCCGGCCGGATGCCGCTGCATCTGGCCTTGTATCTCAATCCGCACGGAGTATCGCTCTTCCCTCTTTTCCCGTGGATCAGCTTTGTTCTGGCCGGGGCTGTCGCATCTCATCTGTTTCTGAATGCCGCGGCAAGGCAGGCGGATTCGCGGCACATGAGGTGCGTTTTCCTGTTTGGTTTTTTCGCGATTCTTGCAGCCCTGTCGATGAGATCTTTGCAGGTGGTTGAAGCCTGGGAGGTCGGATTCTACAGGACCAGCCCGCTGTTTGTCCTGATTCGTCTCGGGTGTGTGCTGATTCTATGCGCCGGCCTGTATGCTTCAGAAAAGCGTCTGGGATGGGTGCCCAAGTCGATTCGCCTGGCCGGCCAGGAATCCCTGCTCGTCTACGTGTTGCACCTGTTGCTGATTTTCGGCGTGCTTCGGGGGCAGTTCGTCTCCTCGATCCTGGGGCGCGAGGCCGGCTATGCTGCGAGTTTTCTCCTCAGTGCCGGGATTATCCTGCTGATGCTCTGGCTGGCGCGCCGTTGGAACGACGCAAAACAAAGTCACCCCGGACTTGTGCGTCTGGTCCTGGCGTTGTCGTGTGCCGTCAGCGCGGTCGTTTTCCTTCTGCGATAGCTTCCGCTGGGCTTGCGGCCGTCAAGCGGGCTATCAGGAAGCGCAGTAACTCATCCGGCTTGCGTGTCGTTCCCGGAATGACCCGGACCTTGAATGCGATCGGCACTCCCCGCGGCGGAAGACAGGTCTTGTCGTCGCACAGCTGATAGTAGGCCTGGATGCGCAGCTCATATTCGCCGGGCATGGCCGAAGAGGCCGCTCTGATGGGTACCCAGAATTCCGCGGCATCGGCATAAAACTCCGTCTGGATCTCGAAGTTCGGATCGAATGCGGATTGCGGTTCCGAAAATCTGACTGGACCTGAGAGCTCGAACGGAGTGCCCGCCATCAGGGTGAAACGGGTGGCGATGGGAGGAGGCTGCTGGCGTGTCGAATACATGTGCCAGTTCGGTTCGATCGCGGCCTTGAGCTTGACTTCGAACCGGGTGCCGGCACGCAACGGTTTTTGCGGCGGCCTGGCCGACCAGACCACCGGCGAATCGGATGCCGATTGGGAAAAGACCATCCATGGGAGGCCCAGCAGGCAACATAGAACGGAGAGGAACTGTCCTTTCATCGTTCGAAAGTATACCATCGCCACCTGAACAGATTGGACTTATAATGTCGGCATGCCAGGTCCGAATACAGCCCTCGAGAAGAGCGATGAGGTGGAACGATTCTCACTGCCGCCCCGGGCTGTCCTGGTTCTGGCCCAATTGGATCCGCGCGCTCTGGGAATCGCGGCCGGGCTGCTGTGCGGGTTCCTGCTCTGGCTCGCAACCATTCTTCTGGTACTTCGCGGAGGGGTAAACGTGGGCCGCAACCTCTCGCTCCTGTCCCAGTATTTTACAGGATTCAGGGTGACCCCGGCCGGATCCCTGCTAGGGTTTCTGTACGGCGCCGTCTTCGGGTTTCTCGCAGGATATCTGTTCGCGCGCCTGAGGAACCTTCTGATTCATTCCTACCTGCGTTTCGTTCGGCGCCGGGCGGAGAGAATGGCAATGTCGGACCTGCTGGACCGTCTGACGTAGCGCCCCGGAATCCATTTGGAGGCGTAGCCGCGTGACAAGGATTGCAGAGGAAGAACGACTGATCGAGCGTGTGGTGGTCCGCCTGAACGCGACTCTGACAGGGGTGGTGATCGGTATCCTCTGCGGGGCAGGGATCCTGCTCGCGACGCTCTGGCTGGTCATCAAGGGCGGCCCGCAGCCGGGAGCACACCTGATCCTGCTGAGCCAATATTTCCCGGGCTACACGGTGACAGTCGTAGGGAGTTTCATCGGATTCATGTACGGTTTTGTGATCGGTTTTCTGTGCGGCGCCTTCCTCGGGCTCGTTTATAACAGGATCGCCAGGTAACCGGACTGCACGCGCGGCCGTCTCAGAATCTGTTGCCGGATTGCCGGTCCCGCGCCGCTTCCCGGAGGGTGGAAAGTCGTGAGCATGCAGAACCGCAAGGGACGATCGCCCATTCAGGAGTCCGCTCTCATAACTGGTCCGGGGATTTTTCAGCCTCCGCACGCACGTGCGGCCCTGTCCTCCGGAGCTCCTCCAGGATCTCCCGGGGCCGGATCGCACCTACCAGCCAGGCAGAAATCAGGTAAATCGCACCTCCGCCTGCAACCAGGACAGGGAGGGTGCCGCCCGACTGCCAGATCAGGTAACCGATCATCGGAATGCAGGCCAGCGCCGGCCGCACCAGGTGCGAAGCAATTTCAAGTGTGACAACTCTCTGTGCCACTCTCCGGTAGACCAGGACGAACACCAGCAGTTCACCGATCAGTGTGGCTGCGGCCGCACCCAGGTAACTGTAGCGTGGAATCAGGGCGAGATTGAAGCCGGTATTGACCGCGGCGGCCCACAAGGCGATCCACAGGAAATCCCTCTGCAATCCGTGCGACAGGAGGGTTGCGCGGTACACCGCACGGCCCGCCAGAATGGGGACAATCCAGAGGAGTATGCGCAACGCTCCGGCGCCGTCCAGAAACTGCTGCCCGAAAATCCATCCCATGATCGGCCGCGCAACAAACATCCCTCCGACCGCCACCGGGAGAGTGAACAGGATGGTGTACCTCATGGACCGGTCGGCGATCCTGCGCAGTACGGCCGGGTGGTCCCGGCTGCGGGAAATGGCCGGATACAGGTTGACGTTGTACAGCATGAGCAGGCCCATGAAGAAATTGATGATCCTGTATGCGGCGCTATACTGGCCGACTTCATCCGAGGCTTTCATGAACCCCATCAGCACGACGTCGAAGTTGTACAGCACCATACCCAACCCAAGGGAAAGTCCGATCGGGAGCGATTCCTTCCAGATCCTTACCCACGAGGGGAAATCGAAGATGAGCCGGATGGGTCCGACTCGCCTGACATAGGCAATGAGCAGGAAAAGGGCTGCCAGGGCTTCGCCGCAGAACTGGAAGACGGGAACCCAGGCATACTGGGAGGGTTGGTGCAGGAATACCAGGATGAGGGCGGCGAAGAGCATTTGCGAGATGACCGTGGCGGTGGCGACGAACTTCATCTGCTCCATGCCCTGGAACACCCAATTCAGCGAGAACGCGGAAGAGAAAAAGAGCAGGCCATACAAAAGAATCAGATCCTTGACTTCCGCCGGCTTGCCGAGCAGGGCAACGGTCGCCAGCAGGGTAACGGCGGCAAGGAGGCTGGCGCAGAAACGCAGAGCCAGGATGTTGCCGACGTATTCTCCGGTGCGTTCGGGATGCCGGGCTACCTCCTGCACTCCATAATTTCCCAACCCCTGGCTGACGAGAAGAGAAAAGTAGGCGGTGAATGCCAGGGCGAACGCCAGGTCTCCGAACCTCGATGTCCCCACCACATGGGCCATGCGCACCGAGGCCCACAGGAGCAGGAATTTGGAAGCCACATCCCCCGCGACCAGGATGCTGAAGTTGGCTAGGAACCTGCGCGCATGATTCCCCATGTCACTTAATTTCCTGCGCCTCTTCCTGATAGGAATCATCGCTGTTGAATCGCCAGATATCGTGGCTGGCGCCATGGATATTTTCCACTGCCAGGATTGCCGTCAGCATGGAGTGGTCCTGGTTGTTATACTTGTGGAGCCCGTTCCGCCCGATCATCTGGAGGTTGCCCATTTCCCGGAGGAATCTCTCTATGACCGCGAGCCGGACGCGATAGGTTTCGTCATATACCGGGTACGCCTTTCTCTGGCGGTATACTACTCCCGCCTCGATCCGCGCGCCACGAGTGAGCCCGATCCGTTCCAGCTCGCCCGAGGCAAAACGGATCAACTGCTCGTCAGGAGCGTTCCACAGTTCGTCACTTTCGTTAACGAAATATTCGACTCCGAGGCTGGTTTTGGCTGAGTCGGGAAGCATGTGCGGACTCCAGTTCTTGAAGTTCTGCAGGCGTCCCATGCGGACCTCGGGGCTGTGAATATAGATCCAGTTGTCGGGGAAAAGGTCCGGGTGGTCGACGATGAGGCATACGGTGAGGAAGTCGCGGTACCGCAGTCCGGCTGCCGCGCTCAGGACTTCAGGCGGTGGAGGCGGCTCGATTCTGGCGATCATCTCCGAAACCGGCATGCTGGCGAGGAAACAGTCGCCTTCGATTTCCCGGCAGGCGCCGTCCGGGCCCCGCACCACGAAGGAGTGTACGCGACCGGCGTCGTGCCGGACCCCCACCACATCGTGATTCAGGCGCACCAGTCCTCCGTTCCGTTCGATGTGGTCCCGGAAGCGCTCCCACATCATTCCCGGTCCCTGTTCGGGGTAGCGGAACTCCCCGATCAACGTCTTGATCCCCTTGCGCCTGTCTCCCAGAACCGCACCGAGCACGGCCGTGCGCAAGGACAGGCCCTGGATGCGCTGGGCGGCCCATTCGGCCCGGATGCTCGTGCAAGGCATCCCCCAGACTTTCTCGGTGTAGGTCTTGAAAAATGTCTCATACAGCCTCCTGCCAAAACGGTTGCTGACCCACTCCTCGAGATTGTTTTCCTCCCGGTATGGGGACACGAGGGTGCGGAGGAAACTCAGGACGATCAGGAAACTGTTCCACAGGCCGAGCCCCCGAACCACATTGCCGAGCTTGAGCGGGTAGTGGAAGAACCGGCCGTTGTAATAGATCCGCGAAAGCCTGCGCACGCGAAGGAATCGCTCGAGCAGCATTTCCTCCCAGATCCGGCTCACCTCGGCGCTCTTTGTGAAAAACCTGTGCCCTCCGATATCGAACCGGTAGTTCCGGAATTCCTCCGTGCGTGCTATGCCGCCGACGATGCCTTCCCGTTCGAAGACGACCGGGACCGCGGAGCGGCGGCAGCATTCGAACGCCGCAGTCAATCCTGCCGGGCCTCCCCCGGCAATCAATACTCTTTTTGGCTTCTGGGAGCTCATAATCAGAATGCAGATCTTAACTCACTCGCCCCGTCATGGGAACGCAGTTTGTGTCCGCCCAGAACCGCATGCGGGGCTGGCATCGGGATTGGCGTGTGTGATGTGGTGCATCTTCACCGGGGTGTTGCTCCGCCCATTCAGGGCCGGAATTTCGTGAGTGCCGTTTCCCGGGGCGTGCGCCTCGGGCTTTCATGCGGCGCCATTGCCTGAATCGCATGGATTTGCCCTTGCTATCGGCACACGCTGCCGAAGGGATTGAGGAGGGCAATCAGACATCAGACTCGAAATCCCGGCCGGCACCTGCAGCCATACCGGCATCCATCCACAACTGCCTCATTTGGGGAGTTTCGCCAGACGTTCGCGAACCTCCTCACGATCAAGCTGTCCTTCGGGCGCGGCGAGGAGTCGGAGATAGGCGTCACGGGCCGCACCGTAGTTGCCTGTGGCCTCCATGATGATGCCCCGCCCGTACAGGCCGAGGTCATATTGAGGGCTGATCTGAATGGATCGGTCGAAGAATCCGAGAGCTCGTGCTGTGTCTCCGCCCCTCAGAAGCACCATTCCCTTCGCTGCCAGAAATTCGGCGCTGCGGGGATTCAACGCCAGTCCGCGATCGAGCAAGGCAAGGGAGCGCTGCAGGTTTCCCTGCTCGTACCGCATGATGGCAACCTCCAACAGACTTCGTTGGTAGCCGTATTCCCGGCGCTTCCATTCTGTTTCCGGCAGGCTCAGACGAAGGGGCCAGGGATTCAGGATAGGATTTCCCGCGTCCCTGTATGGGGGAGGCACGGATTGCGGGTATTTGCGGATCCACGGCGGCTTTTTCCACAGAGGGTTGCTTTCCGCCGGTCCGTACCATGGCCTGCCGGCCTCCACTGCGAGCAGCCAGAGATGGCCCGGCAGTTGGCCTGTGCGCGGCTCTCCCGCCACCCGAGGAACTGCGGCGCTCTGGTGGATCAACTCGTACGCCATGCGGTTGACAAGTATGCCGAGAGAGTTGACCGCGACTCCGAGGATGACCAGGGTCCATGCCACTTTTCTTGCCCTCGGGGACCGGGCGATTCCGCCCGCCAGGAGGACCACGAACGGCACGATTGCGAGGATCAGACGATCTCCCCACGCACGGCCGCTCTCAAAACCCCACCACTTGGAAATCAAAAAAATCTGCGATGCCGTGGCCGCCGAAAGTACGGCGACCTCCCAGGCTCGTCCACTGCGCGCGAGTTTCCACGCGCTCCAGGGCACGATGGCTGCCAGCGGAAAGAACCACAACAGGCCTTTGCGGGGGCCGAGGAGCAATCCGTAAAAGCCCGTCAGGAACGGCGTGTCGAAAAACTCGTTTTTATAGCCGAAGTTGGCGGCGCTCCCGAAAATTACCAGGTTGGTGCCCAGCAGATACGCCGATGCGATCAGTGCAGGCGAGGCAAAGAGAGCAGCCCGGAATGACGCGCCCCGGAGGCCCAGTTCCCTGTGCCCAAGGAAGAACGCTCCGAGCACCATGGCGGGAGCCAGAATGCCGAAGTAGGGCCGCAGCAGGATTCCAAATCCAAGTGCCAAGCCTCCGGCCAGCGCATAGGCGCGCCAGTGACCAGGTTCCTGCTGCATCGCCAGCAGTCCGTAAAAAGCCGCGGCCGCGCACAGTGCCTGGTAGGGCTCATTGTAGTTGGTGCCCGCATAGCCCCAGGCAAAAGATCCCAATCCATATGCCAGAGCCAGCAATCGGGCAACCGGCGCACCGTAGCCCAGGCGCAGCGAGGCGCGCCAGATCAGCAGCATCGTGGCAAGAAGGGCAAGGACCGAGGGGAGACTCAGCACGATCTCCGGACCGATACTTCCGAACAGTTTGCCGGCCAGCGCGGCAGGCGGCAGGAACAGGAGCAGCACCAGGGAGTACCCGGGAGGGTATTTGGAATAGACTTCGCCGGACGCTGTGGCGGCCCCAAACAGGAAACCATGAAACTCCTTGGTGGCGAACCGTGAAGGCACGAGGAACTTGCCTGTTTCCGAAAAGCTGATCGCGCTGGTCAGCATCAGCTGGTCGTCGGTGTCGCCGATCGTGACCAGATTTA
>JAFNAG010000158.1 GCA_017860135.1 Acidobacteriota bacterium
GCAACCACTACACTCGTTTGCGCGCTGCTTTTCACTCTGGCCTGGAGTGAAGCGGCGCCGCAACAACCGAAAGCCAGGAACGCCAGGGCGGCGGCAGCCAGAACCGCCGTCTATGGCAACTCTGACGCCATCACCCAGGATGAATTGAAGTTGTACACCTACTTCATGGCGTCCGATCAGATGGAAGGACGCAACTCCCCTTCCCGCGGATATGACACCGCCGCATTGTACATTGCCAGTAATCTGAACTCATGGGGAGTAAGGCCGGGCGGCAATACGACCGGCACAGGCGGCCCGCTGCAGCCCTATCTCATGCCCTTTGAGCTGGTGAGCAACCAGCTCGATTCTGCGGGCATGAAATTGACACTGACCATGCCGCCGCCCGGAGCCCGCGGCGGGCGAGGTGAAGCGGCAGGTGGGCGCGGCGGCGGAGCATCTGCCCCCACCGGCCCCGTCAGTTTCGAATACGGGAAACAATGGACCATAGGTGGTGGTGGAGGCCGTGGCGGCGGCGTCTCCGAGCCCGTAGACATCGCCGGGGCCCAGTTGGTGTTTGCCGGGCACGGCTACGTAATACACAAGACCAACACGAATCCCTACCAGGGAATCGATGTGCGCGGGAAAATCGTGGTGGTAGCCGGCGTGCCGCCGGAACTGGCTGCGGCGCGTGCTCAGGCGGGCGCGGGCCGCGGCGCCGCGGCAGGAGGCGCAGGCCGGGGCGGCGGCGGAGCCGCGAACCCGCTGGGAACGGAAAATGTGGATTTCATGACGCCGCAGGGATATGCGGCCAAAAATGGAGCGCTCGGGATCATCACGGTTCCGACATTCCAGCAGCTGTCCGCGATGGCCAGCCCGCCCACGGGCGGCCGGGGCCCGAGTCTTAATGGACCGTCCTATCAGGTGGTGAGATTCCAGGCGAACCGTCCGCCTTCGGTTCCGGCAATGACGGCGGGCCTGGAGTTGATCACTTCGATCTTCCAGGGCGAAAGGATGAGTGCGGCACAGGTTTTCGAGGGCGCGGCGGCGAATGTCAGGCTCGATTCTTTCGAGCTGAATGCCCAGAAGAAGCTCGACCTTCACATCGCGGTCGCATCCCAGCGCAGCCACGCTTTCAACGTGATTGCCATGCTCGAAGGGAGCGATCCTGTGCTCAAGAACGAATATGTTGTCATCAGCGCCCACCTCGATCATTCCGGCCTGACCAATCCTGTCAACGGGGACGGCATCCTCAACGGCGCGGACGACGATGTTTCCGGGTGCGCTGCCATCATGGCGATGGCGCGTGCCTGGCAGGAAGGTGCCGCCAAGGGGATCCGGCCGAAGCGCACAATCATCTATCTCTGGGTGGCGGGTGAAGAGAAAGGACTCTGGGGTTCACAGTATTTTTGCCAGTTTCCGCCGGTAGACATCACGAAAGTTGTGCTCGATATCAACATGGATATGATCGGCCGCAGCAAAACGCCCGGATATGTCGATCCGCCCCAATACAAACTGGTCGAGCCGGGAGAGATCTTCATCGTCGGGCCGAACATCAGCAGTGACGAGGTTGACAAAGCGCTGGTGGGCCTCAACGACAACTACATGAAACTGAAGCTCAATCATTTCTACGATGTTACGGCTCCCGACGAGACACACGACAACCTGGGGCCGCAGCCGAACGGCCAACGCATCTTTTACCGGAGCGACCATTACAACTTTGCCAAAATGGGGATCCCGGTAGCGTTTTTTACCAGCGGCCTGCACTCCGATTATCACCGGCCGGGCGACAGCCCCGAGAAGATCGACTACGAGCAGATGCACCGAGTGGCGAAAACAGTATCCGCTCTGGCGTGGGTAGTCGGCAACCAAACGGTGCCTCCCAGGCTGAAGGAGAATCTGCCGGAACGCCTGATCAACGACATGAAGACCGTCAAGGAGCAGGGCTGGGGCAAGCTCACACCCATCATGTCACTGGCGCCGGGAATACAATGAACATCTTCCGGAGTCGGGACCGCAATCGTCGTCGATTTCGTTGCAGATCCTGAAGCCGCCGGCGTAAAGGCTGCTTTCTGAAGTCAGTCTTCGGGGACCACAGACTTCAGACTGCAGACCCCAGACGTTTTGCCTCAGTCTGATGTCTGATGCCCAAAGTCTGCCAGGGCTCGTCGGCTCGATACGGTATTCTGGCTGCGATACATTCGATTCGCCAGGCGCCGTTGCTCGACCCAATCTCCATAGATACGCTGTTGCCGGTCGAGGCTATCCAATGCCCGGATGACGTCTGCGGATATTCTTCCGGGGCGTTCCGCCGCGAAGGCCGTCTGTGGCAGCGGCACGAATGCGTGCGGGTGGATCCGGGCGCCAAGGCGTGATACTTGCCCGATGAGGGCGAGAGTCTCACGCACGTCCTGCGGCGTCTCGCCCGGCAGTCCGAAGATAAAATCGACGATGACCTTATAACCGGCTTTTCTGGCCCGTGACACTGCCGCCAGGACGCTGTCGACGGAATGAGCCCGGCAGCAGGCATCCAGCATGCGCGCGCTGCCGGATTGTGCGCCGATCACGATTTCATCGTTGTCGGCAAATGCACGCAGCAGGTCGAGGGTTTCGGGAGTGATGTGCTCGGGACGCGCTTCCGATGGATAGTACCCGAAAATAATCCGGCCTCTGGCAGACACCGTCTCACGAAGTGCAGCCAGCAGGCTGCGTATGGCGGGAAGATTGAGCTGCCGCCCGTCTTCGGAACCGTAGGAGAAAGCGTTGGGCGAGAGGAGGCGGATCACCGGGCGTGGTCTTGAAAGGAGCGATTGGGCCTGCCGGACGATGTTATCGACACTCCTGTGTCGAGGGCGAACGCCGAAGATCCACGACGTCTGGCAAAACCCGCAGGCGAAGGGGCAGCCGCGTGTGATCTCGATCGGGCCCAGCATCCCCCGTTTCGGGGAGAAGGAAGGAAACGAGTCGATGTCGACAGGATGGGCAGGAGGATGCACTACCACTTCGTCGCCGCTCAGGTATGCGGTTCCGGCGATATCCCGGCAATTCAGTCCTCTTGCGAGCCGCTTGAGCACAGCAGGGAAGCTCATTTCGGACTCGCCGCGGAAAACCAGGTCGATGCCGAGACTTACCAACTCGCCGGCTTCTGCGGCCGCGTGCGGGCCGCCCGCCAGGAATGTGATTCTCGACCCATGGTCGGACCTGAGCTGCCGGAGCTGGTCTTGAACCTCCTGGAGTTGTGGAGTCAAGATCGACAAAGCAACGACAGCCCGATCGTGCCGTTTGAGTGCCTGTGCTGCGGCAGCGGCGAGGTCTTCCTCAGTTTTGGCCAGGCGGACCGGCACGTCCGCCAGTTCAGGGTCGCTGTCGAGAGCCCCCGCAAGGGCGTTGAAGCTGTAGCGATTCAACCGGTGATAGTAAAAAATCAGGGATTGTATGCGTGTATCCGCCGCGCTGTTCACGCCGGTCAGAGTACCAGAATTTCAAGCTGGGTGACAGGCACGGACGGTGCAACTCCCGGTCTTCTGGAGCGCGGGCGTCCCACCTGCACCCTGGCAAGGCGGGCGAGAGGCCCGCGCCGGCAAATGCAGATAACCGGGTGTCGCGCGACGAAAATCATGCGACAATATAGTTAACGCCTGAGGGCGGGAAATCGCAGTTGGTTCCTTTGCCGATCTCGAGCGAGGTGAGACTATGGCATCGCCGAAGATTCGCGGATCAGTCACGATATCCGCTCTGCTCCTGCTATTGCTATCCGCTTACGCACAAAGGCCCGCAGAAGTTCCGCCGCCCGGGATCCGCGTTGGGGAGGACGGCGTCTTCGTCCGGGTCCTGGTCACAGACCGGCTGAACCGCTACATTGGGGGGCTCGGTCAGGAGAACTTCAGAGTGTTGGAAGACGGCCGCCAGCAGACGATCCATACTTTCATGCAGCAGTCAGCGCCCGTCAGCATCGGGATTCTTTTCGACCGGAGAAATATCCTGCAACTCAAGACCGACACGGCGGGCACGAGCCTGGAACGATGGGCGAATTCCGGGCATCCGGCCGATGAGCTCTTCATGATCACCTTCGATGCACGGATAGCACAACTCGATACGTACCGCCGTGGAGCAAAGCCGGACCAGGCGAAAGTGGTCTTTCCGGTCGGGCAGAACCTTCTGTTTTCCGCGGTCTCGGCGGGACTGAATCAGATCAGGCAAGGGAAAAACGAAAAGAGGGCCCTCATCCTCGTTTCGGATAATCCGTCCGGGGGCAACATGCCTGCTCAATCACTGTTGGGCACGATACCAAAGCAGACCGACACTCAGTTTTATGCCATCACTTTCCGGCCTTATAATTCGGCGACGTCGTTCAGGAGTGCAGGAGTGGAGGAAATCCGGACCTTCATCATCCCCAACACCAATGACTTCGTCTATTATCTCGATCTCATTCGCGACGAGTTGAATAACCTGTATATTCTGGGGTACTCGCCCGCTAACAGGAAAAATGACGGCAGTCGGCGCAAAGTCGAGGTGAAGCTCGATGCGCCCGGGGAACTGCCGGACCTGACCGTGCGCTTCAGCAATGGATATTACAGCCGCTGGTAGCCGTATACTCCCGCAGTCAAAAGATCTTTCGATTACAATCATCCGTGAAGTCTGCGAAATCTGTGGCAGCCTTCCGGGTGGGACGCTGGAGCCATGCGCATATTGATGGATTCTCCGGATCTGATCGGTGACTTTGCGGGGCCGGGTGATATCGGGCCCGCCATCCGGCTGGAATCCCTGCCGGGGGAGGAATTGGCGCTCTTCCAGGCACTGAGCGCCGGACATGCGATTTGGATCGGTGCCGCCGCGGATCCTGAGCTTGTTCAGTTCTGGAAGCGCGCCGTGATAGTGCAGGATGCCCCCGCATCCCAGTTTGATGTTCTGAACCAGCTGCTTGGCGCCGGGCTGGTGCTGCCAGGACCTGTTGCCACCGCCGCGCTTCGAGGGCGGAACTTCCACGGACTGCGGGGGCGGCCATGGGCGGCAGTCCAGGGTAACCTGCACATGTGCACGGCGTTTCACGCAGGAGGCCTGGAAGCCCGCAACGCTCTCGCGCTCACCATGCTGCCGGCAGTATCCGTTGTTCGAGCATTGAGGAAACTCACAGCCGGCTGCGTGCAGCCGGGCATCAAGTGGGTCAACGACATCCTGGTGGAAGGGCGGAAAGTGGGCGGTGTGCTGACCTCCACCCGGACGAATGCCGGCGGTGTATCTGACGTGGTCTTCGGAATCGGACTGAATCTGCTTCACGCGCCGGACTTGCCCTGGACACCTTTTGTCCCTGCTGTCGGATGCCTGATGCATGCAGGTGCAAACATCGGGGTGGCAGCGGCCTTCCAGGCGATCCTCGCAGAGATTGCCCGCCTATGGAGCCGG
Organism: Acidobacteriota bacterium; assembly: GCA_017860135.1. Lineage (GTDB taxonomy): Bacteria > Acidobacteriota > UBA6911 > UBA6911 > UBA6911 > JAFNAG01. The sequence continues at coordinate 5,380 of JAFNAG010000158.1, forward strand.
TTCGTGGGTGAAGGCCCCCGGTCCCTGTTCGAGGAATATCGCGATTCCTCCCTGGTGGTCGGAAGGGAAGTTTGCATCTGGGAGGAAGGGATTGACGCGACTTTGGAAATCGCATCCTATCCCCCTCCTTTCGTTCGCGGGGTTGTACGGGACATTAATCCCGACTTGTCTCTGGCGTTGCAGGGCGTCGAGCAGCCGGTGACGAGAGGGCGCCTCGCTTTTGCTGACCACTGCCCCCCGCTGGCAGGTAAATAAGTGCGGGCTTCAGCCCGTCCCCCTCGCCAGCCCGGCCATTGAATGAGTGCTATCCTGGAACGCCGAATGAATGCATCGCGATTTGCTCAAACCTCGATTTTTTGAGCTGCATACAGATGCCGTTTGATTTTTTGTGTCGGAGTCTTTTCGAACGGTTCCACCTGTTCGATCACACGGGAAATCCGTGCAAATGCCGACACCTGGTCATTCGTGTCCCGTTTGACCTGTTCGAGCATCTGCCCGATGCGCTCCCGGGCCTGGGATTCGGTCAGATCTTCCAGTGCGAATTGTTCGTCGAGTTTTTGGTAATCGAAGTGGACGCGCGCCACCAGCTTCCCCGCATCCTCGTACACGAGCGACTCCAGCACCACGTCCGAACGGTTGATCACTGATTCGGTTGCCTCGGGATAGATGTTTTCGCCGCTCGGCCCGAGGATCACGTTTTTCAGCCGGCCCGTAACATACAGGTAGGCATCATGATCGAGCCGGCCGAGATCGCCCGTTCGCAACCAACCGTCGGCAGTGAAGGCCTCCTGAGTCCTTTCCGGGTCCTCGTGATACCCGAGCATTACCGAGCTGCCTCTCACCTCGATCTCGCCGATCCCCGTGGCCGGATCCGGATCGGCGATGCGGATCTCTATACCTGGCACCGCAGTCCCTGCGGACCGAATACGGGTACGCCCCGGAGTGCAGGCGGACACAAGGGGCGATGCCTCTGTCAATCCGTAGCCAATCCCGTACGGGAAATCAGCCTCGAGCAGGAAACGTTCGACCACCGGGGAAAGAGGGGCTCCGCCGATCCCGAAAAAACGGAGTTCGCCGCCGAACAGTTCCTTCAGTTTGCGCCCTGCGAGCCGGTGGATCCGCTTGCGGAATCCCTGGAGCCTGAAGAGCTGCCGGGTTACGAAGCGTTTGCGGATTCCCGGAAGAATCCTCGACTTATAAACCTTTTCGATGATGAGAGGAACGGCAAGCATCACAGTCGGCCGGACGGCTGCGAGTGCAGGCAGGAGCACGGCGGCGGAAGGAGCCCGGCGGAGATAGTAAATGCACGAACCTTGCATCAGGGGGAGGATCATACCTACCGTGCACTCGAACACATGGGGGAGAGGAAGAATCGATACGAGGCGGTCTTCCGGCGTCACTTTCTGGACAGCGGCACAGGCGAGGGCGTTGCTGACAATGTTGCGATGGGAGAGGATCACGCCCTTGGCATGCCCTGTAGTTCCCGAGGTGTAAATGATGGATGCTGCATCGTCGGGTCTGACCTGCACCTCCGGGGTGCCGCCTTCACACGTATGAATGTCAAGGATCCTGCATGCGTCCGCCTTGGCTTGTTGCGCGGGATGCTTCAGCGTCGACCTGGCGTCCTGCAGCCGGATGATTGTGAAATCATCCAGCATGACCACGCCCTCGAGTGCTTCGAGACGGATGTCTTCGGCTTTTGAATAGTACCGCTGCGATACGAATAGGAGGCGGCTCCCGGAATGGCGCAGGATGTGGGCGATTTCCGATGCGTGGAAATCCGGCAGGATCGGGACAATCACCGCCCCGATTGTCGTAACCGCAAAATACACAATGCTCCAGTGCGGGCAGTTTTCCCCCAGGAGTGCCACTTTGTCTCCATGGCAGATTCCGAAATCCTGCATGTACCGGGCCAGGATTTGGACCTGCGCATACATGCTCCTGTAGTCCAACGCTTCTTCTTCGGCAAATGCCAGTGCCGGCCGGTGGGCATGCAGCGTGGCGCTTCGTTCGATCAGTGCCTTCAAGGTCGGTTCAGAGAGGATTGAAGCCATCATTTTCATGTCGTTTTTGCGCCGGCCGACCGATTTCGGAGCCGGCGATGAGATTTTATAGGATATCCCGGCGAAAACCGCAAAGCAGAAACGCGCTCCGGTGTCAGGGATCCACCTTATCCGTGGGGGATAATCCATTGGAGTAATAAGTTTCCGCTTGATCGGAGGCGGTTTCAGTAATAAAAATTCCACTCAACCTTTGTGTCGGATGGCCTGAACATTCGTCTCCGGGCAATAGTTCAGCATTATGTCTGGATCTCTGAGTTCGACCGAGGGCATCGGCGAACTCCTTTCGCCAAGGCATCATGGGGACCGCGACACCGCAAGGAGATGAGCATGCTTCGGACCAGGATTTCGATTTCAGGATTGCTGATGGCGGCATATTTGGCCTCCGGCCTCTCGTGGAGCGTATTCGCGCAGGTCAGCACGGTGGATCTCTCGGTGCATGTGCTGGATCCCCAGAATGCCGCGGTTCCCGGGGCCAGTGTCGGTATAAAACACCTCGGAACCGGTGCGGAACGAAAAGGGGCGACCGACGACAGTGGTACATTTGTCTTCGTAGGACTGGCTCCCGGACACTATGAGATCGGCGTCGAAGCCAGGGGTTTCGCCCGGCTGGTGAGCCCCGACGTGCAATTGACGATCGGTCAATCGGCGGAATTTCGCGCGCGCCTGCAAATCGCCGCGGGCGAGGAAACGGTCACGGTGAGCAGCACTGCCGATCTGATCGAAACGAGGCGGACCGCGGTCGCGGAAACGATCAACCAGCGTATGATCGACGGACTTCCCATTAACGGGCGAAACTACATCAACTTCACGCTGACCACGTCTCAGGCCCAGCGCGACAGCTCGCCATCGATCGGCGCCGCGCCGACAAGCGGCCTGAACTTCCAGGGCCAGCGGGCGCGATCCAACCAGGTTTCGGTGGACGGTGCTGATGCGGTCGATAACTCGACCAACGGGATCCGGGCGACCGTATCCCAGGAGGCAGTGCAGGAATTCCAGCTTGTCATGAGTAATTATATGCCCGAATTCGGCCGCGCCACGGGCGGAGTCATCAACATCGTTACCAAGGGCGGCTCCAATGAGGTACATGGCAATATTTTCGGGTATCTGCGGCACAAGAGCATCCAGGCCCGCAATCCCTTCTCCGTCGAGGTGGATCCCCTGACTGGCGAGGTGCAGGCCGTGAAGCAGCCATATACACGGGTCCAGGCAGGCGCCACCATCGGGGGTCCCGTCAAGAAGGACACAACCTTCTTTTTCATCTCTTATGAAACCACTCGCCGCCAGGAGACGGGATTCACCAATATCGGAGCCAACAATTTCGGGCTGGTGCCGGCGACGACGCCTGCCATTCCCGGTGTTACGCTGCTGCTGACGCCGGCACAGCGTGACTTCGTCAGTAATCCCGCGGTGCTGGGAGCGCCGGGGGGCGCGCAGACGGCCGCCACGCTTTTTGCGCTCGCGGGTTCGGGATCGAGTGTGGCTCTGGATGGGATCGATCCCGGGCTGGTTGCGGGTTCCCGCGGAGTTCTTGTCGCACCCGGGCCCCGTTTCCCCATTCCCATTGACTGCCTGCCGCCCGCATTGCCGTGCAGTTCCGGCAACCTGGTTTCTCTGCCTGCGTCATTCGTCCCGTTGCGCTCCCTGATCGGTAATTACCCGGTCGCCGAGGGGACCAGTTTCTATTCCGGCCGGCTCGATCACCGTTGGAACGATCGGCACAGCTCATTCCTGCGCCTGAATGTGTCTCCCTCCCTCGTTACCGGCATCCAGGTCAATGCCCAGAACCAGAATTTCGGGCAGAATGCCGGTACGCGCACTTCATTGCAGCAGACACGTGACCTTGCGGTCGTCGGCCAGCACTTCGCGGCGCTGAGCAGCAGGATTTTCAACGAGACCCGGTTCCAGTTCGCACGCCGCGGGCTCCATTACGGATACTCGACGCTCCCCGGCGGAGACCAGGTGGCCGTCAACATAACCGGATACAGCTTCTTCGGCCGCGAGCCCTTCTCGACGGTGGACCGCATCGAACGCCGCTATCAATGGTCCGACAATTTGAGCTGGACGGCGGGAAACCACATTCTCAAAATGGGGGTGGACCTGAACGTGATTCAGCTCCGCAGTTCCACGGAGCAGATTTTCGAGCTGAACTACGGCGGCGTGTTCAACTTCGGCGGCCTGACTCCTTCGCAGCTCGGGCTTCCCTCCAGCATCGCCGAAATCGCTGTACCCAGCATCATCGCCCCGCAGGCCTACGGGCTCGGGCTGCCCCAGGTCTTCATCCAGGGAATCGGGAACTCGGACAAGCCCTTCGACAATTACCCGCTTGCCGGTTACTTTCAGGACAGCTGGCGCATCCACCCACGGTTGACGATGAACTATGGACTCCGCTACGATGTCGAGTTTACCCAGAGGTTTGAAGCCGCAACCGACCTGAACCGGGCCGCCGAAGCCGCATTTAACGTCATCGAGGGCATTCCTCGGGACTACAACAATATCTCCCCGCGATTCGGGCTGGCCTGGGACCCAGCCGGCAACGGCAAGACGGTAATCCGGGCGGGCTATGGCCTCTTCTACGACCATCCGCTGCTCGCCATCGGATTCAACGCAACTACTGCCGAAGGAGCACTTTCCACCCAATTGCTTTCAGGAGGCGGCACTGCGACAAGAATCCCGGTGTCGGTCAATCCCACCGCCGCCATGAA
>JAFNAG010000159.1 GCA_017860135.1 Acidobacteriota bacterium
CGGGTTTTCCAGCGCGGTTTATGCTATTTTCGCTCCGTGCCTGGAAGTGATTTCGCTTCATTGGCAATATTTTGTTTAGCCGGCTCAGAACAGTTAAGGATCTGTAAATGAAGCCACGAATTTCACGAATTCTCACGAAGATTATCTCCCCTGATAGGAGCCATACGATGCGGCTTTCGTGAAAATTCGTGGAATTCGTGGCAGTTTTCTCCGGGGTCGCTAAATAGATACAATATTTTCTGTCAGGAGTTCCATTTCTCATGCAACGATCGATTGCCCTGCTGCTGGCTGTTTCCTTCACGCTAACCTTTTCGCCGGCTTCCCCTCGGGCCCAGGGGACGAAACGGCGACCGCTCGGCCCCGCCGACGTCGATGCCATCACCCAACTGGTGAAGCTTGAAGACGCGCGTCAGTTGGATGAGCAGGCGCTCTCGAAGATCCTCCAGTCTGCTCACCCGGAAGTCCGCCGGCGCGCGGTCGTCGCGGTCGGGCGGATCGTTGATCCGCGAAGCTACGCGCTGTTGATTCCTATGCGAAGCGACCCTGACATCGAGGTCGTAGCGAGCGTCGCTTTCGCGGCGGGGCAGCTGAAGAGCGCCGATGCCGTGGCCTGGCTGGGTGATGTGCTGTCGTCGCCGAAGACTCCGCAGGCCGTGGCACTTGAGGCGGCCCGCGCGCTGGGCAAGATACGATCGGCGGAGGCCCTGACCGCGCTGTCAAAATACCTGACTGAGGCGCCCGCCACGGCGGCGACAGCGCCTGTTGTCGGCGAAGCGCTGCTTTCGATCGGGCGCTTTACATCGCCCGGCGACCTCGCTCCGATTGTACGCTGGAAGGCGGCGACCGACATCGAGGTTCGGTGGCGGGCCGCGTGGGCGCTTTTCCGCCCGCGCGATCCTGCGGCCATTCCGCACCTGCTCGAGCTCAGCCGGGACTCATCCGGCGATGTGCGCTTCTGGGCCGTGCGCGGCCTGGCGCCGGCGGTTATCGATAAGTCCGCGACAAGTCGCGCGGTGGCGTCGGCGTTACTCCGCGAGGCGGTGAAGGACCCGGACCGCCGCGTCCGTACCGAGGCCCTGCGGGCACTATCCGGCTATGACGACGACGAGTCGTTTGCGGTCGTGGTCGCCTCGCTCGATTCGCCAGACGCATGGATGTCAGTTTCGGCGGCAGAGGCCTTGGGACGTTTCCAGGTGCGCAAGGACATCGTTGCCCCGAAGCTCGTGGCCGCCATGGCGCCCGCACGGCCGCTGTCGTTGCGCGTCACTGCCCTCACACCTCTCACTGCCCTCGCGCCGGATGCAGCGGTAGATCCTGCCGAGGCCCTTTTGCAGGAGCAAAGCATCGTTGCGCGGACAGCTGCCGCACAAGCGCTGCGCGCCAGCGCGGCCGGGCGCGCCAGGCTGGAGGCTCTCGCTGCGGATCCAACCAGGAAAAGCCTGGTGCCGGCAGCCGGCGGAGGCGGCGGGCGTGGCCGGTCGGGTGCTCCGCCCAGGCCGGCGAAGAGCGATGCCGAGTACCGCCGGATCGTCGAGCAATGGATTGTGCCTGATTATAACGGCGGTGCGAAGCCCCGGGTCATTCTCGAGACGCCGCGCGGTGCCATAGAAATCGAGCTATACCCCGGCGACGCGCCGATGGGCGTCGAGTATCTCCAGGGGGTCGTGGCGTCCGGAGCGATCGTGGGCACGGAATTCGGCCGCGTTGTCCCGAACTTCGTCGCCCAGCAGCGCGCCATCGGCAGTGACGCCCCCCTGCGAGATGAGGTCAATCGCCGCGGCCTCACGCGCGGCAATCTGAGCTGGGCGTCGTCGGGTCTCGACACCGGCCGGCCCGGTTACACGCTCGGCAGCACTCCGCAGCCGCACAACGAGGGCGATTTCACTGCACTCGGGCGCGTCATCCGCGGCCTGGAGGTCGTGGATCACATCGAGCTTGGCGATCGGATCACAGGAGCAAGGATGGTGCGATAGCGCCGGTCGGCATGGCACACTCGCCCTCACTCAGGTCCGGATGCTGGAATCGGGGATACCGCGCCCTTCGCGGCCAGCGCATTTCAGCGATAAATGCGTCTTGTCACACCCACGCCGGTTAAGGGAGAATTGACTCCGTCGACGCAGTCCCTTTCTGGAGTGACGGCATTGGCCTCTCCTATCCGATGGAAGCATGTCATCATCCCGCTTGCAGTGTTGACGCTTACCGGCACGGCATCGCTGGCCGTGCTCCATCTTCCGCCCGTTCAGCAGGCTGTATTTTCATTTTTGGCCAGCCGTGCGCGGGCATCGGCCGGCACGTCCATGCAAGCCTCCGATTTTCGCTTCAATCTGCCTCTTGGAACCCTCGACATAAAGAACTTCGCGCTCCTATCGGATGTTGCCGTCGACCTGCCGCCCCTGGCAACCATAGAATCCATTTCCGTTCGCTTCAATCCACTGCGACTTCCTCGTGGTCTTTCCGCCATCGAAAGCGTCAAGATTCAGAATCTCTCCTTGCAGCCGGTAGTCTCGAGCGACGGCAGGACGAACTTCCCGGAATCGAAATCTCCGACCCACTTTGACTGGAACTCGCTTCCGTCGAAGATTACCATCGAGGAAGCCTCTCTCCACTACCGAAACATTCCTCACAGCCTGCAATTGGAGTTGCCGCGCTTGCGGTGCGCAATCTCCGGGAATGGCGGCGGCCGCGACCTCGATCTCACAACACTCGCTCCCGGACGATTGGCGTTAAAAGATACGCTCCTGACTGTTGATGAAATTCACCTGTCCGGGAAGCTCATCTCCTCAGACCTTGAAATCCGGTCGCTGACGGCGAGAGTTCCTGGAATGATTACTGAGGGACACGGGCGAATACGGAACCTCGACGATCCTTCCTACGAGCTCTCCTTTAAATCGAATGTGTCGCTTGGCGACGCCTGGAAGCTGGTGGGAGGCCAGGATCCGCTGTCCGGCACAGCCAGTCTGGAAGCATCCCTTTCAGGACAACTGGGACGCCTGGAGGCGAAGGGTGATTTGCAGGCAGAGGATGTTCGCCTGGCCGGCGTGGGTCCGTGGTTCGGACAGGCTAGCCTGCATTACGATCAGGCCGGTTCCATGCTTACCCTGAGCGGACTTTCTGCAAATTCGGCGGCGGGAGCTCTTACTGCTTCGGGTGCGATGTCATTGCAGGCGAAACAGGGGAATAGTGCGCTCAAAATAGATGCCCGGGATTTGGATATATGCCAGCTCATGACCCGGTTTGGCTGGGCTCCGGCGATTGGCGGGATCGCTTCCGGGGCTGCCGGCATAGCATGGGAGGGTAATGATTGGCGGGCTGCCAGACTGGAGATGGATCTGAATGTGACTCCACGTGAATCCCGCGACTCCGGCCGGTCGATCCCGTTGGGGGGATCTCTCAAGTTGGTACGGGAGAGGCAAAACCTCGCGCTTAATGTCACGGGAATCCATGGCCCCGGCTTCCACCTCGACGGGGATCTTCGTTTCAACAGTGTTACGGACGAATTGCGGGGCGAATTCGCCGGTAACGTCGACGATGGGGCCGCCGTTATATCCGCTGCCCGCCGGATCTGGCCCTCGGCGATGGTGAAATTCCAGGTGCCGATCGATGGCGCAGTTCGCTGGAACGCCCGAGTGGATGGCCCTCCAAAGCGGCCACACGTGACCGCGAAAGTCGATTCGGCATCGCTTCACATCGGCCGTATCTCGGACATCGGTTTCACAGGAACCGTCGAATACGACGGCGGTCTGTGGAAGTTCGCTGATATCGATGCCGCATGGCAGGGGCAGGAAATGCGGCTGAGCGGTGAGGTCAACACGAATTCGTCCGGTTCTCCCTCTCTCAGCCTCAAGGCCGGGTTCGATGACGCGGCCCTGGGGGCCCTGCTGGCGCCACTCGCCCTGGGGGTTCCGGTCACAGGGCGGCTTTCCGGGCACCTGACGGCAGAGGGAACGTTTGCAGAGCCCGTGGCTGAAGGCAAACTGGAATGTGAGGATCTCCAGGCTCTCGGGGAGAACCTCGGCGCTCTCGCCGCCGGGTTTCGCCTCCACGGCACCTGGCTGGCTGTCGATCAGTTGCAACTCGAAAAACCGCAGGAGACCGGGAATGGCAGGCTCGAAGCGTCCGGTTCCCTGGATTGGGAGGCCGACAGCCTCAGGTTCAGGGCAACGGGCACAGGATTGAGACTTGACTCGATGGCTCTGCCGGACGGAACTGGAATCCGCGGAGTCTTCTCGTTTGAAGCCGGGGGTGAAACCTCACTGTCTGATCCTGCGTGGACTGCGCGCCTCGATGGTGCGGAAGTATCTTTTGCAGAACAGAAAGTCGGGACTGTGCGCGGCGCCCTGGCCGCGCAGGGGAGCCGCGCGCAGATCAGCTTCGAGCTCCCGGACTTTTCCGCGACTCTGCGCGGGGAGATGGGCCTCAGGGATCCATTTACGATAGCGATCACGGCCGAATCGGCAGGAATCGGCTTCAACCGACTTGGCGTTTCCACGGTTCAGGACATCCCGGTGGGAGGCTCGGTTGCAGGCCGGATCGACGTGGCTGGTCCCCTGTCTAGTCCGGCAGACCTGACGGCGAAGGGTTTCCTGCGGGATTTCATCTTCCGGTTCGGGGATCACGAGGTTCGGGGTGCAGAGATCGGAGTGGAGTGGAAAGGCAGAACGCTGACGGTCGTCCCTGCCTCTCTCTCCTCCGGCCACGAGGCGCTGAAAATCGGCGGATCCCTCCCCTTGTCGGGCAGCGGAACCGGCGACGTGCTGTCGATCGACGGAACGCTCCCGGTCTCCCTCCTCCCCCTTCTGGTGCCCTCCTTCAGGGAAATTGAGGCGAAAGGGACGCTACAGATACGGGGATCGCTACGCGGATCCATTGCGCAACTCGCTCCGGATGCCGTGATTGCCTGCAACGATGGCGAACTTCGGATTCCCGGGCTCAAGACTCCACTTACCTCCATTGTCACTGACGTACACGTCAATCCGGATGCCATCGAAGTGCGGCGGCTGGATGCGAGTTTGGCCGGCGGTACCATCAGTGCCCTTGCCACGCTCCCTATTTCCGCGCTTTCGATAAAAAACCCCTCCGGCACCATGCGCGGACGAGTGGAGCTTAAGAACATCGATCCCGCAATCCTGGCCGATATCCCCGGGGGTCTCACCGGGAATATCAGCCTCCAGGCCGAAATGGAAGCCCCCCGCCCTGAGCTCCACCTGATCCGCGGCAAGATTCGATTCCCGGAGCTGACCTTGAAAGCGAGGGAATCGGAGGCAGCGCAACTGGGGGAGACTCTCCTCAGGATCGGAGACGGACAGCTGTTCATCGATCACTTCGAGCTGAAGGGTAAGGGTACCGCTCTTCGGGCAACGGGCTCGGCAAGCTTGCTCGAAAATGGCACCCTCAACCTAAAGATTGCCGGTACTTCGGACGCGCAGCTCCTGAACCTCACCGGAGCAGCAGCCGGTGTTTCGGGTACTGTCGACCTCGGACTCGAGGTCGGCGGAACCGTCCGGGAACCTCTGGTCAGCGGCAATGTCGACCTGGAAGACGGGAGATTTATCCTCACGACCCCTCCGCTTGTCGTCGAAAACCTCCGCGGGCACGCAGAATTCACCGGCACGCGGGCAACGTTGACCGGTCTGAGCGGCCAGGTGAACGGCGGTTCGCTTACTGCGGAAGGAGGCTTCTCCTTCAACCGCGACGGAGTGAAAGACCTCCGGATACAGGCCAGTGCCAACAACTTGTTCCTGGACTACCCGAAGGGACTGCATACCGCATCTAACATCGACCTGGAGGCGCGGTCTGAAGGAACTTCGTTTCTCATCGGCGGGACAGTGCAGATTCTGGAGGGGGAACACAGGGAGGCCATCAACCTCCAGACCCTGAAGGCCGCTCCGATCTCAAAAGCCGGACCGAATCCTCTCCTGGAACGGATCCGTCTGAACGTCCAAATCCGGACGACTTCGCCCGTGAGCGTTGACAATAACCTGGCGAGGGTGGATGCATATGCAGATCTCCGCCTCTCGGGCACGGCGAGCCGCCCGGCCCTGCTTGGGCGCCTCGAGCTGGATGAGGGAGGCCGCGTCTATATCGCCGAGCGGGTTTTCGCCGTAACTCGTGCCGTGGTAATATTTACGAATGAAAACACAATCGAGCCGACGCTCGATCTGAATGCCGATACCAGGATTGGGGAGTACATCGTTACGATCAACGCTGCCGGGGGGTTGAACGACATGGAGGCTTCTTTCACCTCGGATCCGGCGGCGACACAAGAGCAGATCTACTCGCTTCTCCTGACCGGGTCTGTGGACAATACGGAGAATATCTCCAGCGGGAATCTGCTTTCCAGGCAGGCCCTGTCTCTCTTTGGCTCCTCCATGATGGGCAGCTTCAACATGCGTGTCCGGCGCGCGCTCGGAGTCAGCGATTTCAGAATCGAACCCAGCCTCATCTCGCCGGACTCTGATCCGACCGCCCGCTTGACCATCGGGCAGAGTTTTACGCCGGAATTGCGTCTGACCTATTCGACGAACCTCCAGAACAGCAATGACTACATTTGGATTGGAGAGTACGACTGGCGTCGCACGCTCGAGGGCCGTTACGTCAGCCAGACGGAGGACACAGATCGCGGCGAACTGCGCCATAAGCTGCGGTTCGGCGGAGGAGACGCGACCGGCGACATCCGTTCGACGCGCCGCAAGGAATCAGTGCGGCTGGAGTCGTTCGATGTCGACGGGGATCTCGCACTCCCACGGGAGGTGATCCTTAAAGAGCTGGAGTTGAAAGCGGGCCAGAAATATGACTTCATCGATGTGCAGAAGCGGATTGCAGAACTGACACGGTTCTACGCGAACAGAGGTTATCTCGAGATGCGCCTCCGGCAGGAGCGCGAAAGGGACGAGGACGGGCGCAGTGTCCGGCTGAAACTCTGGATCAACGCAGGCCGGCCGGTTGTGTTTTCCTTCCAGGGGATCGACCTGCCGAAACAAGTAAGGGAACAGGTCGCCGGCGCGTGGCAGAATGGTGTCGTGGATGCCCAACGACTTCAAGAGGCTTCCACCCTCGTCCGTCGTCATCTGATCCGGGAACGGTTCTGCGATGTGGAGCTGTCGACGAGAGTCGAGGGGGAAAGCGACGCCGTCAGGAAGATCGTGTTCGACATCGTGCCGGGACCGCGCTACGAAAGGGTGACACTGAGTTTCGAGGGATCCGGCCGGGGTCTTGCAAAAGAGCTGCGCTCGGTTCTGCGAAAAGCCCAGCTCGACACTGAATCCACTGCGAATCCCGAGGCTGTTCAGCGCGAAGTGTCCAGGCACCTCGAGGGATTGGGCTACCTGAGCGCCGATGTGAGCCTTCCGCGGGTGGAGCGAAGACCGGAATCGGGGAGCTACGAGAGCGTCATCAGAGTAATTACAGGTCCCAGATACGATCTGGGATCGCTGCAATTCGAGGGCAACGCGGCAATCAGCGACAACGAGCTCCGGAAGATATTGAGGGCCAAGACAGGCGACCGCTACCTCCCCAACCAGCGTGAGGATTTCACTCGGTCACTCCAGGAGTTCTACTACCGTAGGGGTTACAGAGAAGCAACCATAGAAACGGTGGAGCAGCGACGGACGGAGGCAGGCACGATCGACCTTCGATTTCATATCAATGAAAACCGCCTGAGCGTGATTGCCGGCATCGAGGTCGAAGGCAACGTCAAGACCGGCGAGGAATTCCTGCGACGGCGCATTTCATTGACGGAAGGGCAGCCGGCCGATGGCGAAAAACTCGATAAAATCCGGAGAAGACTGTTCAATTCCGGCACATATAGCATGGTGGACCTCACGCTGCAACCGGCAGCGGGTGAGTCCGCGGCGCCGTCGACGGAGGCAACCGCAACCCGGAGTCCTGCCCGGCGCCTCGATCTGAAGCTGCGCGTTCGGGAGCCAAAACCCTTCAACCTCACCTACGGAGTGACATACGATACCTCTCGCGGCGCCGGGGTGATTTTCGATTTCAGCAACCGCAACATTCTGGGAGAGGGTCGCTACCTGGGATATCGCATCCTCCTCGACGATGAAGAGCGCAATCAACGCGTGTATTTCAGCCAGCCCTTCCTGGGCCGGTCCGACATCAGCACCACCCTCGACCTGACGAGCGAGGACAGGCTGATCGATGACCTCAGGATCGACGAGCGGAGCGCGACGATACAACAGCAGGTCGAGTTCAGCAGGAGGTTCACCTTCTCCTATGGCTACCGGTTCCAGGTCGCAGACTCAACCGTAGTAGCCAGAGCCGCAAGAAACACCGAGAGCGGGACAACCTCCTCCATCCTCTCCACGCTGATCCGCGATACGAGAGATGACGTTTTCGACGCGACCCAGGGTTCCTACACCTCCCACTCGTTTCAGGTCGCGCCCGAGTCGCTCGGCGGAAGCCAGGGTTATACGCGCTACTTCGGACAGTACTTCCGGTACTTCGGCCTGACCCGGCCGGACCGGGCTCCGTTCCACGAGGTCAGCCGCCCGCGGTTCATTTTTGCTACGGGTGTCAGGGCGGGTCTGATCAATCCGCTCGGGGACAGCACAGTAAACTCCGCGGATCTTTTCTTCGGCGGCGGCGGTTCGACGATTCGCGGGTTCGCGCAGAACGACCTCGGCCCCAAGGATCTTTCCGGCCAGCCGATAGGAGGGCAATCGCTGTTCTTCCTGAATATCGAGCTCCGCACCCCCCTGTTCAAGTTGCTCGATGCGGCAGCTTTTTCCGACATCGGGAACGTGTGGGCCAAGCATTCCGATTTCAGCCTGTCTGATCTCCGTAAGACCGCAGGTATCGGCATACGCATTCGGAATCCCTTCATCATGCTCCGCTTCGATTACGGCTGGAAACTGGACCGTCGTCCCTTCGAATCAAAAGGCGCATTCCATTTCTCGCTCGGCCAGGCCTTTTAGCCTCTTTGCAGACTCCCGCCGCCGCATGGGATCGTCACTTCCAGAATGCTCCTTCCTCGCCTTCGCCTCTCCTGAATCCGGCTGGAGGGTTCGATCACGACCCGAATGCGGTTTGCTTTTGCTTTCATGATGCGCAAGGCAGCACGACGTCCATGTGGCGGCTCATCAGTCAACTTCCTGCAAGGACGTATCTGAGGACTCTGCATCCAGGATACTTGACCGAACACCGGGTTCGACTTTACCTGCCGGAGGTGGACTTTGCCCTGCGAGGGACAGCTCTGGAGTTCGGCTCACTGTCATTTTTGACAGTTTATCCGTTCCGTCCCAGCGCATAGCATTCTATAGAGCAGCTGCTGAGCGCACAGCCGCAATGCTGTAAATCAGGTTTTACCGGACGGCCACCCTTGCCGTTAACGGAATATCCTGAGCAATAGCTTTGCAGGTTTTGGGGATAGCAAAAATAAGCTGCCGGATTACGGGGAAACCATGGGTGAACCTTCCGTTCGTTTCTGGATCGTCGACGACGATCTGCAGTTTGGCAAGTCCCTCCGGCGGATGCTGAAATCCCGGGGAATCTCCGCCGAATACTTCGGGTTGGCCCAGTCGTTTCTCGATTCCGTGCCTCCCGGGCAATCCGGCTATGCCATCGTCGATGTCAGCATGCCTGGTTGCGATGGTTTTGAGTTAATCAAAAAGATGCGCGAATTGCACTACGGTATGCCGGTGATCATCATGACCGGGCATGTGAACAGCCATGCGAAGGACCGGGCCATGCAACATGGCGCTGTCGGCTTTCTGCAGAAACCGTTTTCCGGGGATTCTCTGCTGGAATTGGTCCATTAGCAAGAACTTGAGGGATCGACCCCCGAGCCCTGCATTTCCCACTGATTTCCTGTTCCGGCCCCCATCCTGACCGGCTATTGCACCAACTTCGCCATCTGCATCATCAGCGACGGAGTCGGCGCTTTTGCCATGGCCGTTTCGCAGTTGCCTATGCGGATTCCTCTATCCGGGGTTTCAGGCAGAACGAAAATGTTGCGCCCCCGGCTGGATTATCGTCTTCCCAGATCCGCCCCCCGTGTTCCTCGATGATCGAGCGGCAAATGGCAAGGCCTAGTCGTGGTCCGCGAAAATCCGAAACAGCCTCGACACCCCGTGGAGGCGCCCTGTTCGAGTAAAATCCGTTCTCTCGTTCCAGCCCTGCATGGGCTTCGA
>JAFNAG010000469.1 GCA_017860135.1 Acidobacteriota bacterium
GGCAGCCTGGTTTTGGAAACACCTCCGGATCCAAAATCCGGCGCAACCTCCATCGCGCTGGATCCCCTGGAGTGGATTCACCGCATCACGTCGCACATTATTATTGGCCGGTTACTTCTTGACGGGCGGCGGCAGTGTCTGGTATTTCGGGAAAGGCGGCCGCTGCAGCGGCTTTGCCGGGCTCTTCGCTAGCTCGGCCAGGACCACCTCCACCGCTTTTTCGAGCTGCGGATCGTGCCCGTGCCGGACCAGCTGCGGATCAAGCTCGACTTCGATGTCGGGCGTGATCCCGACGTTTTCCGCGATCCATTTGCTCTCAGCCGGATCCCACACGGCGGATGATGGAGCGGTCACGACTCCTCCGTCCATCAGGTCCGGCGCGCCTGCCCGGCCCACCAGCCCGCCCCAGGTCCGCTTGCCGATCAGCTTGCCGACTCCTGCGCGGCGGAAATACCACGGCATGGCATCTCCGCCGGAGCCGGCAGTCTCGTTGATGAGCATGACTTTCGGCCCGGCGATCAACCCCTGAGGCTGAATCTCGTCATCGCCGTCGCGGGTTGCGACGCTCGACAGCAGCTTGCGCGACAGGGATTCGATGACATCCGTCGCCAATTGGCCGCCGGCGTTGAAGCGTTCGTCCACGATCGCGGCTTCCTTGCGGGTCTGCGCGTAGAAATACCGGTTGAAATTGGTGTACCCGCCGGACGACGTGTCGGGCAGGTATATGTAGGCGACGCGCCCGTTGGTCAGCTGATCGACTTTGCGGCGGTTGTCCTCGATCCAGGCAAGATTGCGGAGCCTGGAATCGCTGCCGGTCGGCACGACGACGACGTCGCGCGCGCCCGTTCCCGACGGGTCCGGCCCCACGCGGATCGTCGTCTGCTTGCCCGATGTGCCTTCGAAGAAACTGAAGACATTGTCCGCCGCGCCCAGGTTGCGCCCGTTCACCGCCAGCAGGTATTCGCCTGCGGCAACGTTCACTCCCGGCTGCGTCAGCGGAGCGCGCATCTCCGGATTCCAGTTTTCGCCGTTGTAGACGCGTTCGAACCGGTAGCGCCCATTCTCGATCCTGAAATCGCAACCCAGCAGCCCGGTTTGCACACGCCGGACTTCAGGCTGATCTCCGCCGCCCACGCCGAGGTGTCCGACGACCATGTTGCCCAGCATCTCGGCGAACAGGTAATTCAGGTCGGCGCGCGATCCGATGCCGCCCAGGTAAGGCTCGTACAGCTTTTCGGCGGCTTTCAGATCGAGGCCGTGAAACCCGGGATCGTAGAAGAAGTCGCGCTCGACGCGCCAGGCTTCATGGTACATCTGCTTCCACTCCGCCGTGGGGGAAACCTTTACTTCCATATTCGCGGTCTGGAGCTGTCCTCCGGTGCCGCCGGCGGGAGGCCCGGCGGAGGGAGCTGCGCCCGCGGGAGGCGCGGGCGGCACATTACGGATAAACCAGCTCGTGCCCTGCCGCATGAGCAGCTTTTCTCCGTTGCGGGCCACTTCGAAATAAGAAACGCCGCTCAGGATCGTGTCGGCCCTGCGCGCCTTGAGATCGAACCTGTGGACAACCTGTCCGCCCGGCGCGCCGGGCACAGGGGAGGGAGTTTCGACGGCAAACAGAACACCGGCCTTTCCGGTCTGCAAAGCCACATAACGGCGGGCCGGCATGGGAATCGAAAGGACCCGCTGGCCGATGTTGTCCATGTCGATCTTCACTTCGGGTGTCCTGGCTGCCGGCGGTTTGGATACGTCCGGCTTCGGCGCGGCAGGCTTCGGTTCTTCGGCCGGCTTTTCTTCGTCGCTTTCGGGAGCAAACGGCGAGGGCTCGGATTTCGACAGAACGACCAGGTAAAGGCTGTTCGTGGCGGGCCGCGCATAGCTGCCCACGTCCGGCTGCAGGCTCGGACCCGAGTCGGTGGAGGCCGCAAAATAGAGGTACTTGCCGTCTTTGTCGAACACGGGGAAACGCGCGTCGCTCATCCCGTCCGTGACCTGGTACGCTTTCCCCTCGGCAAGCGAGTAGACATGCACGGCGTACATGTAGTTCTTCAGCCGTTTGGCATACGTCAGCCACCTGGAGTCGGGCGACCAGGTGGGGACAAAAGCGCCTCCCAGATTGTAGTAGCGCTCCGTGTCCACCTGCGTCAGCTTCCTCGTCTCGACGTCGATGTACCAGATCCTCATGTGGGAATCGACGAAGGAGATCTTTTTCGAATCCGGGGACCACTGGGGCCCGCGATAAAATCCCGGCTCGAGCGGGATCTTGACGACTTCACCCGTGCCGGTCTGCGGAGCCAGATGCAGCGCATATTCACCCGATTCATCCGAAAAGTAGGCGATCGTCTTCCCGTCGGGCGACCATGCCGGATCGCGCTCCATCACGCCGGGAGTGTTCGTGAGGATCCGCGGATCCCCTTTTTCGGCAGGCACGGTCAGGATCTCGCCCCGCGCTTCAAACACCGCACGCGATGCGTTCGGCGACGGGTGGGCGCTGCGCAAGCGGAGATTCACAGTCACCGTGTGGTCCCGCACTTCGGCCAGATCTCCCGACAAGGTGACCGGGACGGAGTTGGACTTTCCGGATTTGAGGTCGAACAGGTTCAGTGATCCGAACTGCTCATACACGATCGCGCCAGGGCCTGCCGAGGCCGACTTGACGTCGAGCCCGGTGTTTTTCATCTCTTCCTTCACCTGTTTCGAACGGACCTCATAGGAGAAGAGTGTGACGGCGCCGGAACGGTCGCTGAGGAAGTAGATCCTGGTGCCGACCCACATGGGATTGAAATCGTTCGAATCCGTGCGCGGCAGCTTCTCGATGCTGGAATCTGAAAGCTTAGCCAGCCAGATCGGCGTCGCACGGCCGCCGCGGTAACGTTTCCACACGGCAAACGCCCGGCCTAGAGGGACGTACGCCAGCTGGGTTCCGTCCTGCGAATATGCGGCCTCGGCCCCCATCGGCAGGGCAAGCTTTTCCGGGAAACCGCCGTTCAGGTCCACCGTGTACAACTCCCGGAAGGATGCGTAGCTCTCGCGGGCGGACGAGAACAGGACGCGTTTGCCGTCGGGCGTCCATCCCAGGACTGTATCTGCAGCGGGGTGCCAGGTCAGCCTTTTGGGAATCCCGCCTGCCGCGGGCACTGTGAACACATCCACGTTGCCGTCATATTCCCCCGTGAAGGCGATCGTGGAACCGTTGGGCGAGAATGCCGGGTTCGACTCCAGGCCGGGACCGGCCGTGAGGCGGTGGGCCTCCCCGCCGGCGCGCGGCACCCTCCAGAGATCTCCGGCGAAAACGAAGACGATCTGCGTCGCCGATAGCGCGGGCTGCTGCAGAAGCAGCGGCGCTGCAGGATCGGCCGCCGCGAAGGACAGCGACAGACAAAGGACCAGACACGAAATCCATGTGCGCATGAGAGTTCCCCCTTTTGTATGCGGCATTATAGGCTCCATACGCGACAAAACCTACTAAGGTTCCGCCAAAATGTTGAGAATGGATCGTGAAAAATGAGAGGGATCTATTTTGCCGGGGGCCTCGTTTATATAGGTGCCGGCAGCCCGGCTGCCGCGCACCTGGATGTAAAACCATGAAAAAGTCCGTCATTCTTTGCGTGGCAGTCATTATGGTGGTGATGCTGAAACCGGCCCTTGGCCAGGCGCCGGATGACAAGGCTGCGATCCGGCAGGCAGCCCTGGACTATATCGAGGGCTGGTATGAGGGAGATGCGGCGCGCATGGACCGCGCTTTGCACGCGGAGCTGGTGAAACGCGCCATCTTTGCCACGGCCGGCACCGAAAAGTTTGCCAATCTCACCAAGGCGCAGATGGTGGAGGCTACGAAGCAGGGCGGCGGCAAAGCCCGGCCTGCGGGCACGCGGAGTATCAAGGTG
>JAFNAG010000470.1 GCA_017860135.1 Acidobacteriota bacterium
TGCGGCTTGGACGGCGCGGCGTTCATGAAGTGGAGCGCTTATTGTGATCGCGGCTGGTATCTGCCTCTGCGCTACGACCACGATGCCATCCGGTGGATGCAGGATCATGTGCCGGGATCGCCCGTCATCGCGGAGGCCCAGTCCTTCGACCTCTATCGCATGTCCAGCCGGTATGCCTGGTTCACCGGCCTCCCCGATGTGGTGGGATGGGATTGGCATCAGCGGCAGCAACGAGCCGCCACCCGCGCGCAATTCGTAACCGGGCGCGGGAATGAAATAACGGGATTCTATACGAGCCCCGCGATAGACCGGGCGCTCGCATTCCTGCGGAAGTATGACGTCCGCTACGTAATCGTCGGACCGCTGGAACGTGCCTATTACAAACCCAGCGGCGGCCTCGAGAAGTTCGAAACGATGAGGAGGGACGGAATCCTGACTGTGGCCTACAGGAACCCCGGCGTCACCGTCTATCAGGTATCAGCCGCCGGCTCAAACCGCTGACCGGGAGGTCGTGCATCCTGTAGTATAATCGCTGCCGTTTGCGTGTGCCGGCGTCGCCCAGGCGCGCTCGCTTCTTCTGAGAGATAGATCGGGGAATTCTTCTGAGTCGCATTCTCATCACCGGCGGTGCCGGGTTCATCGGATCGAATCTGGCATCGCGTCTGATCCTGCAGGGACACGAGGTTGTCATTCTGGACAACCTCTCGAGAAGGGGAAGTGCGGCTAATCTCGACCTCCTGAGCAGAAAGCACGGGCACGGTTCCTTCAGTTTCGTCCGTGCCAACGTAGATCAGTTTGGCGCAGTAATGAAAGCAGCGGAGGGCGTCGACAGGATATATCACCTGGCAGGCCAGGTAGCGGTAACAGATTCGATCACCGATCCACTGCGCGACTTCCTGGACAACGCGTTAGGAACGATCCATGTGCTGGAAGCGGCCAGGCGCGCCGGGAATGATCCCGTCGTTGTATACGGCAGCACAAACAAGGTCTATGGGTCGCTCGAGGATGTCGACTGCGAAGAGGAGCCGACCCGCTATCGCTACTGTGATCTCCCGATGGGGATTCCCGAGACTCATCCGGTCGACTTCCATTCACCCTATGGGTGCTCCAAGGGGTGTGGCGACCAATACGCGCGGGACTATTTCCGGATCTACGGCCTCCGGACCGTTGTATTCAGGCAGAGTTGCATCTACGGGCCGGGACAGTTTGGTCTCGAGGGGCAGGGTTGGATGTGCTGGCTGATGATGGCCTCACTGTGGGGATGGCCGATCGCGATATGCGGAAGCGGCAAGCAGGTCCGCGACGTGCTCTACATCGATGATCTGCTGGATGCGTACGAAGCTGGTGTGAGCAACATCCGCCGGGCTGCAGGACAGATCTTCAATGTCGGAGGTGGTCCGGGCAATACGATCAGCATCTGGAAGGAGTATGGCCCGATGATCGAACGCCTCGTGGGACATCCCGTGAATGTTCGCTTTGCCGATTGGAGACCCGGGGACCAGAAGGTCTACGTCAGCGATGTCCGCAAAGCCCGGCAGTTGCTCGAATGGGAGCCGCGCACGTCCGTGGATGAGGGGATCCGGGCCTTGTCTGATTGGCTGGCCACTCATGAGGCCACGATACGGCAGGTTATTCCTGAAGCCGGCAAAGTCCTGGGATAGAACTGGGTGTGCCCGATGGCGCTCAGCGTGCATCTCGGATCCTGCGCGCCATGGGATCGCAGGGGCCCCAAATGAAGGTTCTGCTGGCACTGACCTACTACCGGCCGCATGTCTCCGGACTCACGATCTACGCGCAGCGTCTCGCCGAGGGATTGGCAGCGGGAGGTACACAGGTCACCGTCCTGACCTCGCAGTACGCGCGATCCCTGCCCCGTACGGAATCGATTGGTGGCGTCTGCGTGATCCGGTTGCCGGTCGCATTCCGGTTTAGCAAGGGTGTTCTCATGCCCTCGCTGCCCGGCATGGCGGCGCGATTGATCGGAGGACACGATGTGGTTTCGATTCATCTTCCTGCCACTCCCCCGGAGGCGCTGGCCCTTCCGCTGCTGGCCCGGCGGTCCGGACGTCCCGTCGTGGCCACCTATCACTGTGATCTGAGACTCCCTCCCGGGTTCCTGAATCGCCTGATCGACACGGGGGTGCGCTGGACCAACTCGCTGTCCGGAAGGAGCGTTGATCGGATCGTCGCTTACACCGAGGATTATGTTGACAACGTTCCTTTCTTCGGACGATACCGAGACAAATGCCTTATCATCCCACCGCCGGTCGCGATGCCCGTTCCTGATCCGGCGCGGGTTGCCGAGTTTCGCAGTGCGCACGCGGTGGATGGCGGACCCCTGGTGGGCTTCGCCGCCCGGTTTGCCTCGGAGAAGGGAGTGGAATTCATGCTGCAGTCCCTGCCAAAAATACGCGAGACATACCCTCACGTGCGCGTACTCTTTGCCGGGGAATATCAAAATGTCATAGGCGAGTGCAAGTATTGGCGGCGCTTGCAGCCTGTGCTCGAAGCCGAATCCCTGCACTGGAAGTTCCTCGGTGTTCTTTCCAGCGACACAATGAGCGCCTTCTATGGCGCCTGTGACGTGACCGTGCTTCCCAGCATCAATCAAACGGAGAGTTTCGGCATGGTGCAGGTCGAGAGCATGCTGTGTGGCACTCCGGTGGTTGCCTCGGACATCCCGGGCGTACGAGTCCCGGTGCGGAAAACCGGAATGGGATTGCTTGTGCGCCCAGCCGATCCGTTGTCGCTGGCGGAAGCCGTTTGCGATGTGATCCGAAACCGGGCGACCTTTATCCGGCCGCGAGCGATGATTGAAGCCTGCTACTCGACGCAGGCGACAGTGAGTGCATACCGGGATCTGTTCCATGGGCTGGGGAGCAAGAAAACCTCACTCTCCGGTGGCAGGAAGTCGGGATAGATGCAGATCCCGCTCTTTCCTGACTGGACTTCCGGAGGATGCGCGGGGAATGGTGTCTGGTCCTGCAACTGCCCGCGTGCTGGTGCGGAATTTTGAAATGCGCGTTGCCGGATCCCGCAGATCTCGGGGCCGTCAACGAAGATCGAGACGAGGAGGGCCAGGAGATGCAGGAAAAGTCGCTACTGGACCTGCTCAGAGAACTCATCGATAGGCGCCTGGTATGTGGATTATCTCTGGCTGTGGCAGGCCTTTACCTGATAGCCACGGGTGTCGCCAGGCTGTTCGCCACCTCGGGCGTTGAGTCGGCGCCGCTCATCAGGCTCACGTTCGGCGTGGGCTCGTTGGTAGCTGCTTACCTTGTCCGGCATGGAGGGGAAGGTGCCAGGGAGCGGGTATCAGGCGCCCCATCGGCCGGCAGCCTGACTTCCGGCAACGGCTACCGTCGTCTCACATCTCAGTTCCTGCTATGGGCACTCCGATCCGCGGTGCCGTGCGCCTGTCTGATCGTACTGGCAGGATCATGGTACCTGCGCAAGCCGGGTGCGAGTGTGGGAAGCGGCTTGCTCCTCATGACGGTCGGAACCGTCCTGTTCCTCGTCTTCATCCGTCGGCAGGCGGCCGAACCTGATCGGTTTCTTGTAGCGAGCCACTGTCCCAGCGAGGCCCGTGAATCACCAGTGCGCTGGAGGGCGGCAGCCGGCGCCTTCGTCTTGAGCGGGCTCGCGTGGGTCTTTCTCTCGGGAAACCGGTTCACTCTGGCAGGCTCACTGCTGTGGATCTCGAGTATCGCCGCGTGGGTCGGAGCTTTCTGGACTGTTTCTCAGAACTTCCGTTTCAGGTGGTGGAGGAGCCTTCTGCAATTGTGGGGAGGCGAGGCCAGGATCCGGATGACACCGGGACTCCTCCTCCTGATCGGAACCGTGGCGGTAGCTGCTTTCTTGCGGTTCGGTCACCTGGAAACTCCCTTGGCGGCCGGGAACCGATGTGGTTCTACGTCGCGGCCCTGACCGCCCAGCTCGCGGCGACC
Organism: Acidobacteriota bacterium; assembly: GCA_017860135.1. GTDB lineage: Bacteria > Acidobacteriota > UBA6911 > UBA6911 > UBA6911 > JAFNAG01. The sequence goes on from JAFNAG010000470.1 coordinate 3,948, forward strand.
GGGCTCACGCACCTGACTCTCAAGATCGCCGGTGCTGCGGCGGGCTTCCTGGCCCTTCTTTTCATTTATCTCCTGGCGCGTGAAATCTGCGGCGGGGCTCTCGCCGGACTGTTGTCCATGCTCGCGGCGGGCATAGCCTGGTGGCCCAATGTTCTAGGCCGGCAGGGCTCAAGTGCTTCTCTTGGCGTTCTGTTCGCCGCGGCCGCGCTCTGGTTGATGGTTCGGGCAATAACTCGCCGGCAGCGTAACTCAGCGCTGCTTTCCGGATTGGCTGCCGGGACCGGCATGCTTGGCTACACGCCCATGTGGATTGTCCCCGCTGCAACAACACTGGCCCTCTTCTTCCAGGGGCTGTACAACCGGAAGGCGTCAAAGATCCGCGAGATAGTCGGGTACTGGGCGGCGAGCATGATCACGACACTTGCGGTTCTTGTGCCCATCATTCGGTATTATGCGGGTGACCGCGATGAGTTCTGGGCGCGCGTGCAGAAGCACATTGGTTGTGATCCCGGCTGCACGTGGACTGCGTTCCTGCATCGGTTCCTGCGCAACGAATGGAACTCCTTCCGCATGTTCCACTGGACCAGCGACAGTGCCTGGATCATGAGCCCACCGGGACAACCGGCTCTGGACTGGCTCATGGCCGGACTGCTGGTGCTTTGTGTGGCCTTGCTCCTGTATCGTTGCTGGCTGGGGCGGGACTGGCGTGAGCCCTTCATCCTGCTTTCCGTACCGGTGCTTCTCCTGCCATCGACTCTGGCCTTGGGCCTGGATGGCCTGGAGAACCCCTCGCTGCAGCGCTCGTGCGCGGCGATCCCCATGGTATTCACATTGGTTGGAATCATCCTTGCCGCGCTGATCGGAGGATTCCGCAAAACCAATGCCGGCAAGGCAGTCAGCACAGCGGGAGTCCTGCTTCTGGCGGCGGCGCTGGCAGC
>JAFNAG010000471.1 GCA_017860135.1 Acidobacteriota bacterium
CGAGCCTGCCCAGGCGCCCCTGATCGATGATCCCCTTGATCGCCCGGTGCGCGCCATGGAATTTCATCATGTAGCCTTCCTGCAGGAAGACTTTCTGCCTGCGGCAGACCTCCACGGCCTCTTTGGCCTGCTTCACGTTCATGGTCAGGGGCTTTTCGCAAAGGATGTGTTTGCCCGCCTCCGCCGCCATCCGAATCTGCCTGTAGTGACAATGAACCGGGGACGCGATGTAGACCGCCCCGACCTCGGGATCAGAGAGGAGCTCAGCCTCGGTCTTGCAGGCCTTCGGCACATTGAATGCAGCGGCGATGGTATCAACGTCCGCTGGATCCATGACCGCCACAAGCCGGCAATTCCTCGCCTTAAGCATACCGGGGATGGTCTTCCGCCGGGCTATGCCGCCGGCGCCTATGACTCCGAAATTCACTCTTCTTGCCATGGGACTTCTCCTTTTTCGCGAGCGGCCATCGTAAAGCCGTGAGTTGAGAAAGGCAACAACGGACGCGCCGTGCCCGCCGGAGACTGGGAGAGTAGCAAGAGCCGAGTGGCAACTCGGATTCCCATATCTGTGGTGAAGCCAAGCCTGATGAGGACACCCTCGTGCAGGTCGGCACCCAGGCCACGCTTGGCCGACACGTAATCATGGAGCGTCTCGCCATCGTTCATAGCGGTCGCAGCTCAACACAAGATGCTCCCGTGGTCATGAGACAGCCGTGTGGCACGGCCGAAAAGAGACGACCGGTCTTTGTTGCCTTCCCGACTTCTCACAGTTAGCATGGCGGGGGAATCAATCGGAGGGATCTCCATCCAGCCAGCGCTGGCGGATACACCTTTTGGTTTGAGGTCTGAACCGACCCATCTTGCCGTGCTGAGCTGCACCAGGAAGGATGCCAACTGCTATGCGGAAACCAATGAGTCGACGGGAATTTGTCGGGACAACCCTGGCGGCGACAACGACGGCCGCGAGTTTTGCCAGGATCCTGGGCGCCAATGACCGGATCTACATCGGAATCATTGGCTGTGGCGACCGCGGGCGTCAGGCCCTGATGAAGGAAATACTCGAGTTTGAGAAGGAAACGAACGTCGAAATAACGGCGGTCTGTGACCCCTGGCGACAGATGCGCGAGCAGGCTGTCGCTCAAGTCAAGGAGGTCTCGGGCCGGGAGCCGGCGCAATTCGCGCACTATGTGGACCTGCTGGCTTTGAAAAACGTCGACGCGGTGACGATTGCGACACCTGAACATCAGCACTGCACCCAGTTGATCGCGGCGGCGCGGGCGGGCAAGGATGCCTATGTTGAAAAGCCGCTGGCCATGAACATGGAGGAACTCATCCAGGCCTCAGACACGGTCAAGAAGTACGGTCGCGTTGTGCAGAACGGCACGCAGATACGAAGCCTGCCCCAGGCGCTGGCTGCGCGGGAGTTCATCGCCTCTGGTGGGCTGGGGAAGATCCTGAAAGCTGCCCAGGCGCGCAATGGCTCCCAGCCATACTGGCTGCGGTACGCGGAACGCTCCGTAACGGAAACGGACGTGGACTGGAAGGCGTTCCTGATGCACCTAAGACCCAGGCCCTTCGATGCAAGACAATATGCAGGCTGGTACGGTTACCGGGAATTCTCCCGCGGACCCCACACAACCCAGGGACTTCACTTCATCGATACGGTACATTTCATCACCGGCGTTAGCACTCCCAGCCGGGCAGTGGCTCATTTCGGCAGCTTCCGGTTCAAGGACGGCTGGACCGTGCCCGACTCGGTGGAGATGGTTTTCGAATACCCGGAAGGCTTCGTTGTGCGCTATGGCCAGTTTTTCGGCAATGGCGCCGGCCGCGATAACAGGATCTACGGGACCCGAGGATCCATCGACTGCAGCGATTGGGACTGGGACGGGCAGTGGCCCGTCAGCGGTGAGGGAGTCGAAGGGCCCGACAAGGTCGAGAACGGCACGAAACTGCCTCGCGTCGAAAGCGTTCCACACATGAAGAACTGGCTTGAATGCCTCAGAACACGAAAGGCACCGAATGCTCCAATGGAAGCAGGCTACGCGCACGCGGTCGCCGGCATCATGGCGGATGAATCATTCCTTCGTGGAAAACGAATGGCCTACGATCCGGCGAAACGGAAAATCTACGAGGCATGAAGGCCGGGAGGATTGGTTAGGAACAGTTCTATGGCCTGACGCGGCCGCAGCGCGCAGTTATTTCGGATCGGTTATGCCGGGCTGAGGTAGAGACAAGGCAGACGCAATTTATTTGCAGCCGACGGCCGGGAGACATGCGGTGCCATACAAAGGTGTAATGGACGACATCCGGGCCTGTGTGGCCCTTGAGCAACCCAAACGGATTCCCGTCTTTGCGATGAGCGAGGAGTTCGACGTTAGATGGTACGGTAAGTACACCTACGAAGAAACGATACAGAGCGCGGACAAACTGGTGGAAGTCTGGAGTGCCGCAGTACGCGAATTCGACTACGATTGGGTCTGGCTGCAGATAGACGACTGCATTGAGTTCGAAGTTCTGGGTGTCAGTTGCGTCGGCGAAGAGAACATTCTTCGGGCGACGCACGATTACCTGCCTGCCACGCGGGAGACGCTCAGGTCTTTGAAGATGCCTGATCCGGAGTACGACGGCCGCATGCCGATCAAGCTCGAAGCGTTGCACCGGCTGAAGGCCGAATTCGGCGACACTGTCTGCGTCGTGGGCAGCAACGCCGCGCCTTATTCTTCGGCTGGCCTGCTCTACGGCCTGGAAACGCCAATGCTCCTGATGTACGAGGACCCCGCCCTGTTGCGCGATACGATGGATTTCTTCGTCGACCTGCAGTCGCGCTGGGGCGCGGCGCAGATCCAAGCGGGTGCTGACGCCATCTGGCTGGGCGACTGCAACGCCTTCTCCGGTTTGCTTTCGCCGGCTCATTACAGGGACTTCGCGGCGGAACCCTGCCGCAAGGTCATTCAGGCCTGTCAGAAGGCCGGCGGAATGGTATTTCTCCACAACAGCGAAATCTCAATCCCTCATATCGAACTGGAAATCGACCTGAAGCCGGATGTCGTCAGTGTCGGACCCGGCGCCGACATGGAGGCGATCCTACGCGCCGCGCGCGGAAAGATGTGCATCATGGGCAACATCGATCCTATCGAGGTCCTGATGCGGGGGACGACCGAACAAGTGGAAAAAGATGTCGATCGCCTCATGGCGATTGGCCGTCAGTATACCGGGTTCATTCTGGACAGCGGCGAGATGATCCCGCGCGACGTGCCGGTAGAAAACATGCGCGCGATGATGCGCCGCGGCCACCAGTTGGCGGAGCTGTGAGCAACTTGCTCAGAGTCACCCGTGAGTACCGTACCCTGCAGTTCTGCACTCTTGGGCTCGATCGAGCAGCGCCGCCCCTCCCGGAGGAAATATCTTCTTACTGTCAAGAATAGAGGGGCCGCGACCCGGTGAAGGTCTAGGCCGCGTGACAGCGGAGACTCAGAACATCCTGAAAGAAGAGGCGCGCTTGGAATTCGATCATGCGCGCGTTGGTTCTGGCTCCGATTGTTTCGGTGCACGAGCGGAAGCCGTGTTCGCGGTAACCTGTGTCGCGACTTCGCCTGCCTCGAGCGTGAGTCCCGCCGTGTCTCAGTCAAGATCTTTCTGGTTTGACTAGGAAGGCTCCGATGTCTATGCTGGCGGGACCTTATGAGGAGGGCTGCATCGATGAGACCAGAGCGTGAGATTTCCCGCCGCGAGATGCTGGCGCGCGGACTTTTTGCCGGTACATTCGCGCCGCAGCTGGCGTCGGCGTTCTCCAGGGCAGCTGGACCTTGGCGGATGGGCTGCTTTACGAGGCCGTGGGCGCGACACGAATACCGTGTGGCGC
>JAFNAG010000160.1 GCA_017860135.1 Acidobacteriota bacterium
GGCTAATTCGGTGCCAATGCGAATTTTCAGACAAGGACCGGGTGCTTTAGATGGAATTCGGTGGCCGCTTCAAGGGCTTTGGCCAATGACAGGATCCAATCTTCCCTGTAGATCTGACCCGCGATAGTAATTCCGGTCGGTGTGCCTTTGGCGCTGAAGCCATTGGGCAGAGCCAGGACCGGATGCCCGGTCAGGCTGGTAATGGGATTCAGGCTTCTCCTGGGATCCAGAGAGGGCCGAGGGGCCACGATAACGTCCACGTCGTTGAACACGCGGGCCATGTCCTGCATCAGCAGCATCCGGACCCGATTCGCCTGGAGATAATCGGCCGCCGGCACAAGGTGCGCGACCTCGAGCACCGTCCGATGACCTTTCCATTTCATACCCTCATCCTTCCGCCCGCGGATGAATTCGTCGAAACCGCAGGCCCGCTCCGAATACTCGATGAAAAAATTCAGGTCACTCTCCGGCAGAGTGACCGGGCGGAGATCGAGTCCCAAAGAGCGGAGAGTGTTTAAGGTGGTCTCGTTGTTGCGCCGGTAATCGGCTTGTCTTTCGGCCTCGAATTCCGATTTGGCATAACCCACGCGGAGCTTCCTGAAATCCCAGCCGGCATCCCAGCTGAAAGGGACGCCCTCGGGGACCGAGAGATCGAGGCCGTCCGGACCGGCGATCGCGTCGAGCACCAAAGCGCAATCCTCGACGGCGCGGCACATCGGCCCGATCTTGTCGAGGGTAAAGCCCGCGGCCATGACCCCGAAGCGGCTCACGCGGCCGAAGGTCGGCCTCAGCCCGACGATCCCGCAGCGCTCGGACGGTGAAACCAGAGAACCTCCCGTATCGGTGCCGATCGCAAACCCTACGAGGCCGGCTGCGGTCGCGGCTCCCGATCCCGCCGAAGATCCGCTCGAACCTTCGGTCGGGTCCCAGGGGTTGTTCGTCCGGCCTCCATACCACTGGTCACCGAACGCCAATTCTCCGGTGCTCAGTTTGGCGACGAGGACAGCCCCGGCCTTCGTCAGACGCTCTACGACGGTCGCGTTCCGGTTGAGTATCCGGTCCTGGAACGCAGCCGCTCCCCAGGTTGTGCGGTACCCTTTGGCGGCGATGATATCCTTCGCCCCCCAGGGAATGCCGTGGAGCGAACCACGATAGCGGCCCGCGGCGAGATCGAGGTCCGCCTGGCTGGCCTGGCTCATGGCCAACTCTTCCGTGAGGGTCACGACACAGTTCAAAACGGGGTTGAATTTTTTCAAGCGAGCCAGAAACATCTCGGTCAACTCGATAGATTTCACCTGGCGCGTGCGGATGAGGGCGGCGAGTTTTGCGACAGGCCAGAACGCGACATCCTCGAGGTTCGCCGGCTTTCTGACGGACGGCAGCTTTGTCGGCTGGAATATCTTCTTTCCTGCTTTCCATGACATCCCCGGAACGCGGGGGTTAAAGTGCATCGGGAGCGGTACGCTGTTGTCCAATGGAATCTTCCGCAGGCTTTCATAGCGGGCCAGGTTGTTGTTGACCCCTTGAACCATCTCCCTTTTCTCTTCCTCGCTCAGTTCCAGACCTGCAACTTTGGCCGCCTGGCCCACGTCTTCAACCGTTACGCGGCCGGCCTTTCTTTCCTGCAGCCGGGCCCAGAGCACTCCCGGCAAGAGCGTCGCAGACAGTCCGATGCTCGAAAAATAGGCCAGAAAAGCCCTGCGATTGCCACTTTGTGAGCCCATCCGCTGGTTCATGATGATCCTCGACTTTCAGGGAGCCTCGCGGCGATCCCGGTCCGATCCGATCTTGGGTTGAGCAGGTCTCCGTACAGTCAGCACGCCTTCCACTTTTTCTGTTCCCGACCGGATCTCGACTCGATAGTCTCCGCTTCCGATGAGCCTGGCCCCAGCCCCGAGAACCGCGGGCGACGTATATCGGCCGTTTACGACCAGGTCCCAAGGGGCGACATTGATCCCCGCCCGGCCTTGCTCTTCGCGATCGAGAATGGCTTTGCCTTTATCGTCCAGGATGCGGAGGGACACGCGGCCCGCGTTCTTCAGATAGTAGTGAAACGCGGCGGGCTGCCTCGTCTCCAGGGCCCAATCCCCGCCGTAATCCCGGGCTTGGGGAAGCACGGCCGGACGGACGGCAAAGAGATGGACTTCCTTGCCGGCGATCTCGTCCGAGAAGTCCTGGACCGGCGCGAGGTCGAGCTTGAAGACGCTCCGACCGTGAGTGGCGATCACCAGTTCGCGCGCCCGGCCCTGAACCGCGATGTCGTGGACGGCGGCCGGCGGCAGGTCGGCGCATAATGAGAGCCAGGACTTTCCGCCGTTCTTGGTTACGTATACTCCGCCCTGGTCGGTGCCGATATACAGCGTTTGGCCGCTCCGCGGATCTTCCCGGATGACATTGACCTGTTCTTCGGGAAGTCCCGTGACCATGGGTTCCCAGGTCGTCCCGAAATCGGCCGTTTTGAAAATATAGGGGCGATATTCGTTTTCGCGGTAGCCGGTCAAGGTCACGTAGGCCGTCCCCAATGCGTGGCCCGAAGCGACCACCCGGCTGACCCACTTGGGAGGAAATCCGCGTCCGACTTCGGTCCATTCGGCGCCGTCATTGCGCGTGAGCCACACCCGGCCGTCGTCCGTACCGGCGTAGAGGATGCCGGGGCGGAGCGGCGACTCGCCGATCGTGGTGATGGTCCCGTAAGGGACGTTCCCCTGCTTCCCGGCTCCGGGCTGGGTCGTGAGATCGGGGCTGATGCACAGCCAGTCGTCGCCCCGGTTGAGGGACCGGTAGAGCTTATTGGCCCCGAAATACACAATGCCGGCATTATGGCGGGAGATAATGAACGGAGACATCCAGTTATAGCGGAGTTCGGGCTCGCCCTTGTTTGCCCTGGGCCGGATGCGTTTGATCTCACCCGTTCTCATGTTCTTGCGCTGGAAATCGCCGAATTGCTGCTCGAAATACATCGTCCCGGGATCGGCGGGATCGACGGCCGTCACATAGGAATCCCCGCCGCCCCACAGATCGATCCAGATGTAACGCCAGGGATCTTTGACGCCGTCCAGGGGAACGCGGTCCGCCGGGCCGAAGAGGGCGGCGTTATCCTGAGTGCCGCCGTAGATGAAGTAGGGATCCGCCTCATCTACCGTGAGCGCATAGAACTCACCGGCGGGGATGTTGTTGAGATGGAGCCACGTCGCGCCGCGATCGGTCGAGACATAGACGCCCCCGTCATTGCCCAGGATCAGGCGTTTGGCGTCGTTGGGATCGATCCACAGGTCGTGGTGATCGAGGTGGAGGGCCGGCGACGGATGGTCGTAGAGGTGTGTGACCAGGCCATGGAGATTCTGGAACGTCCGTCCGCCGTCCTCGGATCGATGGAGATTCGGGCCCAGCGCATAAAACATCTCCGGATTGTCGGGGGAGACGACTATGTCTCCGTAGAAATCGATTCGGAAAAGATCGCTTTTCATCGGCAGCTTACGCCAGGTGCCCCCCCGGTCGTCGGAACGATAGACCTCGGGGCCGGTCACAACGGTCCGTTTTCCTTGCGGACTTGTTTCCTCGATGGGAGTCTGATTCGCCAGGAAGGCATACACGATCTGGGGCGCTGACGGAGCGACGGCCAGGCCGATCCGCCCGATGAACGGGCCGCCCGGCAATCCGCCGGCCAGGCGTTTCCAGGTCTCGCCGCCGTCCACCGATTTGTAGACCGCCGACCCTTCCCCATGCTCGCGGCTGTTCCACGCCTTCCGGTCGTGTTCGTTGGTCGAGGCGTAGATTGTCTCGGGCATCAAGGGATCGATAACCACGTCGGCCGCGCCGACCTTGTCCGAGACGTACAGAACCTTTTTCCAGGTCTTGCCGCCATCCTTCGTCCGAAAAAGGCCTCGCTCCTCGTTGGGAGTGAACAGATATCCGAGCGCGGCGACAAAGACAACGTCGGGATTCTTCGGATGGATAGCCACGCGCCCGATATGATGGGTGTCCACCAGTCCCAGGTGTGTCCAGGTCGCGCCCCCGTCCGTGGACTTGAAAACGCCGACACCGGCGAATGAACTTCGAGCCAACAGATTCTCGCCGGTCCCCACGTAAAGGATATTGGGATGGGAGCGGGACACCGCCAGGTCGCCGATCGATGAGGTCGGCTGGTCGTCGAAAATCGGCGCCCAGTTCAGCCCGTTATTGGTCGTCTTCCAGACCGAACCGGATCCGAAACCAACATAGAGTATGCTGGTTCCCGGAACCGCATCTATGGTTTCAACCCGGCCGCCCTGGAATCTGGGGCCGAGGGATTGCCAGCGCAAGCCCCGAAATGGCGACTCGTCTCTCATCTGGACGTGGCGCTCCCACGACTGCAGGCGGAGGTCCTGACCGAAGATGTGAGCCGCCATCAGGGCGATGGCCAACAACAGAGTTTTACCCCTCATTGTCATCTCCTCACGCGATGGAAATCCGTATTCTGTCCTACCACTGGTCGAGCTTGCCGATCTGCTTCAGTGCCTGCATGGCCGCGTTTCTGATCGAACCCCGATGGGACGGGACCATGGCTGACTTCTCCAGGAATGGGACGACGGAAGGATCTCCCGTCTTTCCCATGGCTCGCAGAGCTTCGGCTTTGACGAGCTGGCTTTCGTCCTTGGCAAAGCGTTCCTTATAAAACTCGATCAGGCTGCGTTCCTTCGCATCGCCGAGGGCGGCCAGTGAAGCCGTCCTGACGGAGGAGTGCGCATCCAGGCAAGTCTTCTTCAGTACCGCCTGAACCCGCGATTCAGTCAGCTTCCCGAGTGACTCAATCGCGCTGCGCCGGACTGCCCAGAACGGATCGTTCTGGGCGCGGTCTGCCAGTGCCTCGAAAACCCGCGCATCGTGCTTGAATCGCAGCAGGTCCGCCGCGGCTGCCATGCGCCCGATCACGTCATCGTTGCGCACCTGGTAGAGCAGCTCATCCAGTTCTTTTGGAAAATTGACTTCCTTCAGCAGCACATTCCCCTCGTCGAAACGGATGAGCAGTGGCTTGGCTTCCGCCGCGAATTCGCAAGCCTCCTCCTTCTCACGAATCCAAACAGCCCTGGCGGTCTTCCCCCTGGGCGTGGTGACGGCTATGGTGACGGGAACTCGGAAAACGGGAATGCCACGGTGGAAATCCTGGACCTGCGCAACCTTGACGATCGCGACTTTTCGCGCGTCGTCCCACTCGCTCCGGACATTGAAGACGGGATGTCCCGGCTTGTAAAGCCACTGGTCGAAGAACCAGTCGAGGTTTTGTCCGGTGACGGTTTTCACCGAACGGATGAAATCGTTGGTGTCGACGGAGTCAAAAGCATAACGATGCAGGAAATGGCTGAGGATTTTGTAGAACGATTCGTCGCCGACCAGGTTGCGCAGCATGTGCAGGACCAGAGCGCCTTTGGGATACGTGTGGCGGTCAAACATCTCCCCGGGCGCATCGTAGCGGTCGGTGACAATCGGCCGGATGTACCGTGTCTTCGCCTCGCGCAGATAACTATTCAACTTGTCCTGGAGATTGACCGCTCCTTCATCGTCGCCGCGCTCATACCGGTGATAGAGATAATCGGAATAGGTCCCGAAACTTTCGTTCATCCAGGTGTGCGCCCAGCTGCGCAAGGTGATCAGGTCCCCCCACCACTGGTGGGCCAGTTCGTGGGAAACGATGCCGATGGCGGAGAAATCTTTCTCATTCTTCTCATCGACCATGATCGAGTGAGTCATGGCCGTCGCGGATGTGCTCTCGGCGCCACCGCCCGACGGGACCGAAACCTGGTCGTATTTCTGCCAGGGATATTCGTAGCCAAAGATTCTGTCAAAAAATTCGATCATCTTCGGGGTCTTGCCGTAAGTGGGGATGGCCTTTTTCTCATCCTGAGGATAGACCCAGTAATTAACCGGAAGGGCCTTGTATGAGTCCTGGACCACGACATAGGGCGCGGCCGCCAGGAAGATGAGATACGTCGAGTGCGGGAGTTCCTGAGACCAGTGATAGGTGACGGTCCCGGCCTGCGCGTCTTCAGAGACACTCACCAGCAGGCCGTTCGCGGCCACCTTGAGATGGGACTTAACCGTGGCAATGATCTCGTTGGTGACTTTGTCGTTCGGGTAGTCGTAGCAGGGAAACCAATGATGGACGTGATCGGGGAAAGAATCGGAAAACACGAGCTTGGGATTGTTGGCGCTCTCGGCCATGAACCGGAGACCGATCTTTGGATCTTTGCCCTGGTAGGTGCAGGTAAACGAGCGGGTTTCCCCGAGCTTGAGCGGGCGCGGCATCCGCACCTTCAGCTCCTTGTCCGTCTGTTCGAATTGCAGGGGGTCGCCATAATCGCTTACTACCTTGGTGACCTTGAATTCCTCCGCATCGAGAACGCAGGTCTCGAGCCCATCCCGGAGCGAAGTCAAGGAAATGGTTGTATCTCCTTCAAAGGACTTCTGGTCGAGATCGAGCCGGATGGCGATCCGATAGTGGAGAGCGTCATAAGTGCGGCTGCGCTCTGATTGCAGGGCCTTCTTGGACCAATCGATCTGCTGGGCAGTCACGAACACGGCGCATGTCAGGACCAGGATCAGGGCGCGGATGTGTTTGCGCATACGAACCTCCCCAGGAATGCATTCTCGTCAAAATAGCTTTTCTTTGAGGATCTGCAGAATTCCGTCCTTCTTCATCAGAGCCTCGATCTCGGCAACCGTTCGTGGCACCCCCCGGGACAGGTTTTCATGTCCCGTTTCGGTGATGGCGATCGTATCTTCGATGCGGATGCCGATTTCCTCCTTGAGACGGAACAGCTGGATGTCGCAGGCAAAGACGAATCCCGGGACGAGGACCTCGTCCGGCCCGGCAAATGTTCCCGTGACATCGTGCGTCGCCAGACCGATGGAGTGGTTGTAGCCACCCAGGCGGACGATGCCGCGGAAATCCTGGGCAAATCGCTCCAGGCCTTTTTCCCTGAGGAGCGCGTCAACCCTCTCCCCGACCTGCTTCAAGGTCACGCCGGGCCGGTAGTTCGCTGCGCAGACATCATGAACAGCCAGGGCCGCTTCGTAGAGCTCTTTCTGCCGTGGTGAAAACTTGCCGGAGGCCGGGAAGGACGTCGAGATATCCACGTGATAATTCTCGAGGTCGGGCCCCGCGTCCAGGATTAGAAAATTCCCGTCCTTCAGCACCCGGTCATATTTGTGGTAGTGCCCGTAGGCATGATTCTTCCCCGACATGATGATGGTGTCGTAAGCCAGGTCTTGGGCGCCTTCTTTCTTGCAGACGAACTCGAAGACGGCGGCCAGAGCTTTTTCCGCCACTTCCGGTTTCGTCGACTGGATAAGGGCATTGTGCGCCTGGACGCCGATCCGGGCGGCCCGGCGCAGGATTTCGAGTTCGGCCGGCGACTTGATCTTGCGCAGGTTCCAGACCGTCGCCGAACAATCGCGGACATCCATCTGGGGGAATTTGTCGCGCAGCTGCTTCACGAACTGGAGCTCCCGCGTGAGGCGGCCATCCCACATGTTCAGGGTCATGGATTTTTGCAGGGCGTTGAACTTCTCGTTGCTGTTTTCGCGGCCGAGCTCTTCCGGTTTGAACATGGTGTACAGGGTGCGGCTCCGCTGGCTGAGTCCGGTGAGATACGAGTTGAACTGCTCCACCGGCAGGACTCTCTCGATCCCCGTGTATTCGGCTGGCTTCCGGATCAGGTCCAGGGGGATGTTCTCGCCGTCCGCCGTCTTCTCGTCCATGGTGAAGAACAGAATGCTTTCCTTCCGCACCCCGTCGACCACCAGAAAGGCATCGGGAATCTCCACACCTGAGAAATAATAAAAGTCGTGGCCTTGGCGAAACTCGTAGTCGCTGGCCGGCGTGGGCGCGCCCAGGAAAATGGCAGCCCCATCGGGGATCTTCTCCATGAGACGGTTCCGTCGGGTCGCGTATTCTTTCTTGTTGAACGGGCCCGCGGCAAAGGCTGCGGACAGTGAGACTGTCAGGCAAAAAATCAGTCCCGAAATCCAAACCGGTCGTTTCATGGCGTTCCCTTCCTGCGCTTGCGGTGCAGAGGCAATCATCGATTCGTCTTGCGCGGCACGCGTTCATCGCTCATCGCCGCGTGATAGGCGAAGACGGCCATAATGACGGCATTTTTCATCAGGTCCTCGGCCTGCAGCGTGTCCAGAAAATCGAGGTTGGTGTGGCCGGCCGTCCCCGGGATCCGATCCTGGATGAATTGGAAGCCGGGCAGGCCGGCATCGTTGAACGATACGTGGTCCGTGCTTCCCACGCTCTGGATCGAGATCGCGGTGAATCCGAGATCGCGTAGCGGCTCCATCCAGGCCGCAAAGATCCCCCGGACAAACTCATTCCCCTGGAGGTTGATCCCGCGAAACGCCCCCGCGCCATAATCCTGGTTGAAGTAAACCGAAAACTTTTCATGCTCCGGTTTGGCGCCGGCTTTCGGGTCCTTGGGATTGCCGAAGTGCTTGAGGACATATTCCCGTGAGCCGTGCAGCCCCTGCTCTTCCCCGCCCCAGAGGGCGACGCGGATCGTGCGCCGGGGTGCAACGCCGATTGCCTTGAGGATGCGGGCGGCTTCGAGCGCAACCGCGCATCCCGCCGTATCGTCGCTCGCATTGGGGCTCGCATGCCACGTGTCAAAGTGGGCTCCGATCATGACGACCTCGTCCTTCAGGTCACCTCCGGGAATTTCGCCCAGGACGTTGGCGGCCTTCTCGACCTGCTCTCCAATGCGGTTGCGGATCTCGATCTCAACCTTGACCGGAATGTTTCGTTTCAGAATCCGGTACATCCGATTGTAGTGCTCCGGCGTGATCGCGACCATGGGAAGGGACGCGAGGTCCTTTTCACGCGACCATCGGTCGGTGTTGGTGCCGGGGCGGCCGAAGCCGCGGACCGCGCCGAGCTTGCCCCCCTCACACTGCAAAACCGCGACGGCGCCTTCCGCCTTGTAGAAATCGACCTTCTCCTCCGGGCGGAGCAGATCGGGATTGCGGGGCGCAGCCGGAGCGGCCGGCCGCTGTGGCGTGGGCGTGATCATCTCTTCCAGTTGCTTGAGTTCTTCTGCCGTGCGGCGCGGAGTCGCCTGGGCGAGTGCATTGGGGTCGATCAAGGCGGGCGGAGTCGCTAGGACAGCCATGCCCTTCAATTTGCCTTGGTACTTTCCCAGGTCGCTTTTCGACTGGATGTCGGCGATGACGGCGGAGAGAGTCAGCTTGCCGTTCGTGCCCGGCGTGTAGGCCAGCGGATACCCGACCATGGGTTGGTAGTCCGGCTCCAGCATGTGGAGCGAGACATATTCATTGTCCCAGGACGCGCCATAATCCATGAAAGGTTCGACGACCGTGTTGACCAACCCGATTTTCTCCATCTTGTCTTTGGCCCAGACCTGGGCTCGCTTCATGTGTTCGGAGAGTGTCAACCGCGCGCCCAGGACATCAACCATGTAGCCGGCCATATCCATGACTTGCGACCTCTGAAACCCTTCCTCGCGGATCTTCGCGACCGTGCGCATTCCCGCGCTGGACGAACCGGCTTGGGGGTACGCGGAGGCAACCAACAAAAGCAAAACCGCCAACTGCCCTTTCACAAAAGATTTCATATGACGTCTCCTGATGATGACGATCTATAAGGCCTTTCAAGCCGGGCGACAAGTGGAAACTTGATTTCCGTGACAGGCACCATAACTTTGCAGGTGCAGCGTCCGAATTGCGCCTGTTGCCGAAATCACCGGTGCCCGGCGCGGCCTGATTGCCAGGAGCCTTTGGGGCGCCCGGGCGTCCCACACTGCAGCACACTGCAGCAATACAGGAAACCTGGTCGGAATTCCGGGCAGCGATATCGTTCAATTCGGTGTGGTCGCCTTCCATGTCATCAAGCTCCCAGCTGCACTTCGCGCCGCGATCCGCCAGTCTCCATTTCGAGGTGACCACGGCCCGGCTGCCTTCGTGCTCGCACAGATGGTGTGTGTGGCGAATTGATAAGAAAGTGGATTGTACTGAAGGCGGATTTCTAAGGGGCCGGGGATTTCGCGTCCATTG
>JAFNAG010000472.1 GCA_017860135.1 Acidobacteriota bacterium
TGGAGCGTGGTTGAGCGCCGAAGGCGCGGCACTAAATTCCCGGAGATATATGGGGTGTGCCGGCCCTTATAGTTGTTCCGCACCTTCGGGCCTCCCTTCCGGTTGTGCGCTAACCCCGCGCTGGCGCGCGGGGCTATTTCCTGCCGGCGCTTCGGGCCTCAGCCTGCCGCTTGTCAACCGTTGGACACCCTCTCCAGCCCGCGCGCTTTAAATCAGGAACGCTCAGATCTCACATTCGCATGATCCCCCTGCCTCACTGCCCGGTCCCTCGAAATGGCAAAAGGTGCTTGCTTTTGCCGGCAAATCCATTACCTTAGCTGTGCTGGAATGCGCTCGGGAGCGGGTCGGTGTACGAACTAACCATCACGGTAAAGAAGGTATTGGGAGAATGCACGGCTCATCCGCCGATGAAGCCGGGCAACTCCTTCATTGTGAGTGACGGCGACATCCGGATTCCGGACGGAGGCTTCATCTGCCTCTGGGCGCTCCAGAGCCTGATGCCTCTTATTACTGTGAAAGAAAGGGAGATTTCCGAGGCGCCGGACGAAGACTGGATGTGGCGCGTGCATCACGTTCAGTGCCCCGACCCGAACGGCCGGGTGATATTCAAAATCGAGCGGACGGGCGGGGTCCGGAAGGAAGCCGGGAGCGCAAACGAAGGCCGCCCGGCGGCACCCGAGGGCCCATGCGTACCGGACCAATCTCCCGTGGAAGGCGACCTGAAGAACTTGCGCATCGAAGTTGAATCGGTGGACGGTCACTGCACTTCGCGCATGAGGCCTGGTGATTGTTTTTTCCTGTGCAGCGGGCGGCTCTATATTCCGCCTGGCCGCCATATCTGCCTGTACGCCCTGCAGGCGGCGATTCCGTTGCTGCCGGCCAAGCAGCGGGCGCTTAAGGAGGGCGATTGGCTGCGGGAGGATTTCCGCGTAGTTTGCCCCGACCCTGCCGGCAACGTGATCCTGCGCATCGAGCCGGTGGAATGAAAAAGTCATGATCGAATGCAATATCCGACTTTGTGTGGGCTGCCGGATGTGCGAGGTGGCGTGCAGCGTTTTCCACTCTGCATCGGTATCTCCCGCCCTGTCGCGCATACGGGTTTCGAAACTGGAGGAAATCGGCCTCGACATGGCGGTCGCCTGCGTGGGTTGCTGCGAACAGCCTTGTCTCGAGTGTCCAAAAGAGGCCTTGTCGGCCGGCGCCAGAGGTGAAATCCTGCTCGACGCCCGGCTTTGCGACGCCTGCCGGGTCTGTGAGGACGCATGCCCGATCGGAGCCGTCGGGTTTTGCGACGACCGACCGCTGATCTGTGACCTGTGCGGCGGAGAACCGATGTGTGTGGCCGTTTGCCCCACGCGGGCGCTATCCTGTAGGGAAGGTGCGAGGGACATTTCGCTCAGGGCGTTTCAGAACTTCGTCGGGTCGCCCGGCGAAAAGCGTGCCCGCTATGTCCGCGCGCAGGGGGAACCACTCCGTGCGAGCTGGCAGGAAGGAGCGAGGGTGGACTCATGAACCTGTGCCGGGGAAACAGTCTCCGCGTTGATCTCACCAACCGGCGCATCAACCGCGCTCTGGCGCCGGAGAAGGGGATTGGCGGCAGGACCTGGAACAGCCTTACCCTGTTCGAGGAGCTGAGACCCGGGACGAACCCGCTCGGGCCGGACAACATTCTCTGCCTCTCGGCGGGCCCGCTCACCGGGAGCGAGTTGATCGCCACCTGCCGCTTCATCGCCAGCGCAAGGAGCCCGTTGACCGGATTCCTGGGCGACTCCGGCGCCCGCGGCTTCTTCGCCCCGGAACTGCGCTGGGCCGGCCACGACCAGATCGTCTTCACGGGCGCCTCCGACAGCTGGGTTTACCTGTGGATCGACGACGGCCGCGTCGAAATCCGCGATGCCTCCCACCTGGCCGGGATGGATATCACCGAGACAACACTGCGGCTGCGGGCGGACCTGCGCGATCCCGACCTGCAGGTCGCAGCCATCGGTCCTGCGGGAGAGAATCTTGTCCGCTACGCCATCATTTCCTGCAACCTGGCCCGCGCGGCCGGCCGCACGGGCATGGGTGCGGTGATGGGTTCGAAGAAGCTCAAAGCCGTTGCCGTCCGGGGAAGCAGACCGGTCAGGCCGGCCGACCCGGAACGGTTCCGCAAGGCGTGTGCGCAGTTCAAGGCAGCCATCGAAGGGCACCGCGAGTTTGAGCCGCGGCGCCGCTACGGCACCACCCGCATCATGGATTCGCTGGCAAACCTGGGAGTGTTGCCCGCCTACCACTACCGCAGCGCCGTCTTCGAAGACCTCCACAAGGTCAACGCGGAGGCGTTGCGCAGAGACCATGTGGTCAAGTCGAAGTCCTGTTACAACTGCAACGTCTTCTGCTCGCGCTATAACTACACGTCTTACAGCGAGGGGGAAGGCCCGGAGTATGAAGCTCAGGCAGCCTTCACAGTTAAATGCGGCAATCCGGACCTGGAACTTGCGGTCGGCGTCTCCAACGCGGTAAACCGGCTCGGGCTGGACTGCATCAGCACCGGCGAAGTCATCGCCTGGCTCATGGAGTGCCGCCATGAAGGCCTGATCACGGATGCGGATGTGGATGGCATCGATCTCTCCTGGGGATCGCGAGAGGCGCTGCTGCGGCTCCCCGGACTCATCGCGCGGCGCGAGGGGATCGGCGATCTGCTTGCCGAGGGAACCAGGCGCGCCGCCGGCACATTCGGCGGCGCCGCCCGGCAACTCACGGCGGAAGTCAAAGGGCTCGAGCTGTTTTCGGCCGATCCGCGCGGGATCAAAGGCTATGGCCTCATGAACGCCGTCAACTCCCGGGGCGGGGATCATTACCGCGGCGAGCCGATGATCGAGCTGACCGGGGACGAGGACCTCGCTTTCCGGCGCGTCGGATACCGGGAAGCGGCCCACCGCCTTGAGGATAAGGGAAAGGGCGCCCTGGTGAGATATGCCGAGCTCCTGGGACTCCTGTCCGACAGCATGACGGTATGCAAGAACATCTCCTGCTGCATGGACGCGATGGATTTTGACCTCGCGGCCGTCGCGTATTCCGGACTGTGGGGCAGGGAAGTGACCGCGGAGGAGCTGATGCAGGCCTGCGAACACGTCAGCCAGGTCGAAAGGCAATTCAACCTCCGCGAAGGACTCCGTCCCGAGGACGATACTCTTCCCGCGCGCTTTATCGGGATACCCATTCCCGACGGCCCGGCACAAGGTACGGTGATTGATATCGGTAAACTTGTAGAAGACTACTACAGAGAAAAGGGATGGAATGGCGGCGTCGAGAGGGAGTCGGGAGGGAACGACTCGGATGCCGGGTAGGGCCATCGGCAACCGGTAAGTCAAGGCTGTAGAAATCCGGGTTTCGTGCCAGGAACCGGAAGGAGCCGGTGTTTGTTTGTGCAGGGGCGCCGGCAAACTGGTGAGCCCATGCATCGGATCGCGACTGGGATCAGAGTCGAATGGGAGTGCGATTGCGATCCCGATTCCGATAGCGAGCGAATCCCGGCTTCGAATATTAATTCCGTTTGCGTAAACCACCGCCTCTGGCGGTGAGACACGAAAATGCTCTGCAGTCCCGGCGTGAGATTCTAAACGAGGCTCTCCTTCTTGAGAAGAATCCCTTGAGCGAAGGAGAGCCAATGCAAGATGGAGAGAGCATGCGATAAAAAAGGCAGGAATTCAAGAATTGCGCATTGTGCATGTTGGGCACCGTTTATGACAAAGGCGAGTGGAAAAGCCCCAAGCTGAGGCCAATGACTCAATCGTCAAATGGCATCAACTATGCCCCCCTCTGGGGGGCTTCCTCAGGCCACCCGCTATGCGGGTGGTACCTGACT
>JAFNAG010000473.1 GCA_017860135.1 Acidobacteriota bacterium
TACACCACTCCCATTCCGCCCTGCCCGACCTTCTCCACGACTCGGAAATGCGTGACGGTTCGGCCGGAAAGGTCAACGGCGCGTACCGGGCTGGTCAGGGCATTCCCGCTGGCTCGCTCTCGGAGCAGGTCCTCCACTTCCCGACGAAGATCAGCGTCCGGGCCGCAGGCGTCTGTGAGGTATTTCTCACGCTGGCTTTCAGCCAGCTCGAGCGCGGAATGGAAAATCTCCTTGATCAGTGCCCAACGCTCGGGGATCATGCGGCGCTCCCCTTCGAGAATCCCCTGCCCGACCAAGCGGGTGCCATGGCCCACCTGCAATCGAGGGTTCGCGGCGAAATCTCCAACACTTCATTCGAAAGTCGTCTGAGCCCCGCCCGCACTGCTATTGGAGTGCCGCATAGGCGGGCAGTCGGCCCCACTGCGGGGGGCGGTGCGTGACCTGGGCCAAGTGGAGGAGCGTCCCGCGGTCCCTGATCGGGACCGGCCGGCACGACGCTGTTCGGAGCTATCCCGTGGCCCATCATGGTTATGTCGAAGAGATCTGCACCCCATTGTACTCTCGATCTTCGGCTGCCTCCAGGGTTCGCAAGGGAAGGAAAAACCAGGACGCCAGTACTGGCAGGTAGGCAGCCTTGCCACCTCCGACTCCCCGCTACCTGCGCACCGCCGCAGGAGGGTGTCTGTCGCCAAGATGCCCGTTGCTTGGGTTAGCCCGTCACCCGGAAAGTCGCCCGGTCTTGATGTAGCGCGCCTGTCATGAGTCTGTTGGCGTGTTTTGGCCTGATTTCCCGCGTAGTAAGCGGGGAGCAGATCGATGAAGAGAGATCGGCGGGGCGAGCAAGGACGTCCGACGACGGCCACGGGGATAGCTGTTGCGATGCGATCCGGCATTCTCGGCTGCGCTTGGGACAGCAGTCACCCAACGGAATATCAATAGAATCAGGAGGATAGAAATGAACCGCAAATGGATTACACAAGCATTACCTGTGAGTCTCATCCTTTCATTCCTGGCCATGCCTGCCGCTGCTGTTTCCCAGGAGGCATATGTCATCCCGCGTCTGGTGGCCGGCGGGATCGACGGGGTTGTCTACACCTCAAAGTTGAGCTTCAAGAATCTGTCGAATAAGCAGTGCGACGGGAGATTCCAGCTTCTCGAAGGGGATTTCGATCCGGCCCGGGGTGTATTCGAGTTCAATGGCATCAGGATAAGCGACGGCATCCTGTCTGTCTCCCTATCGGCCGGCGAGGGACTTTCCGGAAAGCTGAGAAAAATCGACGCAGGCGGTTACACGGGATTCGGCATCTGGCGTCAGGACGGAGCCTGCGCGGCCGGTCAGGACGTGGTCCTGACAGCCGACGTCGAGGTGGGGAAGGTCCTAGCTGACAACCGGTATGTCATTGTGGACCAGATCGGCTTCACGGCGAGTAGTCGTCCTTCGCAGCGCTGGGGTTTTGCGGTTCGGAAGGAGGGCACCGCAGAAAGCGGAAATTCCACCGCCTTCGCAGTGGCACCGGGCGAGCCCGGCCCTTATGGCTGGACCGTTGACTTCTTCCCTGAGTCCGGGATCGGGCAATGGACCCGGAAAGGCACTGCAACCGGGCCTCTCGCAGTTTTCATCTACCAGCTTTTTGGTCAGGACCTGCCGGCGAACTTTGCCGGATATGTGACGGTTTCAGTCGACAAGCCGGTCTACCTGGAAGCTCTGACAGTGGCATGGGGATCGGGCGTACAGGGCGGAATCCAGTACTCCAATTTTCCGGTCCTGGCCGATGCGGCGGTCCCGCATACGCGGCACATTTCCGCGGAAAACCTGCAGCGTGCGCTGGATCAGATCATAAACGAGCACAACATCGTGGGCGTATCTGCGGTCCTCGTCGTGCACGGGCAACTGGTTTGGAGGGGCGTCAGCGGAAACTCATTTCCCGGCGCTCCCATCGCGTCCGAGATGTACTTCGACATCGGCAGCGCCGCAAAGAACTTTGTGGCCGCTCTGATCCTGAAGCTCTCCGAGGAAGGTGCACTGAGTCTGGAGGACCCGCTGAGTCGATGGCTCCCGAATTTTGCCAACGTCGACAGCCGGGTGACGGTTCGCCAGCTCCTGGGCCATACCAGCGGCATCTACAATTTCACTGCCAACCAGAGTTATTGGGACGCGGTTTTCCGCAATCCCAGCCGGAGATGGCTCCCCGAAGAGGTGCTGAGCTACATCGGTCCGGCTGACTTCCCGCCCGGCGCATCCTGGAACTACTCGAATACCAATTACACCCTGCTGGGAATGATCGCGCAGAAGGCGGCGGGGTGCTCGCTGTCGACGGCGCTTCGCCGCCGGCTTCTCGATCCTCTCGGGCTCACTAACACCTTCCTGGAGGCGGAAGAGGCTGTTCCGGGGACCATCGCCCACGGGTGGTTCGACATGAACGGCGACGGACGGTATGACGACATCTCCGGCATCGGCAGGACGTCCCAAACCACGGCCACCTGGGGCGCCGGCGGCATGGTCTCCACCGCCACCGACGTCGCGAGGTGGGCGTGCGCGCTGTTCGAGGGAAAGGTCTTGAGCGCCGCTTCGCTTAGCCAGATGCTGGCGTTTCGGGACGCATCCGTCCCGCCAACGCCCATCGTCGGGTATGGGCTGGGCGCCTTGCGCGCATTGATTTCCGGTCGGGAGTACTGGGGGCACGGCGGAAACATGATCGGATATACCGCAATCATGCTTTACGCCCCGAAGGAAAGGGTCAGCGTAGCGGTTCTTTTTAATCAAGACTATGTTGATTACGAAGTGGGATCGCCGCTGCTCGAAGCGCTCGTGGACGCCGTGCGGCCGTAACGCGCGGCAGCGGCTTCGCCTCCGCACTGCCCGGCCGGAATCAAGATCTCAACAAAGCCGGCGCTGCGGGCACGGCATTCCGTAGCACCCCGTGCTGGGCGTTGAGCGGATCATGCTAACGAGCTGGGCGCGCTGGTCCGCGAATGAGCGAAGACCCTCGGAGCCATCGAAATGAACTGCGACCTCCAACCTGACGTTCGAATATGGCCTTGGGCTGGCGTTGGTGATGTCGTCTCTCGCGCAGTTGTTCCGGAAGAGATGGTACGAGCGAGAATCGCGAGATGAGGCCCGCGTCGTCAACGCAGTATTGCAGGCCGTCGGAAGGGTGACATCTGCCCTGACTCCCACCAAGTCGCCTTCCATTCCCTAACACCGATAGTACCGGTCTTGCCGCGCCAATCTCCGTGAACGCCGTTTCTGGCCCGCGTGCCAGTTTGCGAGCGCCCGATGTCCCGTCAAGTGGCGCGGATTTAGCTGCCCAGGGTCCCATCGGCGGACTATAATTGGGGCGAATTCACGTTTGCTTCACCTCCGTCCCTGGAGCGCGCCATGCCAAGAACACTTCTGACGCTCGCCTCTGTTCTTCTCTTCCTAACGACATCGTTTGCGCAACAGAAGATCGAGTCGCGCATCAGGCGTGTAGAAGAGGGCCTTCTTCCGCCTGTGCTTCTAAAGGGAGAAGGTGGCTGGACGTTGCAGAAGCGAATGAAGCATTACAGGGTTCCCGGTGTGAGTATTGCCGTTATCAACAATCACGCTGTTGAATGGGCGAGGGCGTACGGCGTGAAAGATGCTGCAACCGGAGAACCCGTCACAACGGAAACGGTGTTCCAGGCGGCATCGATCAGCAAGACGCTCAACGCCACAGTGATCATGAAGAGAGTGATGGAGGAAAAGCTATCGCTCGATGAGAACGTCAATACGTACCTCAAGTCGTGGCAACTGCCGGACAATGAATTCACGGCGAAGAAGAAAGTCACAATCGCCAACCTTCTCAGTCATACCGGAGGCACG
>JAFNAG010000161.1 GCA_017860135.1 Acidobacteriota bacterium
TATTTCACGCGCCACTCGATGAGGCCGAATTCGCGCCAGATCGTGTCCTTGCTGATCCGCATCGCGGCCGGGGGTCCCGCGGCCCCGCCTTTGTAGAGGATGCTCTGGGGTTCGACCTCGATGCGGACGGCGGTCGTCGTCACCGGTTGGAAGGCGATCTCATTGAACCTGTCCCTGTCGACGGTATAGGGCGTTTTGTTTGCCACCGGTTTCCACTCATCCCCGTCTTTGTAAACGATGCGCCAGGAAGCCGGCAGCCTGCAGAAGCGCCGGTCGTCCGCAAAGTACACACTCGAAGAAGAGATCCGCACGGGTGCCTTGAACATGTACTCGATCCACGCCGGCTTGCCTTCCGGAGGGCGCATCCGGAAATAGAGATGCGACTCGTCCGCCGAGTGCAGCGGATCCGCCCCGTCGTAAACTGCGCAGAGGTCATCGTTCTGGTCTCCGTAGCCCGTCCAGGCCTTCTCGATTCCGGCAAACGAATCCACCCGCACGACCGGATCGGGCAGGACAGGCTTGATACGAGCCGTTCCAGAATCCCGCGCGATCCAGACGGTCATCTCGCCCATCCCGCGGTTGGCCCAGGCGTAATACGGGATCGCCACGAGGCTGTGCGCGGTGGTTCTGACCGACACGCCGTCCTGAGCGCGGACGAGCGCCTGCGCCTGGCCGGTGATGACCTCGACTCCGTTCAGCAGAGACGGCCGGTACTCCCCCTTCAATGCGGCCTTGTCCGGAACGATAACATGCAAGGCGCCGCCGCCGTTATCCGGCCACTCCAAGCAGTAGACCAGCGGGCCGCGCTCCAGGGCAAGACGTCCCCTGTTGTCCCGGACCCGGTCATGTGCCGCAATCTTGCGCACGGGCATCGGCAGGGTGAGTTCGATGGTATCCCCCGCATTCCAGGTTCTCTCCAGACGCACGTAGCCGTTCTCGAGCTTCAACGGCGCCGGTGTGCCGTTGACGCTCAGCGTCGGTTTTTCGCCGGATGCATCGATGTACCTGTACAGATCGCCCGGCACAGGCGCGTTTTGCGCCCATCCCGGAATCCGCACCATCATGGCGAATCTCCCCGCGCGCTCGGGGGTGACCGACACTTTCACCTTCCCGTCCCAGGGATAGCGTGTCTCCTGTGTGATTCTGACGTTGTTGTCCGCAAGCTTGACGGCGGCTCTGGATCCGACGAACAGGTTGACGTAGATCTCGTTTCCGGTCCTGGCATAGATGTAGCTGCCGATGGAAGCCATCAGGCGCACGACGTTGGGCGGGCAGCACGGCACGTTGATCCAGTCGAAGCGCTCATAGTTGCCGAAGGACATCAGCACGTTCTGGTAGAAAAACCGGTCCCCCTTCAGGGAGACTCCTGCCAGGAATCCGTTGTAGAGCACGCGCTCCATCGTGTCGACGTACTTTGCGTCCTTGTGCAGCAGGAACAGCCGGTGGTTCCAGACCACGTTCCCGTATGAGGCGCAGGTTTCATGCCAGGCGCTCACGTTCGGGAGTTCATAGGGCGCGCCGAACTTCTCCTGCTGGCGGATGGAACCGATGCCGCCGGTCACGTACATTTTCCTGGCAACCACGTCCTGCCAGATTGCAGCATCGGCCTTGGTGTACTCGGGCTGCCCCGTCAAGGCTGCGATGTCGGTGAGAGGGATATAGAGATACGTCGCCCGGACACAGTGCCCGAGCGCCTCGCTCTGCTCGACCACGGGCTTGTGGTTCTGGTTGTACTCGAGCTCTCCGGGGTATTCGACGGACGCCTGCTGCCGGTACTCGGCCTGGCCGCGGATATCGAGGAAATATTTGGCGAGCTGCCAGTACTTCTCTTCCCCTGTGAACCTGAAGAGGCGGATGAGGCCGATCTTCTGGCCTTCGTGGCCCGAGATGTACCCCTTCTTGCCGGGTCCATAGACGGCGTCCGCCGCATCGGCGGCCTTGAGGGCGAGATCGAGCAGGCGCCTGTCTTTCGTCGCCTCATAATATGCGACAGCGGCTTCCGGGGATGGCCCGCCGCCGCGCCCGCCGGCCATACTTGCCACGGTGGCATCCACTCTCTTTTTTATGTATTCCTCGAATGCCGGATCGCGCCGCCCGGCGATCATGTACCCCGCGCCTTCGAGGATGCCTCCGCCAATCGTATTCCTGCCGCGCTGTTCGGCCTGCTGGATGCAGTGCTGGATGGATACAGTCCGGTTGACCTCCTGTTTCGGCGCCCAGAACTGGTCTGTGATGTCGACGTCGGCAAAAGGAACCGCCTGGACCGGATAATCCCGCCCGGCCGGTGCGTTTTGGGCGTTGCCGACGAAGGAAACTCCTGAAATGGCCAATGCCGCCAGGATCGATACAAACTGCCGCATGAGACACCCCTTTCATGGAGAGCCCATTATGCCGCAAAAAGGCGGAATCGGGATCAGGTCTGTAAAATTTAAATTCCTGTCAAACCTGTCCAGACGCAATGCAGACCGAATGCCGATGCGTCCCTGACGCAAGCTGCTGTATACTCCCTCTGAGCTCACCCGTTATGTCGCCCAAGAAACGGATCCGTCCGCCCCGTCATCTGCTTTGGCTGTTTCTGTCGATCACCTCGGTACTGACCGCGGCATTGGGCTGGCTCGGCTGGCAGTTGTTGCAGCAGGAGCGGGAGTTGTCAAGACAGCGGATTCAGGAGCATCTGGATGCTGCAGCCGACCTGATCACTGCCGCACTGCACAAGGATCTTTCGGAGCTTGAACGGAATCTGACGGACCTGGCAAATATCAGCCGGGGCGGCCTGGCCGGGGAAGCAACGGGATTCGCCCGCGACCTTCCGGGTGACTCGGCGCTGCTGCTTATTGATGCAGGCGGAGCAGAGTCGCTTCGATCGCAGCTCTCAACAACCTGGCTCGCGCCGCGGACCCGCAGGTTCGTGCGGCCGCACTGACGCGCATCGCGCGGAATTGTCGAAAATGCGGACGCTGGGAAGAAGCAGTCCGCGCCTATGGAGAACTGCGCGGGCTTGGGCAGGCTACCGTCAGCGGGCTGCCGGCCGAGCTTCTGGCGCGCGACGCACTGTGCTCCCTGCTCGGCGAACGCGGCGAGGCACAGCGCCTCCAGGCGGAAGCCTCCGCCTTGTATGCCGATCTCGGCCGGGGCCGCTGGAAAATCGGAGAGGCCGCCTACACTTACTACGCCGGCCAGGCGAGGCAGCGCATGGGCGCTTCCGCTGTTGATTTGACAGCAGGGGACACTCTGGCGCTGTCCGAGGCTGCCCAGGTCCTGTGGGGCGAATGGCAAAGCATCAGGCAGGGAGGGACCACTTCCGGAGGCCGCAGGGGGCAGCAGTTTGCCGGCCGGCCGCTGCTGCTCGTATGGCGCAGATCGGGCGATCGCATGGCGGCACTGGCCGGCGGCGCTGCCTTCCTGGAATCGGCCTGGTTGCGTGCGGTCGACCCGGTATTGGTCAACCACGGCGCTCGCCTGACTCTGACCGACGCAGACGGCCAGCCTGCCTGGGGAAATTTGACGGCTGCAAACAACCGGGCGTCGGTGCGACTTGCCTCGACAACACGGCTGCCCTGGACGATACAGATATCTGCCGTGCCGAATCCTGCTACCGGTGATAACCAGCCTGTTCGCCGCCGGCTGCTGGCTTTCGGATTCTGCCTCATGGTACTGCTGGTCGTTTCCGGCAGCTACTTCATCGGCAGGGCTGTAACCAGGGAGTTCCAGGTTGCCCAGCAGCAGTCCGACTTTGTCGCTGCGGTTTCCCACGAGTTCCGGACGCCCTTGACATCGCTCTGCCAGTTTACGGAGCTGCTGGCCAAGGGCCGGGTCACGAGCGAGGAGGATCGTCAGCGTTTCTATTGTGTGCTCGCCCGCGAAAGCCAGCGCCTGCGCCGCCTGGTCGAAGGGCTTCTTAACTTCGGCCGGCTGGAGGCCGGCGTACTCGACTATCGGTTCGAGAATCTCGACCCGGCGGTTCTGATCGGGCAGATAGTGGCAGAGTTCGGTGAGGAGGGCAACGCCCGCGCACACCGCATCGAATGGAGCGCATGCGATTCCCTGCCGGCGGTGCGCGCCGATCGCGAGGCGCTGGGCTGTGTCATCTGGAATCTGCTCGACAATGCAGTCAAGTACTCTCGGGACCAACCGTCAGTGCGGATCCACATCGGCCGGGCGGATGGCCGCATAAGCATTGCGGTGCGTGACGAGGGGGTCGGCATCCCCCGGGCCGAACAGGACGGGATCTTCAGGAAGTTCACCCGCGGTGCGGCAGCCGAGGCGCTGCACGTCCGCGGGACCGGGATCGGACTCTCCATGGCACGCCAAATCATATGTGACCACGGAGGCGAGATCACGCTGGACAGCGATCCGGGCAAAGGAAGCACGTTCACCGTTTTCTTGCCGGCTGTGGAGCCATCATGACCAGGATCCTTATCGTGGAAGACGATGCCAACATCGCACTGGGACTTCAGTACGATCTGAACCTGGAAGGGTATGCCGTCGAAGTGGCTGCGGACGGAGACCGCGCCTGCCGGAGGGCGCGCGAGGCGCCATTCGACCTCATCGTGCTCGACATCATGCTGCCCGGAAAGGATGGATTTGCCGTCTGCCGGGAACTGCGGCGGGCCGGGCTAAAAACTCCCATTCTGATCCTCACGGCAAAAACTGCAGAGGCGGAAAAAGTGCTTGGCCTGGAGCTGGGCGCCGACGACTATGTCACCAAGCCTTTCAGTCCCCTCGAGCTGCGCGCCCGCATCAAGGCGCTGCTGCGCCGCGGCGCGCCCGAACCTCAGGATATATGCGCTTTTGACGACATCGAAGTCGATTTCGACCGCTGCGAGGTACGCCGTTCCGGAGAACACGTGGACCTGACGCCGACTGAATTCAAGCTCCTGGCGACGCTGATTCGCCGCAAGGGGCATCTGTTCACGCGCGACCAACTGCTCGATGCGGTCTGGGGAGTAGGTAACTATCCGACTGACCGCGTGGTAGACAACCATATGATGAACCTCCGCCGCAAGATCGAGCGCAAGCCGGACGCGCCCCGGCACCTGATCAGCGCCCGCGGCCTCGGCTACCGGTTCGAAGATTGACCGGAAACGTGCACAATTCAGACCGTTCTCCGATTCCAACCGGAACTGGGAGGATCAGCCTGCTATCGGGAGGAACAAGATATGAGGACGGAATCCAAGTCATGGATTGGAATTGCGGTTCTGGTTTTCGGCTTGCTGACCGGCGTACATGCGGCCGGACAGGGCGACAAACAGGGCGAAGCGTTGCTTCAGGCGGCCAAAAACTCGGAGTTGGTGAAGGGAGATCTGAAGGCCGCCATCGAACAGTATAAGCAAATCCTGGCGCGTTCAGGCACAAGCCGGACAGTGGCGGCCAAGGCCCTGCTCGAGATGGGCCAGTGCCATGAGAAGCTGGGCCAGGCGGAGGCGCGCAACGCGTACGAACAGCTCGTGCGGCAATATGCGGACCAGACCGAACAGGCCCAGGCGGCGCGGGCCAGGCTCGCAGCGCTGGGCGGGGCGCCGGATCGCACGGCAGGCACAGATATGGCGGTTCGCAGGCTGTTGTCGGGCGCCGCAGTTGATGCCAGGGGGGAGCCCTCTCCGGACGGAAGATATCTCTCCATGAGTGACGCTTCGGTCTATCCGGCTGTCTGGGATATTGAGACCGGGCAAAAACGCCGGTTTACTCGCAAGGATAACTGGTCGACTGTAATGCAGATCCTCAACTCGAGGTGGTCCCCGGATGGGAAAAACATCGCCTTCTGCCTGGTAGGCAAAGATCTCTCCATGGAAATCTGGATCGTCGCTATGAATGGTTCCGAGCCCCGGAGGCTGGCGCCGGGTGTGCCGCTGGATTGGTCCAAGGATGGCAATTTCATTCTTGCTCTCACCGGCACGCCGCCTGCTGCCCCTCAGATGTCCCTGATTACCGTTCGCGATGGTTCCTTGAACACACTCAGCACGGCCGCCAACCCGGTCTTCTCATGGAGCGCAGTTCTTACACCGGATGGGAAGGGTGTTGTCTATGATTTCCCGCAACAGGAGAAAGCTCAAGCCCGGGATGTTTTCCTGCTTTCCATCGATAGCAGGGAAGTGATGCCGCTCGTAAAGCACCCCGCTGATGACCGCCTTCTCGGCTGGGTGCCGGGAACCGACATTGTCCTATTCGCCAGCAATCGGGCCGGAACGCAAGATGCCTGGGCGCTCCACGTTGCCGGCGGCAAACCTCAAGGCGAGCCGATCCTGGTCAAGCAAGGACTCGGACAGATCTCGCCCATGGGATTTGCCGATGAAGGCTCTTTTTACTATGGCCTGGGTGTAAGCATCGTGGAGGTTTACGAAGGCTCGCTGGATCTGGCCAAAGGAACTGTTGTAGAGGCTGTGAGGAAGATCTTCCAGCGCGTGGTTGGCGCCAGCCAATCACCTGAATGGTCTCCGGACGGCAAATACCTGGCCTATGTTTCGCAGCGCAACGCCGGGTCAGGATCGCAAAGCATTCTGTGTCTTCGTCCCGATAAGGCCACGGAGGAACGAGAACTCCCGCTTGCCATCCAGTCCTTCTGGCATCTCCACTGGTCGGCGGACGGCAGAGCGATTTTTGCCACTGCGGCGGACAAAGAAAACCAGGGCCTTTTCAGAATCGATACCCAAACGGGGAAGCTTGATCTCGTGGTCCAAAGCGGTTCAGGATCAATCATCAAAACCTTCGCGGTTTCGCCGGACGGGAAGGCAGTGTTTTATGGTCATTTTCAATGGGAGAAAAAACTACTTACGATTGTCCGGCACGATCTCGAGACTGGCCAGGGGACGGAAATCTACCGCCAGGCGGCCCCTCCGGACATCACCGGCCTGGCACTCTCGACGGACGGGAAGCATCTGTCCTTCTGCACTCTCAATATCCCGGCAGACCAGGCTTACGATCCGGCCAATGCGGCGACAAACCTGACTTATGTAATCAGGATCCTGCCGGCGGCCGGCGGAGATACACGGGAACTTCTCCCGGGCAAAATCCAGGAATGGGTTTTCCCTGTATGGGCACGGGATGGGAAATCCATCCTTTTCGGGGGAAGAATCTCGGGCCCAAAGGAAGCGAAGCGGGAGATATGGCAGGTGCCTGCGGAAGGAGGCGATCCCCAAAAGATCTCTTCAGATGTGGTTGGGAAAAATATCCAGCTTCATCCGGACGGGCGGCGGATAGTATTCACATCCGGCACAACCTCCAACGAAGTTTGGGTGATGGAGAACTTCCTGGGCCTGCTCAAACCTGCCCGGTAGCGTCACATGAAAAGCGGTCAGGTATGCAAAACCCGATTTCCGGCCTGCTGCCGGCGGAAGATCGTCCGGATAGGTTCACTGGAGCAGAACTGAATATTACAGACCTGGTCCCATTCAGGAAAAGATCGCCTTGAATGCCGTCATGAACCGGTTCATCTCGTCCGGCGTGCCGATCGACACCCGCAGCCATTGATCCATCGGAGGGAACTTGCGGCCGACCAGAATGCCGCGTTTGAGGAACTCTTCCCCGGCCTGAGTGGCGTCTTTTTTGATGTTCACCATGAAAAAGTTGGCATCCGAGGGGATGATCTCATAGCCCATAGACTTCAATTCCGCTGCGGTTTTTTCGCGGACCTGCCTGGTGATCTGCCTGATCTTCGACTCGTAGGCCGCATCCTTCAATGCCGCGACGCCGCCGTGTTTTGCCAGCGCGTTTATGCTGCTGCCGTAGGTGACCGGCCTCAACTGATCGATCACTTCCCTGGGAGCCACGCCGTAACCCAAGCGCATGCCGGCAAGGCCGGCGATTTTTGAAAAAGTCCGGGTGACGATCACCTTGCGGCCTTGAAGGACATATTTCAGGGACGACTCATAATCCGGATTTTCCACGAAGTGATGGTAGGCTTCGTCGATCAGCACCGGGATCTCCTCCGGAATGCTCTCCAGCAGCATCCGGATCTCGCCCTTGGGGACGATGTTGCCGGTAGGATTGTTCGGGTTACAGATGTACACCAGACCGACATCGCGCGCATTCAGTTTCGTGACGCGGATAATCTCCTTCATGTTTGCCGTGTAGTCTGCCCGGAGTGGAATTGCGATGGCCTGGGCCTTGCTGTTGGTTGCATACCTGTACACGGTCTCGAAGGTGGGCTCGACACCCACAACCTTGCGGTGATCCGGCAGGAAAGCATCATCTGCGGCCTTCAGGATTTCGGCCGAACCGGCTCCGATCAGGACATTTTCCGGCGTGACACCGTGATGGGCCGCGATGGCTTCCACGATGCCGCCGTCCGGATACCGGTATCGGTTGGAGTACTTCCACGCCCGGTTCATGGCCTTCAGCACCGTTTCGGACGGGCCATAGGGGTTTTCATTCGAGGCGAGCTTCGCCATCCCGTCATATTCAGCGTCCGGGCCTGCCGCCGTGCCCCGGGAGCCTACCGCCGACCAAGAGGAACTCTCAACCGGAAATCCAAATGGCGACAGGCTGTTGCAGCCAACAGCC
Organism: Acidobacteriota bacterium; assembly: GCA_017860135.1. Lineage (GTDB taxonomy): Bacteria > Acidobacteriota > UBA6911 > UBA6911 > UBA6911 > JAFNAG01. The sequence goes on from JAFNAG010000161.1 coordinate 8,500, forward strand.
GCAGCCAGCCCGCCCACAAAGCGCCTGCGTGATGTGATACCATTCGCGTTCATACGTCCTCCTCCCTCAAGCTGCTTGGAACCTGCGAACTGGGACGCTCTTGACCGGCCAATTGGCCTGATCAACATCCTGCGTTGAGACATTATCCTTCAAATCCGGGGTCAGGTCTGCAAAATTCAGATTCCGGTTTGGTGCAGGCAGATGAGCATCCGCATTGGTCCCCAGGACAAGAATCAAATATTGCAGACCTGACCCCAACCCCGTCAGGGGCTGGGCCGAGGCCGCGACTGAGCCCGGCATGGGGGAGGCCGAACGGGACGCCGTCAGAGCACGGGAGCGGCGAATGTGTCGCCCTGGCGGAGATCGCCGGTTTCCAGACCCTTCCGGAACCAGCGTACGCGCTGCTCGGACGTGCCGTGAGTGAAAGCGTCCGGAACGACGTAGCCCTGCGTCCGCCTCATGATCCTGTCATCGCCGACTGCGCCGGCCGCGTTGATTCCCTCCTCGATATCGCCCCTCTCGATGAAGTCGGTCGCCCGCCGGGCATAGTGGGCCCAGACTCCGGCCAGGAAATCGGCCTGCAGCTCCATGCGGACCATGAGCTGGTTGAAATCCCGTTCGCTCCGGCGGCCACGCTGGGCCATCACCTCGTCGTTGATGCCGAGCAGGTTCTGGATGTGGTGGCCGACCTCGTGGGCGATGACGTAAGCGAGAGCGAAATCGCCCGGGGCGCCGAGCTCGCGTTGCATGTCCTCGAAGAACGAAAGGTCAATGTACACCTTCGAGTCTCCGGGGCAGTAAAACGGGCCCGAGGCCGCGCTGGTGTACCCGCAGGCCGATTCGACCTGACCCGTGAACAGGACGAGGCGCGGCTCCCGGTATTGCTCGCCCATCTTCTGGAACTGCGCCCGCCAGACATCCTCGATGTCGGCCAGGACGACGGCGACAAAGTCGCCCATCATCCTGTCCTTCTCACTCAGCGGCTGCCCGGCTCCCGTGGAAGACACCGGGCCGTCGACCTGGAGATTTTGCGTGATCTCGGACGGATTGCCGCCGAGCAGGACGTACAGGACGACGATCACCAGGCCGCCCAGGCCGCCTCCGACCGCGAGCCCGCGGCCGCCCAAGCCGCGCCGGTCCTCGACGTTATCGCTCTTCCGTCTTCCTTGCCATCTCATGTGTCGCCTCCCTTCCCGGAAATGCCGGGCAATCGACACGCAGGCTGCGCAGAGCTCGGAATTCCCGGTCGCGGCGATTTTTCTGAAGCCTCAAGGCTGCAGTGCATTGCAGCATGCATTTTTTGCCGCGATCATAACCAGAAATCGCCCCTTTGAGCCGGCTGAGAAATAGCACGGGTCAGGCAGGCAAGTCGAGGAAAATGATCCCGCGGCCCGGAACGGGCCTTCGCAAGATCCCTGTAATTGCGAACGCGAGTGCTATGGCCTACCGATTACCTTCCGGACGGCAGGGCTACCGGCTATAATGCAGACAGGCGGTTGCACGCCCCGGCCGCTGGTGATGGAGAGGAACAATATGATCAGACGATTCACAGCTGTAATCGAGCGGGATACTGACACGGAACTCTATGTAGGGTATGTGCCGGGTTTTCGGGGTGCTCACTCTCAAGCAGCTTCGCTCGACGAGCTGAACGCGAACCTGCGAGAGGTTATCGAAATGCTTCTCGAAGACGGCGAGCCGGAATTGGATGCCGAATTTATCGGAACGCAGAGCGTGCTGGTTGGATGAGCATGGCAAAAGCGCCGGTTCTCAAACCCAAGGAAGTTGTAGCCATCCTGGGCAATATTGGTTTTATCGAGGTACGCCAACGGGGATCGCACAAGCAGTTTCGGCACGCTGACGGCCGGTGTACCACGGTTCCTTTTCATCCAGGACGCGATATCTCTCCCCTCCTGCTTCGTCAGATCGCAAAAGACACCGGACTGTCACTCGAGGAATTCCTGCAGCATAGATGAAAGAGACTCGTTGGCGGTGCTGGCGATTGACAGCGAGGCGCCTGCCCTGGCACCGGTAATCGTCAACTCCGGGTGCATGCCGGCAGCCGCGGGTGCGGATGCGCTGCAGGTGAAAGCAGCTGCGTCCCTTCCCGGCGGCCCCGGCCTGCCTTTCGTTTGCCCATTGCTTTCGATTGGAGCATGAAGGCGAATGCCGGCGGGCGGTGGCTTGCCGCGGGGGGGTGTCCGGAGCGGGAGAGGCCACGTTTGCGCGGTTTCGCGGCGCAAACGTGGACTTCCGCGCGAATCTCAGCCGACGAAGCCGTTGCGCAGTCCGTAGCAGACCTCGTTCCAGGCCAACTCCTGGCGGAACCTGCGCAGTTGTGTCTCCGCATCAATGATCACCAGTTCGATTCCCGCGATGGCTGCGAAGTCCTCGATCATTTCCGTGGTGACTGCCTGGCTGAAACTCGTGTGATGGGCGCCGCCGGCGTAAATCCAGGCGGCAGCCGAGAGGCGCAGGTCCGGTTTCGGGATCCAAACGGCGCGCGCTACCGGCAGCTTCGGCAGCGGTTCTTTGGGTGCTACCACATCGACTTCATTGACGAGCAGGCGGAAACGGTTGCCGAGGTCGAGAAGAGATGCATTCACCGCCGGGCCGGCAGCCGTGTCAAACACCAGGCGCACCGGATCGGCCTTGCCGCCGATGCCGAGCGGATGCACTTCCAACGACGGCCTGCCCCTGGCGATGCTGGGGCATACCTCCAGCATGTGGGCGCCCAGGACAAGGCTGCGCTTCGGATCCATGTGATACGTATAGTCCTCCATGAAGGAAGTGCCGCCCTTCAGGCCCGCGGCCATGACCTTCATCGCGCGGACCAGCGCGCAGGTCTTCCAATCCCCCTCGGCCCCGAACCCGTAACCGTCTCCCATGAGACGCTGGACCGAAATCCCGGGTAACTGCACCAGGGCGTGGAGGTCTTCGAAAGTGGTGGTGAAGCCTTTGAATCCCCCCTGGCTCAGAAACGCCCGCAACCCCGATTCGATGCGCGCCGACTCACGAAGCGCCGCGCGCAGCGCTCCGCTCTTGCGCAGCTTGGGCGCAATATAGTAGCTCGACTCGTATTCCCCGATCAGCTGGTCGATGTCGCTCTCGCCGGCGGCGTTGACGCATTCGACGAGATCGCCCACACCGTAGCCGTTGACCGAAAACCCGAACTGCATCTGCGCAGCCACCTTGTCCCCCTCGGTGACGGCAACTTCCCGCATGTTGTCGCCGAACCGGCAGAATCTGGCGCCCTGCCAGTCGTGCCAGGCCGCGGCGGCCCGGCTCCAGGCACCCAGTCGCTGCTGCACTGCGGCTTCCTGCCAGTGGCCGACGACGACTTTCCGGTTGAGGCGCATCCGGCTCATGATGAAACCGTGCTCGCGATCCCCGTGAGCCGCCTGGTTCAGGTTCATGAAGTCCATGTCAATGGAGCGCCAGGGGATGTCGCGGTTGTGCTGCGTGTGGAGATGGGCGATGGGCTTGCGCAGCTGCTTCAGCCCGTTGATCCACATCTTCGAGGGGGAAAACGTGTGACACCAGGTAATCACTCCGATGCAATTTGCAGCGGCATTGGCTTCCTGCAGCAACGCCGCAGCCTCGGCCGGTGTCTTGATCACCGGTTTGCAGATCACCCTCACCGGTATTGCCGCGGATTTATCCAGCGCACCCGCGATCTCCTGCGCATGCGCGCCCACCTGCCCCAGGGTCTCGGGGCCATAGAGATGCTGGCTGCCGGTTACAAACCAGACTTCGAACTCCTTCAAACCGATCATAAACTGGCTCCCTTCCTCCCTGTGGAATCGGAAGGCATTTTATTAATAATCTTAAGCAAGGGATTTTGTACGAATTGGCGGAAAAGTCAAGTTGTTGCTGGCCGTTAATTCGCGATCCGGTGACGAGGCAGGGAATCGCGTTGCTCCGGTTTTCAGCCGCTTGGCCCGGAATAGGGAAGAATCTTTGATCCTCTCCCGGCCAAACCGTGCCGCCTTCGCTCAGGACCTGCGAGGCAATCGCCGAATATTCAAATCCCATTCGCCCTGACGCGAATCCCGGCTCTCGATATTCTCCCCAACAATCCCGGCGCCGCTCGAGTGGTGGCGCGCGTGAGTGCCACTCACCGGACATCAGGTCTCCCTGTGAAAGGAGAGCCAGTGACCGTTGCCGATGCGCAAATGGAAGTTCGCTCTACTCGTATGGGCGGTTTTGTCGGTCAGTTGGTCTCCGGATCGCTGTGGAGCCAAAATAAGGCGATGTCCCCATCTTATGGCTCACACTCAGGCGCCGCCCGGAGATTCCAATGATCCATCGTC
>JAFNAG010000474.1 GCA_017860135.1 Acidobacteriota bacterium
GGAACTATGGAAGCCTGGAATCGATATTTCCGAGCGGTCCGTCTCTCGCTCGATGCCAAAAAGAAGGAAACCTCCCTCGCAGAACTGGAAGATCTTTCTGGACAACCACATCGGGGAACATGTTTCGATCGGTTTCTTCACCGTCCCCACGGCCACCTTCCGCGTCTTATTCGTTCTGATCATTCTCGCTCATGATCGCCGCAAGATCGTGCACTCCAATGTGACGGAGCATCCGACTTCCGCCTGGACTGCTCGCCAACTGCTTCAGGCCTTCTACGATCGAAAACCCGCACGATACCTCATCCGCGACAGGGATGGAATTTACGCCTCGCCGGGACTTTGCGTGAACAGGAGTACGATCAGCTTATTGCCCGGGTCAATCCATGCATTGGTCCCGTCGGAGCCGCCGTGGGAGAAGACTCCGTCGGTGGATACACTCCATCCATAACCGTAATACTCTCTGCGATGCTCGCGTTCTTCCAGGGAATATAGAGCGGCAGTGTGAGGGGAAGTCATGAGCTTGACGGTCTCTTCTTTTAATATCCGCTGGCCGCCATACATGCCCTTGTTCAGAAACATCTGGCAAAACACGGCATAGTCCATCGCCGTCGAGATCATCCCGCCGGAGGCGCGGACGAAGGGGTACTGGGGGGAATCTCCCGGCTTCCAGCCCTCGGTCCATTTACCCTGCCTTTTGTAGTACACGACCGACATGCGCTCCAGTTTGCCGTCCAGCTTGTCGGCAACTTCATGGTGATACGTGTCAGCCATGCCCAGCACCGCATAGACGCGCTCCTTCAGAAATACCTCAAGGGGCTTCTTCGCTGCGATCTCGATCAGCGCCCCCAGGGTGTTGAAGCCTGCGTTGCTATACCCGTATGTCTTGCCTACAGGCTCATCGGCGCCCACTTCACCGAATCGGTCCACCTCGAGGCGCAGGCTGGGGGCGTCCGGATGTTGCTGCGATTTTTGGATCAGGGGGCTGAAAAAGATCGGACCGATGCGGAGTCCGCTGGTATGAGTCAGGAGGTGATGGATCGTGATGGCGCCCGAACGGTAATTATCAAAGGCGGGGATGTATTTTCGCACGTTGCTGCTGTATCCGAGTTTGCCTTCTTCGGTGAGGATGCTGATCCCGGTTGCGATGACCGGCTTGGTATTGGAAGCCATTCGAAACATGGCATCTTTCGCAATGGGAATTCCCTTCGCCTTATCCTTCCAGCCCACGGCTTCATGGAAAACCACTTTTCCGTTCCGCGCCACCAGCAGGACGGCACTGCGCAGCGCATCCCGATCCACGGCCTGATGGAGCACCTCAACACAGGCCTTCAGGACGGCTTCGTCCATGCCGACTTCCGAAGGTTTCCCGTGCGAAAGGACGGCATCCTGCGCCGTCAGCAAACGGCTGCAAAGAAAAAACAGAAATAGGACGACGAAGCTTCTTTGTTTCATCTTGGCCTCCACCGGCAGCATGGACGCAAATTCCATCGAGATTCCGGAATTCCCGGACGGCTGCCAGCCATCGATCTTACCTGAAAATCCGCTGAGACGATCCTCCTATTTCGACCTCCTGTCCCTGCCAAAAACTCCGTAGCAATTCAAATCATTGATCTTGCAATCCCTCGCTGACACCGTCCTAAGCCATGCGCAATGTGTTGAAATCGAGATTCGCCGGGCTTGCATCCACGCTGCGAACGCGAACCCCCCTACAAGTGGAAATCCTGGCTCTCCGCCATCAGCTCGTTGTCCTGCAACCAACCAATCAGAAACGGCTCCGGCTTCGCACATCAGATCGGTTTTTGTGGATCGTTCTCTCCCGCTTCTGGCCTCAATGGCGCGAGTGTCTCATGTTCGTCAAGCCGCTTGAAATTCGGCAACCTCAAGAATTCGCCATCTGAAAAATTACGCCTGGTGCTTCGCCGTCCACAGGAAGGCTGCCAGCCTTTTCCCAATGCAGGAGAATCTCTCATCACTTCTGATGATTTGCGCGTTCCGAACCCGATCCGAATGGTCAGGGACCTCCAGATGAATTTTTTGGTAGGCACACCCGTCTGGCAGCCGGGGACCTACTTGGAGCCGGGATCTACTGGAGCGCGCGCGGAGTGACCGCGCTCCGTCAGGTCTTCCTGAAACGGAAATTCAGCACTCTCCCGCGATTCAGGATAAAGCCGGTCACCTTTCCCTGGGAATCCCGAGTGAAGCGGATGTTGCCCAGGGGGTTGGTGAACAGGTCCCGGATCGCCGGCTGGAGCGGCGATAGTCTTGATTTCAGGCGCTCTAGCATCAACCTGGAGTCCTGAACCGTCACGCGATACACGGGCTCGATCTCGTCACTCTGATATTGACCCGCATACTCGGCCAGCTGCGCCGGGGCCGGCTTGAACTCTTCGGCCCGCTCGTAGACGGCGGGTTTGGCGCCGCTGTCCGGCGTGTCGATGAGCTGCATGCCGCCGGCGGCTTGCGGCTCGAAGCGGATCTCGACCTGCTGCCCTGCGGGTCGGAAGCGGCTGTCGCTCAAGGGCGTCAGCGCAATGCCCGTGCCGGTCATGCCCGGCGTCATGCGCAGGCTGCCCCCCTGAAAGACGATCCTGCGAATGACGTCGCCATCCGGATTATGGTAGATCCCTGCCTTGGCGGCCAGCTGGGCTTCGGTAAGTTTGACAGCAGGCACCTCGGGTTTGGCCGGTTCCGGCTTCAGTTCGGCGGCGAGATAGATATCGGCGACCTGGCGGGCGAGCTCGCTCGGATTGATCGAGACATTGCACAGGCAGGCAACCGAAAAATGCTGATCGGGAAACCGCAGCAGGTCGCTGCGGTAGCCGGCATCCGAACCGCCGTGGTCCACAATGGCAAGCCCCTTATATTTGCCCAGCCTGAGTCCGGAAGCATAATCGAGTGTCTCGCCGTTGTTCAGCTTGCCGCGCTCGAGCATTCGGCTAATCAAGGTCGCGCCGCCGACGCGCGGGTTGTAGAAATTCTCATCCCAGAGAGCCAGGTCTTCCACGGTCGTAAGCAGGCTGGTGGCCCCAACGGTGTCGAAATTCGTGTTGCTGAGCCTGAAGGCGTCGCCGGCAGGCACATACCCATACGCCATGCCTTTGACGATCTCGGCGTGATCATCGCGAAAATGCGTGTTCTTCATGCCGAGCGGATCGAAGATCCTGGTGGTGGTGAAGGCCCGGAGGGATTGGCCGCTGACGCGCTTTACGATCTGGCCCAGCAGGGTGTACCCGGTGTTGCAGTAGAGATGCCTTTCCCCCGGCTTGAAATTCAGGTCCTTCTGCCGGGACATCACGGAGAGGATGTCGTCGTCGGTGATCAGATCCAGCGAGTAGCGCCAGCCCGCCAGTCCGAGCAGATCCCACTGGTCGCGGAGCCCGCTGGTGTGGTGGATGAGATGGCGGATGGTGATGCGTTCGCCGAAATCGGGCAATTCGGGGATATGTTTGCGTACCTCATCGTCGAGCGAGAGCTTCCCCTCCTGAGCCAACAGCAGGATCGACGCCGCGGTGAACTGCTTGGATACGGAAGCGACGTGAAACATCGAGGCCGGATTGATCACGACATCATGATCGAGATCCGCCATGCCATATCCGCGCTTGTACAATATGCGGCCGTCTTTCATGACCGCCAGCGCGCAGCCGGGCGAACTGGTCCTGTTCCAGCGCTCGAACAGCTTGTCGACCTGGGCCGCCGGATCGGCTGGAGCCGGAGACTGTGTACCGGCCTGCCCGGCCAGAAGGATGGGCAACAACAACGTACGGGTCCACGACATCGGTCACCTCCGCGGAATATCAATGCAGCACCGATCATAACGCAAAAATTCCGGGACAAGCTACAAATTGCCTGATGGATCGGGTCGTGGTCCGCGAAAATCCGAAACAGCCTCGACACCCCGTGGAGGCGCCCTGTTCGAGTAAAATCCGTTCTCTCGTTCCAGCCCTGCATGGGCTTCGA
>JAFNAG010000001.1 GCA_017860135.1 Acidobacteriota bacterium
CCCCCGTTCACCAGCTGTCCGGCAAATCGCTTCACTCCCAGCCGCTGGGACTGGCTGTCCCGACCGTTTCTGGAACTTCCCACGCCCTTCTTGTGTGCCATAATCCCCTCTGCTGCTACCCTGTTTCCCCCGCAACGCGAATTTGATCGATATGCACATCGGAATATGCCTGTCGATGCCCTCTCATGCGGCGATACTGTTTCTTGGCCCTGTACTTAAAAACAAGAACCTTCTTGCCCAGACCTTCCGCTGCCACCGTGCCGGTGACCCTCGCACCCTCGACCTGGGGCCGGCCAACGTAGGTCTGCTCGTCGGTGCTCACGAGCAAAACATCAGGGAACTCGACCGTCGAGCCGGCTTCCGCTTCCAGTTTCTCCAGCCGTACAACGTCGCCTTCAGCTACCCGATACTGCTTTCCACCACTGCGAATGATGGCATACACAGTCGCAACCTCCACGGCAAAACTTGCATTATACTTTGAAAGCAGCCCAAAAGCCAACACAAACAGGTGCGCCGGGCAATTCAGGCCGGAGTGAACCCCGGGGACCGGCTCAGGGGGAACTCGAGCTGAAACTCGGCGCCCTGATTGGTCTGGCTCTTCACGCGGATTTGCCCCTGGTGCGCCTCTATCACCCATTTCACAAGGGCCAGGCCGAGTCCCGCCCCGCCGCTGTCCCGGTGTCGGGCAGGGTCAGTACGAAACATGGGGTCAAAGATGTGCGGCTGGTCCTGTTCGGAGATGCCGATACCCTCGTCGCGGATGGACACATGCACCCTGGTCTCATCTCTGACCATCGATACCTGGATCCTTCCACCGTCCCTGCTGTATTTGATCGCATTGTCCAGCAGATTGAGAATGGCCCGGCGTATCCAGAGGTCATCCGCCTCCACGATCGCGTCCGGAAGCTCCTCAACTTCGATCCGGATGTTGCGCTCCATCGCCAGCAGCTGCATCTGCTCTGAGAGGTCCGCCACCAGGGTGCGTATGTTGACCGGCTTCTTTTCCAGGATCTGGGATCCGGCCTCGACTTCCGACAAGGTCAGGATATCGTTGACGATGCGCGTGAGGCGCCCGAGTTCCTCCAGATTGCTGATCAGGACGGACCGGATCTCTTCGGACATTTTCGAGGACCGGAGGGCGACCTCGGTCTCCCCCTGCAGGATCGCCAGCGGCGTGCGCAGCTCGTGCGCGACATTGGCGTTGAACGTGCGCATCTGCTCAAAGGAGCGGCTCAGCCGCGCCACCATGGCGTTGAAGGATTGTACAAGCCGCTGGATTTCCTGTTCTCTGCGGACGTTGACGATCTGGGTGTTCAGCTTTTGGGAAGTGATCTGCTCGGCGATGTTCGCCACCTCGCCGAACGGCCTGAGCGCGCGAGCGGCAAGGAACCACCCGACGCCGACCGAGATGATCAAAACCAGCGGCACCGAGTAGGCCCAGATCAACCAGTACTCCCGCTTCATGTCATTCAGCTCGTCCAGCGAGCGGCCGAGATGGAGCACCACTTTCTGCCCGCTGGGAAAAGATATCGTGCTGCTGATGAAGCGGAACCGCCTGCCCTCGGAGGAGGCGGCGTCGGTGAAGCCGGATGGACGGTGCAGGATCTCGTTCAGGTCCTGCGCGTCGAGCATGCGCTGGACGTAGTACCCGTAGTACTCCTCGCGCAAGATGCGCCCTTCCAGATCGGTCAGCACAAAAAACGGACGGATGGCATCCAGAGCCATCACATCAGCCGGCGTCGCACTCGGTTCCCAGTCGAACCCCTCCGGCGTGGAGCGGAGGTTTTCCGAAAAGAAATCGGCCTGTTGCTCCAGCCGACGATCGAAGTTCCGATCCGCGCGATAGGTGAATGTCTGATAGCGGATGTACCCGAAAACGACGAAAAAAATCGAAATGAAGAGCCCGTTGGTCAAACCGAGCTTGAAACGGAGAGTCCGTACATTCACGACGGAGTGCTCCGCAACGCATACCCGACTCCCCGCACGGTCTGAATCAGCTGCTGGTCGTAGCCCCGGTCCACCTTGTTGCGCAGGTAGTTGATGTATACGTCTACCACATTGGTAAAATTGTCGAAACTCGAATCCCAGACGTTTTCAACAATCATGTTCCGGGTCACGATCTCGTCCTTGTTGCGGAGCAGGTATTCGAGAAGGGCAAATTCCTTGTTGGAGAGATCGATGCTCTTGCCGGCGCGGGACACCTTGCGCTTGAGCGGATCCAGAACCAGGTCTGCAACCCGCAATTCCGCGGTCCCGAGAGTGATGCCGCGCCGCAGCTGCACCTGGATGCGCGCGAGCAGTTCGGAGAACGAAAAGGGCTTGACGAGATAGTCGTCGCATCCCAGGTTCAGGCCCTGCACACGATCCTCCACCGCGGTCTTGGCTGTCACCGCGATGATCGGGAGCGTCGGCTTGCGCTTGCGGAGCAGCGGGATCAGCTCCCATCCCGTTATCTTGGGAAGCATGAGATCCAGCAGGACCAGGTCGTATTCACAGGCACGGAACTTGTCGAAGCCCTCCTCGCCGTCGGCGGCGATGTCCACTTCAAATCCGGATTGCTCGAGCCCCTTCTTCACGAAGTTGGCGACCTTGCTTTCGTCTTCAATTACAAGGATTTTCATAGATAAACCTCAACATTGCGGCCTGTTGCCCCGAGCAACAGGCGCTTCATTTTACTCGCAGACAGGGGAAAAAAGTAATAGTTTTCAGCGAAGACGCTTCCGGAACCGGAAATCGACTCCGTAGGCCCCGAATTCATCCTGCGTCGCGACGATCGTCAGATTCTTGGTGACGTCATATTCGATGATAACGATCTGCTCTGTGGTCGTCGAGAGGTTCCGCGAATATGTGACCGTGAGGTTCTGGGGCAACCGCTCGCTGATGGTCACCCTGGCCGTCGGATCGTTCTCGGTGCCTGCCAGGAAGGGATCGACGCGGAAGCTCTGGAGTCCAAAGATGCGCTCCACCCGTTTGCCGATCACGCCCGTCAGGCTCTCCGACAGGATGCTGGCGGCGCTCTCGCCCATCATTTCGGCCTGGCGCCGCTGGCTTTCGCTTCCGGCTGTGCTGAGATCGCCCGACATGCCGGTGGTGAGCAGCGACACGATGTCCACGGTCGAAAGCGGCGGATCGGAGGTCAGGTTCAATCTCAGGTGAGCCAGATCTCCCCCCGCGTCGAGGCGCAGCCGGTAGCTCCGGACATCCGCTTCGGCGCGAACGTCGAGAACCGGATTGATGCGGTTCTTGTCGACGAAATCCGCGGAGCCTTGAATGATGTCGAACCGCGTGCCTCGGAAGAAGAGGGTTCCTTCGTTGGCGAGCACACGGCCCGTGAGGGAAGGGTAGGCAGGAGATCCCGAAAGTTCGAGGCTCATGCCTCCCTGCACCCTGGCCAACTCGTTATCGATGTAGAGGCCATTTGCGGAGCGGATGGAGAGGTTCAGGCGCAAGCCGGCCAGCAGCGGGTTGGCGACCTGGGGCATGGAAGCGCCGGTGTCCCGCCCCAGGATCTGTTCCAGCAGGCTGAAATCGCGCAGGTATTCCGCGCGCTGAACCGTCACGTCGCCTGCGAGCACCTGGGAGTCCCTGTTCCCGCGCAGGCTCAGCTGAGCGTCGACGGTGGACACGAAATTCTTGGGGTAATGCAGTCGGACTCTCTGGAGATTCGCCTGAAGATTGAGCGCGCGCAATTCCCCGTTCTGGTGTTCGAGCGTGCCCGTGAGTTGAACGGCCCCGGAAGACATCGATCCCGCCACCTCCTCCAGCTTGATCGAATTCCGGTTGAAAACCAGGTTTCCGCGCAGGGAAGAAACCGGGTACGGCAGGTCCTGGTATGCCACCCGCGTGTCCTCCAGCGATGCTTTCCCGAACACTTCGGGCCCGCTGAGCGAGCCGCTGGCCCTGACGTCGAGCGAGGCACGTCCGGATACCCCGATCTTGGGCGACAGCCGGTCGAGGAACCCGAGGTTCAGAATACCGGCAAGGCGCAGATCGAGGCTCGCCCCTGCACCGTAGGGAATCGCGCCGTCGAGCGTGAGGTTGCTCCCTTCTCCGGTCAGACGCGCCTCTTCGACGTTCACACGCCCTTCCCGGGCCGCAAATCGAATCAGCCCTTCGTTGCGGAACTCGTAGTCCTGCACCTTGAAGCGGGCGCCGTCCATTTCGCCGCGAAGCGTCAGCCGGGAAGTGTCGGCGAAGGGCCCTTCAATGACGAGGGTCCCGTGCAACGCCGTGGTCAGGTCGTTGAATATGGCCGGAGCAATGTCCGCGATGATCCTTTTTACGTTCCAGTCACGATATACCAGTGTGACACGGCCCGGGAAGCCGGTTTCGGTCGAGAGGCGGGCTTCGCCGCGAAACCCGCCGAGGTCGGACTGCACATCGAATGTGGCGGACAGGGACTGGTCCTCCCACTCCACTGATGCTTTTCCCCTGCCCAGATCCCATTCCGCGTAGCGCAGGCCTTCGAGGTCCACGCCGGCCTTGATATCGGGCCGTTCCAGGGTTCCGCGGACTGTCCCGGCGGCCGTGAGCCGCCCGTCGATCGCGAGCCCGCCCGCCCTGATCCGGGCCAGATCCTGGAGCTGCAATTCTTTCAGCCCCGCCGAGAGATCCATTTCGTGCGTGTCGAGGTTGACCCTTCCCTGCACGTTCACCGCGGCGGATCCGCGCTGGATCAGGCCGCTCTGGATGTGAAGCTCCCGGCCCCCAACCCGCACGGCAGCTCGCACCAGGTCGACTTTTTCCTCGTTGTAGCTTCCGTTTTCGACCTGGAATTGTCCTTCCCCCTGGAAGGCGCCATGCTGGAATTCGATCCGCCCCTGCCCGCTGAGGAGGCCCGCCACCTGCGCTTTCAGGTCCACGCCGAAATCACTCAGGGACGCCAGGGAGATCTGCCGGATGGTTCCCGCGAATTGAAAACCGGCCGGAAGGGAGTCCTGCGGCATGGTGAAATCAAGCTCGCCTTCCGCAGACTGGGTTCCCTGGCGGAGCCGCAGCGCACGCAACTGCAGCCGTTTCCCTCTCCAGGCTGCCAGCGCGCTCAGGCTGTCCACGCGGATATTCTTCCAGCGGCCTTCCGCCACGTTGACCTGTCCGTCATAGGCCATCGCATTTTCAGGCCGAAGGCGCATTTCGCCGTTCAGGTGAATCCGGCCCGAAATCCCCAGGATCCCGGGATTCTCTTGAATGAGTCTGTCGAGCGAACTGGAAAGGGTCCGGGCGAACTCCAGGACCTCCACCGGTTGGCTGGTATCCAGCTGAATCCGCGCGCGCTCCGCATCCAGTCCCTGCGCGCCGATTTTCGTTCCGGGGGAAGAGAGGCTGGCCGTATTCAGTATCCAGGCGCGTTGCCGGTAGGCGAACGCTGCCGTCCCTTCCAGGGGTGTCCCCACCCCCGGACCGGCGGCTCCCGCCGTCAAACCGTGCAGGAAGACGGTTCCATCGGCTTGGAGGTCCTGCAGGCCCCGGCGCCACTCCAGAGTGGCTTCGGCATCCACGCTGTTCTCGAGCTGCATTGCATCCAGCCCCAGCACCCCGGATCCGTCGCGCACGATGATATTCTCGCCCGAGATTTCGAGGTGGTGAGGTCTGCTGCGGGCGCCGGAGAGTTCCAGCACTCCTTGCACACGGAAACTGCCCGGCCCCATTCTGCCGCGAACCTCGCGAAGCTGCAGTGCCCCCTCCTTGACCTCGAACAACCCGCGCAAGTCCTGCGCGGATGCCTGCCGGTATCCCGCAGCCTCCGCAACGAAACTCCCCTCTGCGTGAAATCCCCGGCGATCCCAGAGGATATCGCTGGTTACGTCCACGTCGCCGCGCGCCTCCCTGAGGTGGGGAGTGATCAGGGTAAGATCGTCGCTGGAGAACCTCCCCGTTGCGTGCAACCGCAGCGCCGGCGCGCTCCAGTCGGAGAGAGATCCGCTGCCGGTGAAACGGCTCTTGCCTTCCCGGAGGTCGAATGACTCGATATCGAGGCCGCCGGGCGACATGCGAAGCGCCGCATCCAGATCATAGAGGAATTTGCGGTCGGCCCACTCGAGAGGGCTGCTCCGGTAGGAAAGGCGTATGGCATAGCTCTGCGGAGCGGGCCGATACTCGATGCCGCATTGGAGGTCGATCACCTGCAGGTCAAGCGGGATGCGGCGGTTGTTCAGGTGCACCCAGCCGTCCCGGACGACGGCCTTTCGGGCTGCGACAGCCAGGGATTTCTGAATGACGGGCCCGAGGCTCCAGGTCCCTCCGCCAGGTTCCTGCAGGATTTCCATCCTCAGCCGCTCCATATCCAGTTCCGCCAGCTCGATCCTGGGACTCCACAATGCAGCCAGGCGGAAGGATCCGGATATCTCGGCGATGCGCAACTCGAAGCGGTTGCCGGTTTCCTTTCTCGATTTCAGTTCAAAATCGGACAAGGAGAACCGGCCACGGAGAATGTCGATCGAGAAACGGGACATTCCGGCCCGCAATCCGGTCGATTGCTCGATTTGCGCGACAATCGATGACCGGACACGCTCCCGGAACTTATCCGAGCGCAGGTAGGATACGCTCACAGCCGCGATCAACACCAAGATGAGCACACCCGCCAGGAGCAAGATCGTATGACGCCTCATGGGTGCTTGCCCTCCTGAAGATGCCCGGAGCCGGGGAAAAACTCGATGCGGGCCCGGGTCCGGATATTCGCGATCCACGCTTCGTAATCGGCCGTAACCTTCTGCTCCGTCAGGATCGCGCTGATTTGAGGTGATACCTCCCCAAGGGGAGGAAGGGGGGATCCTTTTTTCTGCAAGACCGGCACCAGTTTTTCCCGGTAATAGGCTTCGACTTCCAGTTCCGAGGGCGCCGCGAAGGGGCGGAAACGCAAGTCGATGAATCGTTCCGTCAGCATGCGCAGCCGCACCTCGGCGACGAGTTCTGCCTCCTGCAGACCAAGCTGGCGCAGAAGAGCTGCCAGGCCGCCAATCTCCGCATACGCCTCTCTAAATTCGTCCAGCTTCGCCAGCACTTCGGCCTGCATCCGGCTTTGATCGCCCCCTTCGAGGGGAAAGTACTCCAGTTCCTGACGCACCAGTTCCAGGTCGATCAAACGATTTAGCTCAACCTGTCGCGAACCGCGCGTGTCGCTCCTGCCGAGGGAGAGAACGGCATTGAGCGGGCGGGCGATCCTCAAGTCTCCCTCCGTGACAATCCTGCCGTTTACCGCTGCCAGCAGCCGGTCGATTTCCCCGGCGGACTGTGCAGCCGCGGCCGAACAGGTCAGGAGAATCGCGGCAATCCACCAAAGTCTCCTCATAGCATTCCCTCAGAAGGACGGACCGATCGTCACGAAAAAATGCCCTGTCTTGTACCCCAGATCCTTGAGGTGCTGCGGCAGGTTCAGGTTGACACCGTAGTCCAGGCGGATCGGACCCAGGGGTGTCCGGATCCTCAGGCCACCGCCCACGGTATGGCTCACGTCAGCAAGCCGGACGGAGCCCAGATCCACGAACACATTGCCTACGTCATAGAAACCCGAGACCTCCAGCCTGCTCACCAGCGGCAAGCGCAATTCCAGGTTGCCGATCAGAAGCGCGTTCCCCCCGACCGGGTCGTTGCTCGGACCCAGCGGACCGGCGCGATCGGTCTCGAATCCCCGCAATGTCGAGGCGCCTCCGGCGAAGAATCTCTCGCTGATGGGGATATTCCGGTCCCCTGCAAAGGGATAGATCCATCCGAAACGCAGGAAAGAGGCCAGGCGCAAAGGCCCGCGGAGCGTCCGGTAGTAGCTGTTCTGCGTGTACAAGGACATGTAGTGGCCGCTGGGCAGAAGCTCTCTCGGAAGCTTCGAGGTGAGACTCAGATCGGTGGAGGTGAAAAAGCCCCGCACGGGATCCAGGTAGTTGTCGCGCGTGTCGTTGATATAGATGGCAGAAACCGCGGAAAGATTTCGCGGAGTGTCTTCCCGAATGAGCTCCGCCACGTTGTTGGACACCAGCACGTTGGTGAATCGATAGCGCAACAGCCCCCAAGTGTGGTCATTGAAGGGATGGCTGTATTGGTAGGCAAGGTCGACACGACGGACGTCGAAGCCGACCTCCGACCTCTTGGTGCCGGAGAATGTCAAGTAGGAGTCGACCGGAAGGAAGCGGAACTGAGGCGGCTGAAAGCTCAGGGAACCCGCCTGTTGAACGGCGCTGCCCCGCAGGCGAAGATCTACGCGCTGCCCCAGTCCCAGGATGTTCAGGTCGCTCAACTCGAGAATGCCGCGCAGCTTTTCCCGCTCCTGGTAGCCGAAGCCATAGCGCACCGTGATCGGCTTGGCCTCCCGCAAGTGAACGATGACATTCTGATAAGGGACGGCCTTTTCGGGATTCTGAGCTGCCACCCGCACCACATCGAAGACGCCGGTGCCGTACAGTGCCCTCTGCGAATCCAGCATTTTCCCCAGGCTCAGCGGGTCCTCGGATTTCAGCTGGATGCGTTTTTTGATCACCGAGTCCCGCGTCCGGTCTTTGCCGAGGACCACGACCCTGTCGACACGGGATTGGACTCCCTCCTCGACCTGAAAAACCAGCCGGTAGACATGGCTGCCGTCGATCTTCTCGGCACGGTAGGTCACGGCAGCATGCATATACCCTTCATCGCTGCAAGCCGACAGTATGGCTTGGCGATCGTATTCCGCAAGCAGCGGAGAGTATGGCGCCCCCTCCTTGAGCCGCAACCTGGCTGTGAGCTTCTCTACACTCAAATGCAACTCCCGGGGGGCGATCTCCACTGCCCCGGCGCGAGCCTGCAGGCCCTCCTCGCATTCGAACGTGATGCGCAGCTTCTCGCCGTTCTCCAGCGGTTCCACAAGGGGTATTACCAGAGCGTCCAGATAGCCGGCGCCGAAGTACAGGCTCTGCAGAGACTCCACATCGGAATCGAGCTTGGAAACGCTGTAAGGGGATTTCTGGAGGAATCGGACCGGCTGGATTTGAATGGATTTCAGAAGATAGTCATCTGTGAAGGCCTGGTTGCCGTGAAAACGCACTTCGCTCACGGTTACTTTCCTGCCGCGTTCGATGATGTAGCGCACCAGCCGCAGGCCGGTTTCATCCCGGCTTTCCTGAATCGACACCGAAGACTCCGGATAGCCGCGCTCCTCCAGATACTCCCTCAGATTGGCAGATCCTTCCTCAAGAAGTTCCGACCGCAGTCCCTCTCCTGACAGCACGGGGAGCAGCCGGCGCAGCTGGTCCTTCGGGATCTTAAATCCGTCGACCTCGACACGCACTCTGCCGAAATTGGCGACCGAGAGCTCGAGGGTGACAGAGTTGTCCTCCGGCCGGTAGGACTCCGCCAGTTGAGGCTCGGCATCCAGAAAACCGCGGCCAACCAGGTATTCCCTCACGTCCTCCAGGCGCTTCCGAAAGCGGTCGCGCTTGTATTTCTGCCCCTCGCGAAAACCGAGACGCTCGCGGATGATGGTGGCTTCATTCGAGGGAATCCCGCCGATCACCAGCGAACGGATCGTGGCAAGCTCACCCGCCTCTACTTCAAAATAGGCGTCGATCTGCGCACGCGCCTCGTCGGCCTCCGTGCGCACCTTTACCGCTGCCTGATAGAACCCCAGATCCCGCATGTAGGATACTACCGCCTGGCTGGCCTCTTCGAGCTTCTGCGGCGAGTAGTGTTCCCCTACCGGCAGGGCAATCGCCTCTGAGGGGTAGCGCCCCCCGAGATCGACACTCCCCTTCAGGAAAAAGCGGTTGAAAAACAGGTTGAGACGCAGCTGGAATATGAGCCGCACCCCGTCCTCTTCAGGCTCCGCCGAAACGGCGATCTCTGAGAAACTCCCCGTGTCATAGAGCGCCTGGATCGAACTCTTTAATGCGCTCCGCGTCAACGGCATTCCCGGTTGCAGGTCGATCGTGCGGTCATAGCGCGAGCGCTCCAGCGGCTGGTCCGACTCATATCGGATGCTGCGGATCACCTTTCCAAACAGCGCGGCATCCTGGGGCCGCCCCGACACTGCTGCCGGGACCGCGACCACGGCCGCGACCAGAAGGAGCAACAGGCGGGTTTGACCGCCAGGGAATTTCACCATGACGCGTAACAGGCCTCAGATGTTGAATCGGAAAAGGACGACATCTCCTTCCTGGACGGGGTAATCTTTTCCTTCGAGCCGGAGGAGGCCTTTGTTCCGCGCTGCCGGGAACGATCCCAGCCGGATCAGCTCCTCGTAGGCTATCACCTCCGCCTTGATGAATCCCCGCTCGAAATCGCTGTGAATTACACCGGCGGCCTGCTGCGCCGTGGTGTTGCGCGGTATCGTCCAGGCATGGACCTCCGCATCTCCCCCCGTGAAAAACGAAAACAGCCCCAGCAGTTCATAAGACTGATGTATGATCCGGGAAAGCCCGCTCGCAGAGAGGCCGAGGTCTTCCAGGAAGGGCGCCGCCTCTTCCTCGTCAAGACACGCGATCTCGGCTTCGATTTTCCCACACACCGCTGTGATCCCAACCCCCTGCTGCGCAGCCTGCCGCTGCAGTCCAAACTCTTCCACCACGCGCGGGATCCTGGACACATCCCGGTCACCCAGATTCAGCACCAGCAGCAGGGGCTTGGCGGAAAGAAATGTAAATCCGCGCACCCGCTTGCGCTCTTCCTCCGTCAGCGGGAGCTCGCGCAACGGCCGTTCCTCCTCGAGCGCGGATTTGAAGCGCCCCAGCACCGCATCCTCCAGCTCAAGTTCCGGGGTCTTCGCCTTCTTGAGATCCTTCGACAGCCGGTCCAGGCGCTTTTCAATCACAGCCAGGTCGGCAAAAATCATCTCCAGCTCGAACAGGCCGACGTCGCGGAGCGGATTGACGCTTCCTTCCGGATGCAATATGCTCTCGTCCTCGAACGCCCGCACGACATGCAGCAGCGCGTCGGCATTCTTCAGGCTGTGCAGATAGGTGCTCATGTCGCGCGGATCCTCATTCCTGCTCTCCCGGCGCGCCAGGCCGGGCAAATCGACATATTCGACCGTGGCATGCACGACCTTTTTGGGACGGAAGATCTCCGCCAGCCGCGCCAGCCGCGGATCCGGCACCTGCGCCACTCCGATGTGAGCCTCCCCTTTCGCCCCGCCCCACGAGGATGTATCCACATGTCCGCCAGTCAGCAGGTTGAAAATCGTGCTCTTTCCTACCTGTGGAAGTCCGACGATGCCTACCTTCACTCGAAACCCTCCCGATCTGTCAGGAAACCAATGGTATCACGAATGAGATTTCTTCCCACGAGGGCGATTCAGAGATTGTCTGCCCGGCATTCAAAGCCGCACGCGCCAGCTGGCGGTTTGGTTTGCCGGCAGGGTAAGGCCGCCCGTGCTCCGACGATCGATGCGCCACCCTGACCCGCCTTTCCTTCGCGACAGCCGCAGCATTGTCCCCTCCCGGTTTCCGACCCCCGGCTTCCCGTGGCGCTCGCATTTCCAGGGCGGGCCTGATTCTCGAGGAGTTCTTCCTCCGCCCAAAATCGATTCAGGCCTCCGCATGCGCTAGCATTTCCATTAAACATATCGTAAATATAGATTTATCTCAAACGTCCATGAGCCGGGAAGGGCACTGTGGCGAGCGGAAGGCGCCTCATGGAGAAAACCGAACAGGCGGCGTGCGCAGAAAAGCGTATTCATACGTAAATAATTCCAATAATTGCTTGACATCGGTTCCGCGCGGACTTATTCTCCGCGTGGTGGTCCAAAGTGGCCGAAAGTGGTAAGAGAGGGTCACAAGGTCCGAATTTCCCCAAAAATGCGATCTTTCCAAAAGTTCCATGTTGCCGTGGTTGAGGGCCCATGCTCTGGGGAAGCTGTCCTGCAAGAATCGATGACAAGTTTCGGCTGAAGATTCCGGCCAAATTCCGCCGCGAGCTGCCGGAGACGGAAGACAACAGTTACTTCGTCACCAGCGACGACGGCAAGTGCGCTCAGATTTATCCGGTTTCCGTTTGGGAGCAAATCGCTCAGAAGCTGCAGGCGCCGCCTCGCATGGATCCGGCGAAGCTGAAGTTGCTCAAGTTCACCAGTTATTACGGCATGCTCGCGCAGATGGATCCCCAGGGGCGCATTCTCATTCCCCAGAGCTTGCGCGAGGACGCCAGGATTTCCGGCGATGTCATTGTAATGGCAAAGAACGATCATCTCGAAGTCTGGAACGACGAAGTCATTCGCCAAATCATGAAGGAAGATCCTCTCACCAACCTGGACCGGGAGAGGCTGGCAGAGCAAGGGATTTGATCAGAACGGCAGGTAGGCATGGTGAGGGCGAACTGGCAGGCCGGCATGACAGGCACCCCGTGGAGCGGCTTGGCAATGGAACATCTCCCGGTCATGAGGGAGGAGGCCCTCGAATATCTCCAGTGCCGTCCGGGCGGGACTTATGTGGATGCGACTCTGGGGCTGGGAGGTCACGCCTGGGCCATTCTTGAGAGAATCCAGCCCGGCGGATTGCTGATCGGCCTGGATCGCGACAAGGAATCCCTGGAGAAAGCCCGTGTGCATCTGCAGCCCTTCTCCGACATCACCCGCCTGCTGCACGAGAACTTTAAAAATCTCCCGCTGGTTCTCAACAATCTGGGCAACAGGCTGGTGGACGGAATCCTGGTTGACCTCGGCATCTCCTCTTTCCAGTTGCTGGAGCCGGAGCGCGGTTTCAGCTTCCAGAGCGACGCCATGCTTGACATGCGCATGGACCGATCCCAGCGGCTGACGGCGGCCGACCTCGTGAACGATTTGTCGGAGGAGCGGCTCGCGGAAATCCTATTCCGTTACGGCGAAGAGCGGTTTTCCCGGCGCATTGCCGCCGCTATCGTCCGCGCCCGGGAGCATGCCCGGATCGCCCGCTGCACTCAGCTCGCCGAGATAGTGAGCGGGGCGCTGCGGGGCCGTCGCCCGCATCTGATTCACCCGGCGACGCGCACCTTTCAGGCGCTGCGTATCGCGGTAAACCAGGAACTCGAAGGTCTGGAAGAGTTTTTCATCAACACGGTCAGCTACCTGCGCCCCGGCGGCAGGTTGGTGGTCATTTCGTTTCATTCGCTGGAAGACCGCATCGTGAAGCGGTCGTTCCGAATGTTGTCCGGCCGCTGCGTGTGCGAACGCACGCCGGAGCTGTGCACCTGCCCCCGTCGGGAGGAGGCACTGCCGGTCACCTCCCGCCCGGTCACGCCGGGGGACGCAGAGTTGGACATGAACCCGCGCGCCCGGAGCGCCAAGTTGCGGGCTCTGGAGCGAGTTTGAGGAAAGCGGCTGTCTGTATCGCTTCGCTCCTCTCCACCCGAGGAGGCAACAAGCCATGATGAGTGATTGGTCGGCTGGAATGGAAAACCGGAACTACAAGATCCCGCGCCGCACCGACGTGGGCAACCTGATGGATCTCCTGGCGAGCATCCTGTGCATTCTCATGATCGCGGGCGCGCTGGTAGTACACCTGTCCATCCGCAGCCGGATTTATGGCCTCGGATATCAGGTACAGAGTCTGCAAAAACAGGAAAAGACTCTCCTGAGCATCCAGAACAACCTGGTTATTGAAGCAGAAACTCTCAAGCGGCCGCAGAACATTGACCGGCTTGCCCGGACTGAGCTGGGCATGGAGTCTCTTCGCCCAAACCAGGTGCTGCTCACGCGGCCGGGCCTTGGCGACGGGCCTGAGGCGCTGGCATTGGCCAGCACCCGGCAGACGAGCGCTCGTCCTGGGAGGCCCTCTTCGAACTACTGACGATGACCGAACGAGGGAAGTGTTCCAATCCGGCTAGGGTAGCGCTGCTGATCGGCTGGATATCCCTGTGGGGCGTGGCCATTCTCGCACGCCTGGTCCAAATCCAGATTCTCCAGCATGAAGAGTATTCCCGGCAGGCGCTCCGGAGCCAGCAGGTGACGAGCGAACTCTTCGCTCCGCGCGGCATCATTTACGACGCTCGAATGGACGAGCTGGCCGCGAATGTGGCCGTGAGCACCGTCGCCGCGGAGCCGATGAACATCGATGACCTGGAGGCGGCGGCACGCGGACTGGCGTCTGTCCTCGACCTGGATTTCGAGGAGCTTTACGCCCGCATGTCGGATCCTGCACGGCGCAGGTTCTTGATCGTGAAACGCCGCATCGACCCGAAGGATGAGAGCCGGGTCGAAGCGCTCGGAATCAGCGGCGTCTATCTGTATGAAGAAAGCATGCGCGTCTATCCCAATTGCGAGCTGGCCAGCCAGACCCTCGGATTTGTCAACATGAACGGGGACGGTGGGGCGGGGATCGAATTGCTGTACGACCGCGAGCTCGAGGGAATCCAGGGCCAGATCACGTTCGAGGTCGATGCACGGCGTCGTCCCTTCCGCGGAAAAGTGCTGGTCCCTTCGCGCCAGGGGAATTCCCTTATCTTAAGCCTGGATCGTTCGATTCAATATATCGCAGAGCGGGAGCTGGCGGCGGGGGTGGAGAGCACGAGGGCGGCGGGCGGCACCGCCATCGTAATGGAATCCGATTCGGGCAGGATCCTGGCTCTCGCCAACTATCCGGGCTTCAACTCGAACGCATACAATGAATACCCGCAGGAACTGCACAGGAACCGGGCGGTTACCGACTATTTCGAGCCGGGTTCCACTTTCAAGGTGGTCGTGGCGGCCGCAGCCCTGGAGCAGGGGCTGACGCGGCCGGACGAGCTCATCGATTGCCAGATGGGCGCCCTGAGGATCGGCAGACACGTCTTTCACGATCACAAGCCGTACGGTTACCTGACCTTCACACAGGTGCTGGAGAATTCATCCAATATAGGCGCCGCAAAGCTCGGGTTGCGCCTCGGGGACCAGCGCCTGCACGAAGCCCTGCTGCACTTCGGTTTCGGCGCGAAGACGGGCATTGATCTGCCGGGGGAGATCCCGGGATTGGTGCGCGATCTGCGGAACTGGTCGGGCCTCTCTGCGGCCGCGATCTCCTTTGGTCAGGAGGTGGGGGTTACTTCCCTGCAGATCCTGTGCGCCATCAACGCCATCGGGAACGGCGGCTACCGTGTGCGCCCTTTCTTTGTGGACCGAGTGGTCGACGAGGACGGCAATCTTGTGCGCGCCACCGTTCCGGAAAGGACCCGGACCATGCGGGAGGAGACCGCAGCCGCGGTGCGCGAGGCGTTCGAAGGCGTAGTCTTGCGCGGCACCGCGAGGAAGGCTGCCCTGGAGGGCTACCGCGCCGCCGGCAAGACCGGGACAGCACAGAAGATCGACGGGGGCCGCTATTCGAGCACGAAGTTCATCGCATCGTTCATCGGCTTTGCGCCCCTTCCCCGGCCCAGGATCTCGGTGCTCGTCCAGATCGACGAGCCCAAAGGAAGGATCTACGGCGGTGACGTTTCCGCTCCGATCTTCAGCCGGATCGCCCAGGAGGCGCTGATGCAGCTCCGCATCCCCCCTGACCAGCCCCTGCCCGTGCGGCCGGAGAGGATCCGCTCCGTGACGGCAGATGATTCCGGGGATTTCCTCCCCGACGCCACGCCGGTACTCCCGATCACATCTGCCACGGAAACCAGCGAGGGCCTGTCCCAGGACGGAACGGTTGCGCTTCTGGCAGCCGAGGAGAGCGTTTCGGTCCCGGACTTCACTACCATGTCCAAGCGGGCCGTCGTGGAGCGTTGCCAGGAGCTTGGGCTCAGGATCCAGACACAGGGGGAAGGAGCGGCGATCATGCAGGTGCCGCCCTCGGGCACACTCGTCCCGGTCGGGAGCGTCTGCAACGTCGTCTTTGCGCGAAGCAGGCCCGGCAGAGCCGGGGCGCCCATGGCTCCGGCAAGACTGCAGGCGTCTGCCGGCAAGCGGTGAAGGGCCGGAACTATGCGGATAGCGGAAATGCTCGATCGGATTACCGGGATTACCTTCGAGGGGAACCCGCGCATAGAGATCTCCGGCATATCGCATGATTCCCGCCGGGTGAAAACGGGGGACTTGTTTGTCGCCCTCAAAGGGGAAAAGACCGACGGAGCCCGATACGTGGACGAGGCGATCCGGCGCGGCGCGGTTGCTATCGCTTCGGATCACGGGCTGGAACCGGGCCATGGGGCGCCGGTTCTGCTGGTCCCCGATGCGCGACAGTTCCTCGCGGAATCTTCGCGCTGGGTATACCGGGATCCGGCTGCGGAGATGCGGCTGGTTGCCATCACGGGAACCAACGGCAAAACGACCACAGCGGGCCTGGTGGACGCCATTTTTCGCGGTGCCGGGATCCCATCCTGCCTCGTCGGCACCCTGGGGATGAAAATCGGCGACCGCCCGTTTCCGAGCAATCACACAACTCCGGAGGCAAGTGATCTGACGGCGTTCCTACGGC
Organism: Acidobacteriota bacterium; assembly: GCA_017860135.1. Classification (GTDB taxonomy): domain Bacteria; phylum Acidobacteriota; class UBA6911; order UBA6911; family UBA6911; genus JAFNAG01. The sequence goes on from JAFNAG010000001.1 coordinate 16,308, forward strand.
AGGCCCGGACGCAGGGCTGCACCCACGGCGTTCTCGAGGTCTCCTCCCATGCGCTGGCGCTGAAACGGGTCTTCGGAACCCGGTTCGCGGTCGGGGTTTTCTCCAATCTGACTCCCGAGCACCTTGATTTCCATCACGACATGGAGTCCTACTACCAGGCCAAGCGGATCCTGTTCCGGCCGGAAGGTGCCAACTCCGTCGGCGCGTCGGTTCTCAATATCGACGACGCTTACGGGCGGCGCCTCGCAGCTGAGGTCCACGGGACGGTCTTGCGCTACGGTTTCGACCCGGCGGCTGAGGTACACGTGCGGAGCAGCCGGACGCGGCCGGACGGGATCGAGCTGCGACTCTCGACACCCTGGGGAGACCTGGACATTGAGAGCCATCTGATCGGCCGGCCGAACCTGTACAACATCATGGCCGCCGCCGCTGCCACGCTGAGCCTGGAAATTCCCCTGCACGCCGTGCGCCTCGGCATAGAGTCCCTGAGCGGAGTTCCGGGGCGGCTGGAACCGGTTCGGGGCGGCCAGCCGTACACCGTGATCGTAGATTACGCCCATTCGCCGGACGCTCTGGAAAAACTCCTGGAAACCGTCAGACAGCTCACCCGGGGCCGCCTGATAGCGGTCTTCGGCTGCGGCGGAGACCGGGACCGCGGCAAAAGGCCTCTTATGGGAGAAATCGCAACCCGCCTCAGCGACCTTGTGATCGCCACCTCCGACAATCCGCGCAGCGAGGATCCCGCGGCCATCCTGGCCGAGATCGAATCCGGATTGAAGCGCGGCGCGGCACCCTACAGGCTCCTGCCGGACCGCCGCGAGGCGATCCGCGCCGCCCTGAGCCAGGCTGCTGCGGGGGACGCCGTCGTGATCGCCGGGAAAGGGCACGAGAGCTATCAGGTGATCGGGGCAGAAGCGCTTCCCTTTGACGACCGCGCCGTCGCAGGAGAACTCCTCCGGGAACTGCGCCGCGCGCGAGGAGAATGATACCGTGGCGAGTTACATCAACAATCCGACGGTGCTCGATCGCAAGTACGGCGGCATTCGGCCTTCAACTGCCATCTTGATGGATCTGGTTATGGCTCAATTCAACGCGGCACAAATGGAAGCCGCCACCGGCGGAAACCTGATATCGGGTTCAAAGAACACCAGCTTGTCGGGGGTATCGATCGACACGCGCACGCTGCGTCCTTCGGATCTCTTTTTTGCCATCCGCGGCAGTCGAAACGATGGGCACGACTATGTGATGAGCGCAATCCAGAAGGGCGCCGCGGGCGCCGTGGTCGACCGGCGCTTCAGCATCCCCGGGGAATTCCCCCCGGACAGGATCCTGTTGCAGGTGCAGGACACACACAAGGCCCTCAGGGACATGGCTGCCGAGGTTCGCACGCAGTGGCGCGGAAGCCTGGTCGGCATCACCGGAAGCATGGGAAAGACCACCACCAAGGAGTTCATGGCCCAGGTTCTGCAAACGGAATTCAGCGTCTACCGCTCGCCCGGCAACCTCAACAACCTGTTCGGGCTCCCCCTGGCCGTTTTCGGTCTCAGCCCCGAGGACCACATCGGCATCTTCGAGATGGGGATGAGCGCTTCGGGCGAGATCGCCGAGATGTGCCGGATCGCGCTGCCCGACTTCGGTGTGATCACGAACATCGCCCCGGTTCACCTGGAATTCTTCGAGTCCGTGGAGGCAATCGCGCGTGCCAAGGAAGAGCTCGCTCAGGGGCTCGGGGCGCGGGGGACGCTGATCTACAACGCCGACGACCCGCTTGTCCGCGACATCGCCGGCCGCTTCCCCGGGGACACAATCTCCTTCGGCATCTCCGCCGCCGCTGACATCCGGGCGGAAGCAGTGGAAATCACGGGACTGACAGAAACCCGGTTCCGCCTCGTGTGCGAGGGCGTCAGCCGGCGCGCCGTCCTTCCCGTATGCGGGCTTCATTATGTCATGAACGCACTCCCGGCCGCAGCCCTCGCGCACCGCTATGCCATCGACCTCGAGCAGATCGTGGAGAGCATGCGCCACCTGCAACAGGCGCACATGCGCGGCCAGGTGCTGCATTTCCGCGAGGGATTCACGGTCATCGACGACTCCTACAACTCCAATCCGCAGGCTCTGCGGCTCATGATCGAAACCTTCAGCCGCGTCCCGCACTATTCCCGGCGCATCCTCGTGGCCGGAGAAATGCTGGAATTGGGCAAAGATTCGGAATCCCTGCACCGCCAGTGCGGGTTGCAGGCCGGGAAAAGCGGCGTGGACATCCTGGTGGGAGTCCAGGGGGCCGCGCGGGAGATCGTGCGCGGCGCGGCGGCGGCTGGAATGGCGGAAACACAGATCCATTTTTTCACTGAGATCAATCCGGCGATCGATTTCGTGTTCCGGAAAATCCAGCCGGGAGATCTTGTCCTCATCAAGGGCTCGCGCGGCGTCCACCTCGAGAAAATGGTGCACGCCCTGCGTGCCGGTTATTCGGAGATGGCCGGCTGATGCTTTATTGGCTGCTGTACTCGATATATCAGGTTATCCCTCATTTCCGGGTGTTCCAATACGTGACCTTCCGGACTGCGGCCGCAAGCATTACAGCCTTCGCGATCTGTCTGCTTCTCGGCCCCTGGCTGATCCGGCGTCTGCGGGAGTTTCAGATCGGGCAGCACATCCGCACCGAAGGGCCCTCCTCACACCAGACCAAAGCCGGCACACCGACCATGGGAGGGATCCTGATCCTTGTCGGCATACTCCTGCCGACACTGCTCTGGGCCGACCTGGCCAACCTGTACGTCTGGGTAGCCGTCACCGCTACGGTGATGTTCGGCCTGGTCGGATTCGCCGACGACTATTTCAAGGTCGTCCGCAAGCATTCGCTGGGCCTTACCGGCAAGAAAAAGCTCATGTACCAGGCCCTGATCGGTTTGAGCATCTGCGTGGCGCTTCACTTCCTGGCCCGCGGTGGTCTTTTCAGCACGAGGCTGAGCGTCCCGTTCTTCAAAAACCTCACTCCTGAGATGGCAGTCTGGACCCTGGGTGTGCTGCCGATTCCCCTCACGATCTTCGTGGTGCTGATCCTGGTTGGCGCTTCAAACGCAGTCAACCTGACCGACGGGCTGGACGGGCTGGCAGCCGGTTGCGTGATCATCGCCGCGGCGGCGCTTACGGTGCTGTGTTATGTCAGCAGCCACGCCAGATTCGCGGAATACCTCGACCTGATCAAGAATCCGTATGCAGCCGAATTGACAATCTTCTGCGGCGCGATGGTCGGGGCCACAATGGGATTCCTGTGGTACAACGCACATCCGGCGGAGTTGTTCATGGGCGATGTCGGGTCCCTTTCCCTGGGTGGCGCCATCGGCACGGTCGCCGTCCTCATCAAGCAGGAATTGCTGCTGCCGATGATCGGCGGCCTCTTCGTTTTGGAGGCGCTGTCGGTCATCCTCCAGGTGGGATCGTTCCGATTCACCGGAAAACGAATTTTCAAGATGGCGCCCCTGCACCATCATTTTGAACTGGCAGGGTGGAATGAGAGCCAGGTGGTGATCCGTTTCTGGATCGCCGCCGTCGTCTTTGCTCTCTTCAGTCTCACGACCCTCAAGCTGCGCTGACAGGGCGGGGGGAGGAGGAGGTTTTGATAACAGAAGGCCTCGGGATGCCCGGGAAGCCGGAACCCGATTACTCCGGAAAGCGAGTCCTGGTCGTCGGCGCTGCACGGAGCGGCATCGCATCCGCCGAGTTTCTGTTGGCGCGCGGCGCACACGTCGTTCTCACCGATGTGAAGACCGAGGAAGAGCTCGCCCAGCCTCTGGCCGCACTGCGCGACTTCGCCCGCGCGTCGGGTGAACTTGTGCTGGAAACCGGCGGGCATCGCCCGGAGAGCTTCCGGTCCTGCGACCTGGTTGTCGTCAGTCCGGGTGTCCCGCTGGCGCACCCCTGCTTCGATGAGAGCCGCAGGGCCGGAGTCCCGATCCTTGCGGAGGTCGAGCTTGCCTCCCGGCACCTGAAGGGGAAGATCCTGGGCATTACCGGCTCGAACGGAAAAACCACAACCGCGACCCTCGCGGATGCGTTGCTGCGTGGAGCCGGATTCCGGAGCCACGCCGCTGGAAACATCGGGGATGCGCTGATCCGTCTCGTGGATGCTTCGAAACCCGAGGACATTTATGTGGTGGAGCTCTCCAGCTTTCAGTTGGAGGGCATCGAACGGCTTCGGCCCCACATCGCCTCGATCCTCAACCTGACCCCGGACCACCTGGACCGGTATCGCACGTTCGCCGACTACGCCGGCGCAAAGCAGCGCATATTCATGAACCAGACCGCGGAAGACTTCGCGGTTCTGAATGCGGACGATCCGCGCACCGCTTCGCTGGCAGCGCAGGTAGCGGCCGCGCCGGTGCTCTTCAGCCGACAACGCGAGGTCGAGCGCGGGGTTTTTGTCAGGGCCGGACGCATGGTGTACCGGGACGGAACGGGCGAATCGGATCTGTTTGCCACCGACGCCGTCCGGCTCAGGGGCACTCATAACCTCGAAAATGTCCTGGCAGCGGCCACCATGGTCCTTTTGGCAGGAGCGGCGCCGGAAAGCCTGGCGGAGACCGTCCTGTCCTTTTCCGGAGTGGAGCACCGGCTGGAATGGGTGGCAGAAATCCGCGGTGTGCAGTTTTTCAACGACTCCAAGGCCACCAACGTCGACGCCGCCGCGAAGTCCCTCGAAGCATTCCCGCGCAATATCATCCTGATCGCGGGCGGAAGGGATAAGGGGGGGGATTTTGCGCCGCTGCGTCCCCTGGTGGCAGAGCGGGTGAAGCAATTGATCGTGGTCGGTGAGGCTGCCGGGAAGATCCGGGAGGCCTTGTCGGACCTGGTGGAGACCAGGCAGGCGGCAGACCTGCCCGAGGCCGTGCGGATGGCAGGCAGGAGGGCGGAACCGGGGGATGTGGTGTTGCTCGCGCCCGCCTGCGCCAGTTTCGACATGTTCCAGAACTATGAGCATCGCGGCCGGGTTTTCAAGGAAGCGGTGCGCAAACTAGTTACGAATTGAGCGGAAAGGTCCATGGCATACAGAGCGAGCAGCGACCGGACCCTGTTCCTGATCACCAGCCTGTTGTCCATTTTCGGGCTGGTCATGATCTACAGCGCCTCGTCCGTCATCGCCGCCACTCGACATGACGGAATGTCGGCGTATTACTTCGTGCGCCAGTTGATCTGGGCAGTGATGGGCTATGCGCTCATGATCGTGCTCATGAACACGGACTATCATCTCTGGCAAAGGGAGAAACTGATCAAAATCCTTCTGGCGGTGAGTGTCGTGAGTCTGGTGCTCGTGCTCTTCCAGCCCGCCCTGAACGGCGCCCACCGATGGCTGCGCTACGGAGTCATCTCGATTCAGCCTTCGGAAAATGCCAAGCTCGTGCTGCTCGTCTTCCTGGCGGCGTATCTCCACAAACACGCAGCGGAGATCAACGAACCCTGGCGGAAGCTGATGCCGTGCCTGGCGGTGGTGGTGGTGCTGGCGGCGCTCATTGCAGTCGAACCGGACCTGGGCCAGGCGTTGTGCGTGCTCCTGATGGCGGCCGTGCTGCTCTTCGCCGCCGGATTGAGCTGGAAATACGTCGGAGCCGCGGTGCTGTTCTCCCTGCCCCTCCTCTATTTCCTGGTGTTGCGCGTGCGGTTCCGGTTCGAGCGTGTGGTTGCCTTCCTGAATCCTTCGCACGACCCGATGGGCTCGGGATGGCAGATCTCGCAAGCGCTGACGGCGATCGGCAGCGGCGGTGTTTTTGGCCTCGGGCTCGGGGCGAGCAGGCAGAAGTTGTTTTATCTGCCCGAGGCCCAGAGTGATTTCATTTTCGCGATCGTGGGGGAAGAGCTCGGGCTGGTCGGCGCCAGCCTGCTCTGCATCGCCTTCGTTGTGTTTTTCTATCGCGGCATCAAGATCGCGCTCAGGGCGCCCGACCCGTTCGGCTTTTATCTTGCTCTGGGGATTACCCTCATGGTGGTGCTGCAGGCATTCATCAACATCTCGATGGTGCTTGCGCTCGCACCGACGAAGGGGATCGCACTGCCTTTTATAAGCCAGGGAGGGTCCTCGCTGCTGTTGAATCTCATGGCGGCAGGCGTCCTGCTGAACATTTCCAATCATGCGGACAAGGCGGCGTAACCGACCGGCCATCGGGGATCACGGAATGTTTTTGTCATTTGAAAAACGGCACAGCTCGACGGACCGCTGAAATTTATGTCCTCACATCCAAAATCCCCAATCCAAAATCCAAAATCGGAACGGGTGATGTTTGCGGGCGGGGGCACGGGCGGCCACCTATATCTCGGCATCGCGCTGGCGCGGGAACTCGAGCGGCGCGATCCCGCGCGCGACTTCGTGTTCGTCGGCACGCGCCGGGGCCTGGAAGCCCGCATCGTTCCCCAGGAAGGATTCCGTGTCGAGTTCATCGTTTCCGCGGGACTGAAGCGGGTGGGGGCAGTGACGGCTGTGCGCAATTTTCTTCTGATTCCCAGCAGTCTGCTGCAATCACGGCGTCTGATCCGCAGTTATTCGCCTGCCGCCGTGGTAGGGGTAGGCGGATATTCGTCCGGCCCGGTGGTCCTGGCCGCGTGGTGGCTGGGGAAGCCCACTCTGATCGTCGAACCGAACGCCTATCCCGGACTGGCGAACCGGCTTTTGGCTCCTGTGGTCAACCGCGTCGCTCTGGCCCTCCCCGAAGCCGTCCGGTTTTTCGGCAAAAAGGCGGCGGTCACCGGCATCCCGGTCCGCGCGGAGTTCCAGGAGATGCCGCGCCGGCAGCACCGCGCCGGCCAACTCAGCCTTCTGATCTATGGCGGCAGCCAGGGCAGCCGCCCGCTCAATAGGATCGTCTGTGCCGACCTGGCCGAGCTCAGGAATCTGAGCCCCGGCCTGAGACTGACACACCAGACCGGAGAAAGGGAGCTCGAGCCGGTGCGCAGCGCCTATCGGGACGCAGGCGTGGAGGGAGAGGTCAAGGCGTTCTTCCCGCACATCTACAGACAATTCGCCGAGGCCGACCTGATCCTCTCGCGGGCCGGAGCCAGCACCGTCGCCGAAGTGACTGCTTCCGGCAAGGCTGCTCTGCTTGTTCCCTTCCGCGGCGCGGCAGACGATCACCAGACCCGGAATGCGCGCGCTCTGCAGGAAAGGGGAGCGGCGAGGCTGATCCCCGAGATTGAGTGGAAACCGGGGCGGCTGGCGGCGGAATTGCGTCATTACCTGGATCACCCGGAGGAGATCGAAAAAATGGAGGAGGGAGCGCGCCGGCTGGCGAGACCGGAAGCCACGCGCCGGATTTCGGACCTGATCGAGGAACTCGCACGGGGCGGCGGGCGGAAGGAAAGCCGGTGATGTTCAAGAAAATCCAGCATATCCACTTTGTCGGAATCGGGGGGATCGGCATGAGCGGCATCGCCGAACTGCTGCTCAACCTCGGTTACCGGGTCTCTGGCTCCGATACCCGCTTGAGCTCCATCACCCGGCGGCTTGCGGAGCTGGGAGGCAAGATCTACTCCGGGCATCGCGCGGAAAATGTGCGGGATGCGAACGTGGTCGTGGTGTCCTCGGCTGTGCGATCCGACAACGTGGAGATCCAGGAAGCGAAGAAACTGCAGATTCCCGTGATCCCGCGTGCCGAGATGCTGGCCGAACTCATGCGACTCAAGTACAGCGTGGCTGTTGCGGGCGCCCACGGCAAAACCACCACCACCTCGATGGTCGCCACAGTCCTGGTGCACGGGGGGTACGACCCCACCGTCGTCATCGGAGGCCGGCTGAATGCGCTCGGCAGCAACGCGAAGCTGGGCAAAGGCGAATTTCTCGTCGCCGAAGCCGATGAGAGCGACCGCTCCTTTCTAAAGCTCAGCCCGACTCTGGCGGTGGTCACAAATATCGACCGGGAACACCTGGATCATTATTCGGGTCTCGAAGATATTCAGGGGGCGTTTGTCCGCTTCGTCAACAAGGTGCCGTTCTACGGCGCCGCCATTCTCTGCCTCGACGACCCGAATGTCCAGGCCATCATCCCGCGTATTGAACGCCGCATCCTCACCTACGGCACAATCAAACAGGCCGACCTCGTGGCATCGCGTGTCGAGTTCAGGGATTTCGGCTGCTTGTATCAGGCCCGTTTCCACGGAGAGATGCTCGGCTCGATATCCCTCCAGGTTCCCGGGCAACACGGGGTTTTGAATTCGCTGGCGGCCGTCGCGGTCGGTGTCGAGCTGGAGGTCCCGGTCGAGAAAATCCGCGCTGCCCTGGCCACATTCCAGAACGCCGACCGGCGCTTTCAGATCAAGGGAGAGACCAGGGGAATCCTGGTGGTGGATGATTACGCACACCATCCCACGGAAATCGCCGCGACGCTCAGCGCCGCGCGCGGATCGTCCGACCGGCGCGTCGTCGCGCTGTTCCAGCCGCACCGATACACGCGCACCAGGGCGCTGGAAGAGGGGTTCGCCCGCGCATTCTATGACGCCGATGTGGTCATCGTGCTGCCCATCTACGCCGCCGGCGAAGACGTCATCGAAGGGGTGTCGGCCGAGAAGCTGACCGCCCTCATCAAGAAGCACGGGCACCGGGACGTCACATGCGCGCCCGACTTCGCCACCGCCCAGCGGTTGCTGCGGGAGAAGCTGCGGGAAGGAGATCTGCTGATTACCCTCGGCGCCGGGGACGTCTGGAAGGCGGCGGAAGAGTTTCTTGGGCACACTGTCGAGTAGCAAACCGAAAGGCAAGGCGTGGAGATTCATACCAGTAAGGTAAACAGGGAGGCGGGAAGGCCGGCGGTAGATGTACCTCCCGACCGCAGACGCGGTGCGCGCAAGAGGGCATCTCAAAAGGCCGCGCGCAGCGGGAATCTGGCCGCACGGATCTTCGCCGCCGCCAGGATGATCGCGGTGGCGGCAGGGATCGGCATGCTCGCTGCGGCGGGCCTCTTCGGCTATCGCTACGCAGCCACTTCGAACCTGCTCTCCCTCCGCAACATCGACATCGAGGGCTGCCGTCACGCCGACCCAACGAAGATCGAGTCGATTGTCCGCAGCGACTTCCCCGCCAACATCCTGCAGATCGACCTGAACGGCCTTCGCCGCCGCCTGGAGCAGGAGAACTGGATCCGCCGCGTCGAGATCCGACGGATCCTGCCTGCGGGACTCAAGATCTACGTCGAGGAGCGCCTCCCTTCGGTGATCGCGGAAATCGGCGGGGAGCTGATCCTGTTGGATAACGAAGGAATCCTGCTGGATGAATTCGGCCCGAGTTACGGAAGGCTCGACGTGCCGGTCTTCCGCGGCCTGAAGGGAGACAATCCGGAGGCTTACAGGGCAAGGCAGGAAGAGAACACTCCCCGCGTCAGGCTTGGAGTCGAGGTGCTGAAGGAACTCCAGTCCGGCATAACCGACTACACGCGCAACATTTCGGAGGTGGACCTGTCGGAAATCGGCAACGTGAAGATCCTGCTGATCGACGATGCGGCGGAGATCTCGATGGGGGACCGGGATTTCCTCAAGCGGTTCCAGGCGTTCGCGGCCAGGTATGGGGAGGCAAAATCCCAGCACGGAGAAATCCTCTGGGCGGATCTCCGCTTCTACCCGACCATCGTGTTCAAACCGAAGGAGACCGCGGCCGACCAGGGCGCGGCGGAGGCGGGGATAAAGACCGCCAGCAGGAATTGATGGAGTGGATGCAGCCGTGAAGAAAAAAGAAATCATCGCGTGCGGATTGGATGTCGGCACCGAAAAGGTCTGCTGCCTGATCGCCCGCTGCCGACCGGATCACCGCCCGGAAATCATCGGCAGCGGCTATGCCGAATCCGGCGGAATCAAAAAAGGCATCATCGTGAACCTGGAGGATGCGGCGGAGAGCATCCGGAAGGCAGGCCAGGAGGCGGAACTCAAGGCCTCCGTCTCCATCGACTGGGTCACGGTCGGTTTCTCGGGCGACCACATCCAGAGCTTCAATTGCCGCGGCGCAGTTGCTGTCAACGGCAGGCAACACGAGGTCACGCAGGAGGACGTCTCCCAGGTCATCCATGCAGCCCAGACAGTTCCCATCCCGGCCGAGCGGGAAATCATACACGTGCTGCCACAGGAATTCTTCCTGGACAGCAGGGGAGACATACGGGCTCCCGTGGGGCTGACCGGAGAGCGCCTGGATGCAGATGTGCATGTAGTGACGTGCGACAGCAGGCTGGCACAAAACCTCATCAACGCAGTGAACAAGGCGCAAATGCGCGTCAGGAAGATTGTTCTGCCGCAGCTCGCCGCCGCACACGCGGTCCTGACACAGGATGAAAAAGAGCTGGGAGTGGCCCTGATCGACATCGGCGCCGGCACGACCGACATCGCGCTGATCACGCGCGACGCCATGCGCCACTCATCTGCGCTGCCGGTCGGCGGGATCCACTTCACCCGCGACCTGGCCGTCGGCCTGCGGAGCACTATGGAAGAGGCGGAACGCGTTAAGCGGGAATGGGGCCATGTTCTGGTGGACCACGTCGCCGACGATGAAGTTCTGGAAGTGGCGGGCGTCGCCATGAGGGGCGCGCGCGACATCCCTCGCCGCACCGCCTGCCAGATCCTGCGGGATCGGGCCATCGAAGTGCTCGAGCTCATCAAAGACCAGATCGCACGTTCCGGCTTCCGCGACCAGCTCGTCTCCGGCGCAGTCTTTACCGGCGGCGGGAGCCTCCTGGAAGGACTGCCGACGATGGCCGAGCAGATCCTGGGGATGCCCGTGCGGCTAGGACTGCCGCAGGGTCTGCCGGGCCTTCCCGATGACCTGGTCCATCCCGTGTACGCGACGGCCGTCGGCCTGATCCTGGTCGCGGTTCAGGACGGCGGCGAACTCCGGGCGCGCACGAGCAGGGCAAACTCGCCCCCCTGGATTGTGAATCGGTTTCTGTCGTGGGTAAGCAGTTAGAATTCAAGTAAAGGAGATACCATGCAAGGGGAAAAGCTGCGGTTTGACGAAACGGCACCAAAGTTCAGTTTCGACACCGACAGGCAGCCTCCGGCCCGCATCAAGGTGGTCGGAATCGGGGGCGCCGGAGGGAATGCGGTGAATCGAATGATACAGGCAAAAATCGAAGGTGTGGACTTCATCGCCGCCAACACAGACTTACAGGCTCTCCGCAGCTCGCTGGCTCCCATCAAGCTGCAGATCGGGGCCAAACTCACCAACGGCCTGGGGTGCGGCGCGATACCGGAACGCGGCCGCCAGGCTGCGCTCGAGGACACCGAGCGGATCATCGAAGTCATCGACGGCGCGGACATGGTCTTCATCACCTGCGGCATGGGCGGCGGTACCGGCACCGGGGCGGCGCCGGTCGTCGCAAGCCTGGCGACCGAACTCGGCGCCCTCACCGTGGGCGTCGTCACCAAGCCGTTCAATTTCGAAGGGAAAAAACGGGGGGCGCACGCGGACCAGGGGATCACCGAGCTGAAAGAAGTCGTTGACACCCTGATCACGATCCCCAACGAGAGACTGCTCTACGCCATGGGAAGCGAGGCGCTCCTGGAAGACTCGTTCCGTTACGCCGACGACGTACTCTGCCAGGCTGTCCAGGGCATCTCCGACATCATCACGCTTCCCGGCATCGTCAATGTCGATTTCGCCGACGTCCGGACCATCATGGCCGGCAAAGGCATGGCGCTGATGGGGACCGGAGTGGCCGAGGGGGAAAACCGTGCTGTCGAGGCGGCGCAGCGCGCCATCGCCAGCCCCCTCCTGGAGGAGACTTCGATCCGGGGCGCAAAGGGCGTCCTCATCAACATCACGGCCACGCGCGGCTCTCTCAAGCTTCAGGAGGTCGACGCCGCAGCCAAAATCATCGAGGAGGCCGCCGATCCCGAGGACACCATTTTCGGCGCTGTGTACGACGAATCGGCAGGCGACCGGATCAAGATCACCGTTATCGCCACCGGATTCAACGCCCGCGCTGCCGGCGAATCGCTGAGAGGTTCCAACGTAATCCCGCTGAGCCCGCAGGCAGACGTTCTCGGGCGCAACGCCGGGCTTGAATTTCACGGGGCATCGGAGAGATCCATTGATTACCGCCTCGCATCCCTGAAGAGCGACCTGGACCAGCCCGCCTTTCTCCGGCGCCGCGCAGAAAAGTAGGGGAGACCTCGGGCTTCCGGCGGGATTCCGCAGTCGGCGCCCTCTCTCCGCACCACCAGCCGCACAAGGGCGTCCCACGGCAACCGGGACGCCCTCCGTTCTACTTGACCTTCAGGAACAGGCGATAGAAGAGCCCTCTCCCGGCGGTTCCGTTAAAACCGCCGACGCGGACATAATAGGTTCCCGAGAGCGTCGCGGTGTGGCTGATGAATCCGTCCTTCATCAGTGGAAACGTGTTATCGGAGATGTTGACCTGAGAGAGATGCGGTCCATACAGGATCATGCCGTTGTCTATCGGGGATCCGATCATGTCTGTCAGCAGATATGCGGTCAGAGTACGGCTCGCCGGCACGAAAACGGCGTAGTAGTCGCTGTCGGACGTGTCGTCGTGATAATTCAGGGTGCCGGAAATCTCCACAGGCGCGGTGACTGCCTGCGCGAGGCTGAAGGAGGAATTGTCCTCCCTGTCATAGATCAGATTGCGGCTGACCACTTCCTCGGGCTGCAGAAGAACGGAAGAATAGACGTCATTCCCTGCCCCATAAGACCGGCGGAGTGCCACCAGCGCCACGTTGACGTTGCTGGAAAACCGGACGGTTCCGTGGAACGTGTTGCCGAAAAAGAAACCAAGGAACAGCTCCGACAAGAACCGGGCAGTGTGGCCTCCCGGCGGCACGACGATCGTCTGCACGGCAGGTGCTCCACCATAGCGTGGAATCAGGTTCACCGTGATCCTGGCCTCCGCCGCGCTTGGATTCGCGATGGCGAAACCGGTATCCGACGCGACGCCCTCAAAAAGATCGCGGACTGTGCTGACGTTCGCTTCGCATGAGAATTGGGTGGCCGCAGGGGCCGGCAACACCCCGGCCTGCCAGAGCAGCTTAGGTGGGGATCCCTGAACGTAATAGGTGAAGCCCGATGATGCGACCAGCGGCTGCGACGATTGTACCACCGCCCATCCGACGGCCTGCGCACCCGTGCCGGCCGTGTAGTAATTGGCGGTTTCCCACGGCTGGAGTCTGATTGTCGCCGAGTTCGTCAGTCCGGGAGCATCCCCCCGGTCGTTGCTGCGCAGATCCACCGTCCAGGGAGATCCGGCGTTGGAAAAGAAGCTCAGAGTCAGCGTGGTCTCCGTATTCTGAGCGTTGTTGAACAGAAATTCGGTGGTGTAATACGTGGAACCGCTCCTGCCGTCTGCCACCTGGGGGAAATAGTAGGTGGTATTCTCCGCAGGGGACGCAAATGCGAAGCCGGACGGAATGCACCCCGCCAGGAGCACTGCCAGGGCCAAAGCATGAGTACGACGCGACATGAGACCCTCCTGTCGATGGATTGTGAAAGGCGTCACAATCCATCATATCGGTATCGGCCGTCCCATTGCTGTGTTCAAGCGCACAATCCCCGCTCGGACAGGAGCCTCGATGAACCGGACCTGCGGGCGCAGCAGCACCCCGCCGAAGTCACAAAGTGCACGGAATGACCGTAAGGCGCGATCTCCCGCCACTTCTTTTGTCATGGCAGCCCGGATGCCCCTCAACCCGCATCGCAGGCAGGCACTCCTGCAAACACGCTGCAACTCGACGGGCGCCGCCCGTCCCCGGCAGAAACATCCGCCATCCGATTCCACCCTTCGCCACGTATAATGGATCCTGCAAGGCATTCCCCGACGTGGAGCGTGCAGTTGATGCCCATATCACGAGTCCGGCTGCGTTTTTTTCTGCTCATCCTGATATCCCTTGGTGCGCCCCGGGCTATGCCGGCGGAACGTCCCGCGCTGAAAGTGGGCTTGGCTCTCAGCGGAGGCGGCGCACGGGGCGCCGCCCACATCGGAGCTCTTCGGGTACTGGAGCAGGAGGGCATCCGGATCGACTGTATCGCCGGCACCAGCTTTGGCGCACTCGTGGGCGGGCTGTACGCCCTCGGCTATCGAGCCGTTGAAATAGAACAGATTTTCGCGAGGCAGGACTGGTCTGCTCTCTTCAGCAACGAGCCCGATCTGTCGCTTGCTCCACTGCTCGCGCGCGCCAAGTCACGCTATCAGGGCGAACTGAATTTCCACGGCTTTCTCCCGGAACTCCCCGGCGGCCTGATCGCCGGACAAAAACTGACCGAAGTTCTCGATCTGCTCACGACGGAACGAATCCTCGCCGCAGCCTTCGACTTTGACCGCCTGCCCATCCCGTTTCGCGCCGTGGCCACCGACATCGTCAACGGGGAGAAGGTAGTTTTTCAACGGGGAACGATGACCGAGGCTATCCGCGCATCCATCGCTGTCCCGCTTGTTTTCACTCCCGTTGAAAAGGACGGGATGCTGCTGGTTGACGGGGGGCTGGTCGACAATCTGCCGACCGACGTGGTGCGTCAGATGGGTGCGGATATCGTCATTGCGATCGACGCTACGTCCCCTTTGCTGGAGAAGGACCAGATCAAGACTTTTGTCGAGGTCATGGATCAATCGATTGGATTGCTGATGCGACGGGGCGTGGAAGAAAACATCAAGCTGGCCGATCTCGTGCTCCGGCCGGAGCTGAAGGACTTCACCGTGGCCGATTACCTCCGCATCCCGGAGATTGTTCAGCTCGGGGCACAGGCGGCAGAAAGCAGGCTGGGCGAGCTGAAGGCCCTGCTTGCGCGGGTTCCAGCCCGTCCCATGCCGCCGGCGCCGACCTTCCCGCTCGCCCTCGAGGTAGCATCCGTGTCTTTCGAAGGTTTGAAGAGAGTACCAGCAGGGCAGCTGAAAAACGAGATCCGTACCAGACCGGGACAGCCGGTGGATGTGAATCTGCTCGAGGAAGATCAGCGCCGCCTCTACGCTACCGGCTTGTTCGAGCACGTCGATTACCGGCTGACGCCTGCCGGACCCGGCAGCTATCACCTCGCCTATCTGGTACGGGAGTTGCCGGCAGGAATCCTGGGCGCCAGCATACGATATGATCCCGACAATCACTTCGTCGCGCTGGCCGAGCTCCGGGTCCGCCAGCTCTTTCACACGCCGTCGGTTCTGATCGTTTCCACGCAGTTTGGGGGGATAGACAACGATTCCGCGAGCCTGCGCTACATCCCATTCAACCGCATGCCGTTCCTCTTCGTCACGCCCGAAGTCCACTTCCGCAAGCGTGAGTTTCGTGATTTCCGCAGCGGCGAGCTCGTGGACAGCTTCACAGACCGCCGCATCGGTGCCCAGCTGATGGTGGGAGCCGCTCTCGGGCGATCGGAGTTTGAATTCGGATACCGCGCCGACAGAGTCACCATTTTGGGGGGCACGCCCCCGAATCGCCAGGATGGCGCATCACACCTCCGCGGCGTCTCGGCGCAATTCAGCAGGAACACGCTCGATGCACAGCGCTTTCCCACCTCCGGGACCTACGTCTCGGCCCGGGCGGATGCGCATCTCGATGCGTTCGGCAGCGACGTCCATTACTCAAAATGGGATTTGCAGGTCCGCCGCTACTTTCGTCTCACACCCGACTCGTCGATCCAGGTTTATGGCGCTGCAGGGTACTCGCGCGGATCCGTACCGTTCTACGACCGGTATTTCCTGGGTGGATTCAATTACTCGGAGATAGGCCCCCAAAGGCTGATCGGTTTCCAATACGACGAACTGTCCGCCAATCAGATGGGTGTGCTGGCGGCCGAGTTCCGTTACAGGTGGTATTACCAGCCGCTCGGCTTCGCCAAGAGCGGTTTCATCGCCGGATATTACAACGCGGCGCCGCTCAGTCTGCGGGAGGAGGCGCCTTATGACTTCAGGCTATATCATGGGATGGGCGCGGAGTTCTCCTTCGACACCATGATCGGGCCCGTGCGGCTCGCGGCCGGATGGGGCCAGGGCGGCAGGTTTAACCTGTACCTGACATTCGGCCCGGCATTCTAGACCGGATCCGTCAAGGAGTGGCGGAGACTGGATTCCGGGCGCACCACTGAAAATCGCCTTCCCCGCCGGAATCAATGAATGGTGGGTTTCTTGTCACTGTCGATCTTGCGGCGGATATCTCCGTAATAGACTTCAAACTGCCTCTTGAGCTCTTCGTGCTTCCGCCGGTTCTTGTAAACCTGGTAGCGCCGCAGCCAGCTGCCCCCTTGCAGGTACACATACCCGACCAGCAGGCCGCCCAGGTGGGCGATGTTTGCCACTCCCGGCTGCGATCCGCTGATCGAAGACAAGAAAGCCAGGACCCCCATGACGAGCACCAGCCATTTGACCCTTACCGGGAACAGAAAATAAAGGTAAACGAGCCGGTTCGGATACATCAGGCCGTAGGCGAGAAGAAGCCCATAGATCGCCCCCGATGCCCCTATCGTCACCGTCAGGCTGTTCAGCCCCGCGAGGTAGGAACAGAGTCCGGCGCCAATCCCGGTGATGAAGTAGTAACGCAAGAACTGCCTCGAACCCCAGGTGCGCTCCAGGTCGTTCCCGAACATGTAAAGGGTAAACATGTTGATGAAAATATGGAAAAAACCGTCATGGAGGAACATGTAGCTCACGAACTGCCAGATCATCAGATCGTGAGTGACGCGCCAGGGGATCAGCCCGAAGTACAGTTCCAGGAATCGGATTCCCCCCGCCCTGGCCAGCACCTGGAGAACGAACACCGCTACATTGAGGGCAATCAGCGTCTTCACCGTCCGGGTGACCGGACCGCCGAAGAATGCCGAGGGCGAACCTGCATAATAATATGGCACCTCAGAATAGTAGGAGAATGGGGGTTGGAATGCAACCGGCACCTGCCTGCTCCCTCGCTCGCAAAAACCTCTGAAATGGGCATGTTTTCAATAGGATGCAGAAAATCGGCATCCATGGTAAAATGTGATTTCTCGTGAACCCCATCAGAGGCCGCACATCCATGAGACCGGACCGACGAAATCCCGACAATATGCGGGAAGTGAAGATTGAATTGGATTATACGAAACACGCCGAAGGATCTGTATTGATCACGATCGGAGACACGATCGTGCTATGCACGTGCAGTGTTGAGGACAAGGTGCCCCCCTTCCTGTACCAGGCTAACCGGGGCTGGGTCACGGCGGAATACGGGATGGTCCCCCGATCTACCGGCACGCGCTCCCCGCGCGAAGCTGCGCGCGGAAAGCAGACCGGGCGCACGATAGAGATTCAGCGCCTCATCGGCAGATCGTTGCGCAGTGTGGTTCATCTTCCTCTGTTGGGAACGCGCAGCCTTCTGATCGATTGCGACGTTATTCAGGCCGACGGCGGCACGCGCACCGCATCGATATCCGGAGGCTTTCTGGCCCTGGCCCTTGCCGTCAACCGGCTGCTCGATAGAAGACTCCTGGAGTACTCCCCCCTCCTGGATTTCGTCGCTGCCACCAGCGTCGGCATCATTCAGGGCACACCGTGCCTGGACCTGTGCTATGAGGAGGACTCTCAGGCTGAGGTGGATATGAATCTGGTCATCACGGGCAGCGGACGCTTCGTCGAAATTCAGGGTACGGCGGAAAAGCAACCATTCTCCGGCGAACAGCTGCAGTCGCTC
This sequence comes from Acidobacteriota bacterium, assembly GCA_017860135.1. Lineage (GTDB taxonomy): Bacteria > Acidobacteriota > UBA6911 > UBA6911 > UBA6911 > JAFNAG01. Next base: position 33,930 of record JAFNAG010000001.1, read on the forward strand.
CTGGCGCTGGGCTCCAAGGGTGCGGCGCTGCTGATCGCCGCGCAGGAGTCGGCCCTCAAGGCGCGTGGTGTCGTGCTCCGCCGCCTGTTCCCTGCTGCTCCAAAATCCTGAGGGCCCTTGCCGAAGACCGATCCTCCAATCATACCGTCGAACGGCAGACTGCAGTGGCAGAAATACCGGGCTCAGTCAGGCAGTCACGAAACATACGAAAATGTATTTCGTGTGTTTCCTGGTTCCCGCAATCCGGCAGGTTTGTTGATCCTGCATCCGTAATCTCTGCATGAGGAACACAATGGGAGATCAAAGAGCAATGCCAACCATGCTGCTGGCGACCCACAACGCCGGAAAACTCAGAGAATTCAGGGCACTGCTGGGGCCATCGGGATGGGAAGTGGTGGGGCTGGGGGACCTCGCCATCTCGGAGCACGTGGATGAGACCGCCGGCTCGTTCGCCGGAAACGCCCGCCTCAAAGCGATCGGCTACTCGCTGGAAACCGACCTGCCGGTTCTTGCCGACGATTCGGGGCTCGAAGTGATTGCACTGGACGGCAGGCCCGGTGTGGAATCGGCACGCTATGCTGGGAAAGAAGCGTCGGACGCGGATCGCATCCGTAAGCTCCTCTCCGAACTGGAGCACGCCGGGCGCCCGCGTTCAGCCCGGTTTTTCTGCGCCCTCGCCCTGGCGCAGTGGGGATCCTTGATCCTGGAGGCCACCGGAGAATGCATCGGTGAAATCGCCGCCGCGCCGCGCGGGAACCACGGCTTTGGTTATGATCCCGTGTTTTATGTGCCGGAACTGGGAAAGACCTTCGCAGAACTGGACGAAGCGGAAAAAAACCGCCTGAGCCACCGTTCACGCGCCGTGGAGTCGCTGCTGGGGAAAATGCAGATACGATGACGGAATCGTGTTTTTGTTCCCCTGCGAAACCGCGGAGCCGCTCCCACACTCCCGGCAGTCGGCTTGAGGAACTCCCCGTGCACTGTCTTGCCACAGCAGGATCAGGACCGGAGTCACGATCGAGCCGGGGTGCAATCGGAAGTGGCACTTGATCTTCGGTGGGATTCGGACAATAAGGATGCGTCGCGCAACGATCAACGACAAAAGAATTTATCAATTGTCAATGGTCATTTGTCATTTGGCCGCTGCAAGCCTTTGGCTTGTGCGGTCCTGATCGAGGCGCTGAGAATACGCGCAAGCTCGCGATTCTCCGTGACGATGCTCCAAACCGATCCAAACGGAAATGACAAACGACAATCGAAAAATGACATTTGATAAATGTTCTCTGTTGCGTCCCACTTCCGATTGCACCGCGCGAGCCGGATCGGGGTGGCAGGAGATGGGGATCTGGGTTACAATATGCGTCTTCGTTCGGTCGGGGCATAGCGCAGCCTGGTAGCGCGCCTGCCTTGGGCGCAGGAGGTCTCCAGTTCAAATCTGGATGCCCCGACCAGATCACTTGTCGCTCAGGATCCTGGCGCCGGCCGGGATATGAACGGTTTCGGCAGCTCCTCTCTCGATCAGCGCGCGAAGGTCCAGGCCCGTCGAGTGAGCCTTTTCGAAAACAGCGGCCTTCTCCATCCAGGCTTTCACATTTAAATCCATCCTGGCAGGCAGAGCGAGGAGAATGCTGTTGCCCGAGTAGGCGCATTTGACGACATGAATTTCGGGGAAGACTGCGGAATAGGTCTTTAGCATATCGTAGTAATCCGCCTCCGCATCCCAGAGATTGGCGCACACAACTCCGCCGCCGGCGAGGCGCTCCTTGACGGTATTCAGAAACTCCCGGGTTGCCAGCCTGTAAGGGATCGAAACAGCGCTGAACGCATCCAGAAAAATAACGTCGTATTTGTCTTTCGAATTCTCAATGAAGGTGCGCCCGTCCCCCACGTGCACCACCTGGCGGCTGTCTTCCTTAAAAAAGAAATATCTGGCGGCGATATTCCGGATTTCAGGATCGAGTTCGGCAGTCTCGATCCTGGCGCCGGGCAGCAGCTTGTACAGGTATCGCTGCATGCAGGCCCCGCCCAGCCCGACGACGAGAATGCGCTCGAGCCGGGACGCGATGGGCAGCGCGGCCATGATGTGCCTGGAATACGACAGCGACAGCTCGAGCGGGTTGCTGAGATTCATCTCCGACTGGATGGCATCCGTACCGTCAAACCGGCCATCGAAGATCAGCTGCCGGTACCCATTCGCCGTATCCCGAACGGTGATGTACTGGTAGCTGCTCTGGACTTCATAGAGAACCTCCTGCGCACGCAGCGGCAGCGAGAGGAAGGTTGCCGGGATGAGGGCGAGCAGCAATGCTCGTCTGGCAAAATCGGATTTCATGACCGGATTGTAACAGGAAACCGGCGGGCAGCGTCGCAAATTCCAGACGAAACAGCGGGGATGTGCCGGGGAGCGCGGACTCCCTTCGGCGCGCTTTCACCTTCAGGGAATATCTCCATACAGGCGGCGGGTGTTCTCGCACACGGCCCCGACTGCCTGAGACTCGCTGATCCCCTTGATCTCCGCGATCGCTTTCAAGGACAGCCTGATATTGGCGGGCTCGTTGCGCACATGCGGCGCGGGCCCCAGCACGGGGCTGTCCGTCTCGACCAGCAGGGATTCCAGAGGCAGCCGCCGGACCAGCTTCTGCTTCTGCTCGGACCGTACAACCGATGGCGGAATCGAAAAGAAAAACCCGGCCTCAGCGGCGGGGAGTGCCGCGGCGCTCTTCCCGTCAAAGGCGTGAAGTTGCACCCTGGCCGCCCCGTGACGGAGCAGGAATTCAACCGTGTGCCGGCCGGCCGCGCGCGAGTGCACGTTGAGCGGCAGATCGAGTTCCCGGGCCAGCGCGACGAAGCCCCCGAATATTTCACGCTGCTGCTCCTTTTGCGCCTCTTCCTGCACCGCCCAATAGTCGAGCCCGACTTCGCCGACCGCAATCAGTTCCTCCCGATGCTTGCGAATGAAGGTGTGCATTTCGGCCGCGCGCTCGAGGCTGAGCTGCGTTGGATACAGGCCGGCGGCCGGCCGGATCATCGGGTGCGTTTTCGCCAGATCGATGTTTTTCTGCGCATCCGCAAGCGTCTCGCCGACAGCAATCACCACGGCAACCCCGGCGTTTCGCGCTCTTTCCAAAACCTCGATCCGGTCGGCATCGAAGGCGGCGTCGCAGATGTGGGCGTGCGTATCGCTAAGAAGACCTGCCTTCTCGCCGTCGGCGGCAAGAATGCCCTGCTCCGCATGACCCCTCATCTCAATTCCCTTCCGGCCGGTCGCCTGCCAGGGGCTAGCGACCTCACGGCCGCTAAACAGGATTCCCGCTCCCGGTCCTGGTGTCAAGCACGGAAGGATAGCACATCACTGGAACAATGAAGACTTCTGGGCTTCCTTGCAGTCCCGAAAGAGCATGGGGACATGGCAGCCTGTCACCATCATGCAAAAACGCTTGACATTTGAGGCAGATTAATGCACATATTGATCAAAATGATTATATAAAGCGAAGCGATCATAACCCAAGGCCGGCGGGAACGGGGTGCCGATGATTCTCATCCTGTGGGGACCGTGAGCAAGTGGCTGGGAAAGTGATGCTGGCTTATTGGGCGCCGCGGGTGATATGGGACGAGGATGGACATCCAATCCAATTCGTCGGGCCACCCTAAGTGGTCAGTTGCATAAATACGATGACGTGTTCGAAGAGAAAACCGCCACAGATTTCACAGATTTCACAGAAAGGGATGGGGAGATATCGTTTCTGCCCTCCGGCCTCCCCGTTACTTTTACGCCGCCCCCGATAATCATGAGGTAATGAGGCCATATCGTAAAGACCGCGACATGCGGCATCGCAAACGGATCCTGTCACGCAAGCGGCGGGCGCCCTTCCGCTTCGCCCTGCACACCTGCAACCGGAGCGGATCCGGCAGGTTTTCTGACCGGGTCAGGTTTTCGCCAATTGACGCTTGACATTGACCCGTAGAAGCCGGGTCGGCGGCTTTTGTCAGGTGTCAGAAAAGGGCTACTCGCTATTGCCGGATTCAGCTTCGGCGGCAGCGGCCATAATCCGCCTGTAACGCCGGCGGGAAAGTCTGTCTCCATCTGCCTCGGGTTGAGTATGCCTTTTTTGCGGTATTATTCCGCCGTGGAGATGCGCTCATCCTGTTATTCTCGGCCGGGAGTCGCTCAATGCGAAGCATGAGTGCTATTGGCGGTGGATTCAAATACCTGCCGGTCGAACTGTTCAAGGCCGGACAGAAGTGCTTCGTCTTCGATGCCGGGAAAGTAGTCTTCATGGAGGTGGACTGCGTCACCTTCGACATCCTGCGGCTCTTGAGGCGTGAAAACCTGCCGCCGAAGATGATAACTGCCCGCCTCCCGCAATATGACGCTGCCGCAGTCAGGCAGGTCTGCCGAGAGTTGGCCGGGCTTCGCGAGCGAGGCTATCTGAATCCGCGGAAGCTCATTCGGGCGTCGCCACATACTCAAACGGAATTCGAAACCGTTCTGAGCCGGAAGCTGTCCGGCATGACGGTTTTCCTCACCACAAGATGCAATCTTGCCTGCTCGTACTGCATGTACGGCGGCGGGTACAGTGAGCACATCCTTCCCCCCGGCGCCACGATGACATGGGATACCGCCAGGAATGCGCTCGCCTTCCTCAACCGGCACTCAGGCGCGGCGGAGCGGATCAAGATCGAGTTTTTCGGCGGCGAGCCGCTCATCGCATTCGACCTGCTGCGGAGGTGCGTGGATCACTGGAAAAAGCTCAGCGGACCCAAAATGGAGCGGACGGATCTTGTGGTGATCACAAACGGAACGCTGCTGCGGGGCGATCGGCTTGACTTTCTGATGCAGAACCGTTTCCACGTCCAGGTCAGCCTCGACGGCGGCTCCGAGGTCCATGACTCCGCCAGGCGCTATCGCGGGACACGCCGGGGAAGCTTCACGGATGTCTTCGGCAATCTGGTTGCACTTCACGATCGGGATCCGGAGTATCTGCGTCAGTATGTTCACTTGAAGGGGGTTATCGCCAGGGAGAACCTGGAGAAGGACGACAGCGCTTTTTGGGGCCACCCTGTTGTCGAGGCAATCCAGGGTGCAGGCAGCCTGGAGCGCATCGTCGAGCGGCCCCATTACGAGTCGACGGACGATTCCGGATACCTCTGGTGCCTCCACAGAGTCGGAGCCAAGCTCCTGAAGGTTCGCGGTGCCCGGTCCGTCGAGGAGTTGCTGTCGACGTTGAATGAGAAGGAGCGCCTGGTTTTTGAAAGGACATTCGCGGATTTCTATAGTGTGCAGGCGGCAAACATGGCGTGTTTTCGGGATAGCGTCGAGGTCCCCTTCCTCAAGTCCTGTCTCATGGGTTTTCAGGATGGCGCCGTGCTCCCCAGCGGCGATATCGCCGTATGCGTCGAGGCTACCAGCCACGTCATCGGAAACGTCAACGAGGGCCGCTGGTACTTCGACCGGATTGCGGAAATGAATGACCGGCTGCACCGGGACTGGCCGGCCTGTTCCGAGTGCTTTGTGGGGAGATTCTGCCGTCTATGCTGGCAAAAGGTCTCGGGCGAAGGCGCAGCCTGGCGAAGCGCCAGGATACGGTTCTGCAGCTTTACCCGGAAATACTACCGTGAGATCTTCGGGGTCATGTTGCGCGTCTTGGTGCGCAACCCCCTTCTCTGGGAGGATCTGCACCGGGCCGTCCGAGAGACCATTCAGGAAATCCGGAAGTCGCTTGCCGGCCCTTCCTCTCAAACCCCGTGAGTGATGTGAGGTGATTTCACCGGCCCGGCGGGCAAAATGGGCGCCGAAAGGTTGGCACGAACAGTGGCATCCCGGTCTTGCCGATCCCATGTTTTGATGCCATGTTATTCGGTTGTTGCGCAATAATCTGAACCTGTAAGGCGTGACGCCCTGCCCGGATTTGAATCGGACCGATCTCTTCCCGGTCAAAATCGGCAACAGTTGAGGAGGCCAGACATGAGAAACGGCAAATTAATAATCCTTTGGGTCCTGAGTGCCCTGTTTGTGTCCACACAGGCGCCGGTGGCTTCCGTCCCTGCGTCGGGCCAGGCTCCCGTGTCTGCGCCTGCCCCGCAAGCGCAGGCCGCCACGCCCAGCTGCCCGGAGCTGGCGCGTGCGCTCACGGATCTCCTGCGCAATGACGCGCGCATCCGCGACTGGGCGAATCTGGGGCGGTATCGGGAGGCGAACCGTGCGCTGCCGACGCCGGCCGACGGCGAGTCGCGCGTCGTTTTCATGGGAGATTCCATCACGGACCTCTGGCAACAACCGCGGTTCGGCGGTTTTTTCCCCGGCAAGCCCTACGTCGATCGCGGTATCAGCGGGCAGACTACCTCGCAGATGCTCCTGCGCTTCCGTGCCGATGTGGTGAACCTCAAGCCCAGAGCGGTGGTCATCCTCGCCGGCACGAACGACATCGCGGCAAACACGGGCCCCATGACGAACGAGGAGATCCAGGGAAATCTCGCGACGATGAGTGAAATCGCCCAGGCAAACGGCATTCACATCGTGTTGTCGAGCATCCTCCCGGTGAGCGCATATCACAATCCTTCCGCACCCCAGACGACGACGCGGCCGATGGCCCGCATCCTTGCCATCAACGATTGGATGAAATCGTACGCCGCCGCGCGCGGCTACGTCTATCTGGATTACTTCTCGGCGATGGTCGACGCAAGCGGTCTGCTGCAGGAGGAGTTGAGCAGCGACGATCTCCATCCGAACGCAAAAGGCTATGCCTTGATGGCACCGCTCGCAGAGGCCGCCATCGCGAGGGCGTTCAAGCAATAGATCGAGCGGGCAACGGCCGGCGACAAACTCTTCGCGGATGATACCTACCGTCATATGGACGAGGAATAGCGCTGCTGTGCCGGCTCGCTTGCATCCTACGGCGAGCGCTGGCCGGGGCGAAGGCGATCGTCGACCGATCTCTGCAACAGGGCCGCCAGGCTGGCATGACTTCGAAGGATTTACTTCGGATTCGGGGAAAATCCGTTCATTTCCCCCTCCGTGGAGCCGCCTTTCAGCTCCTGGGTATATGCTCGCGCAGAATGGCGGTCCATCGCAGAGCTTGGCAGTCCTCAGGCGGAGGCCTCCTTTGCTTTCGCTGCCTTGGGTACAAAACTCCTCCAGAGCTTCAGCCAGTTCGCCTCCCCCGCCCAGGGAGAACCCAGAAGGTTCAGAGCGGCCCGCTTCTGTGCATAGGTGAGCTCCTTCCATGCCGATTGGGCGCTCTTCGGGTAGCAGTCATAAGGGAGCACCCGCTTCAGATCCCACAGGCGCATGTCGCCGGGATAGTGCTTGAGCGCCGGCCTGAGCGCGGGTAAGTCGGCGAGTTCCGCGTGCCAGCCGAGTTCCTTCAGAAAGTACCTTTCATCCAAATCCAGGCTGGCCCAGTCTGCCTGCATCAGTTCCGAGAGAGGCCGGCGTTCGAAAAATCCGCGCGTCCCCATCAGGAAGGCCAGTACGGTTGCCTCCTCGAGCAGCTGCATCTGCAGGCCGGCTGCGAACTTTACCGCGGGGATCATATCCGGATTTAACGCCATTTCAGGCGCCACGCCGTTGGCCAGTTGATTCGCCCGCAGCTTCTTATACAAGTCCCGGGTTGAAAACTGCGCGCCAAATCCGAGCTGCTTGACTTCTTCATTCATCCGCAGGAAAAACGGTCCCACTCCTGCCTTCACCTCGCCGGTGGTGATGTTGTATTCCAGGCTGTATTGGCCGGCCGCGAACTGGCCCTTTGCCTCCTCGAATCCTTCGTCGTTCACTACGTACGAGAGCCCGCCTTTATACTTGATCCCTTTTATGTCAAGTGGCGGGCTCTTGGCGCTGAGCGTGGTCTGGCCCGATTTTTTCTTGAAGCGCCCTTCTGCCGTTGTTTCAAAATTCCACTTGTATTTCACATCAAGGATTTTCCCCAGGGCTTCGCCGCTGTCCACCTCGATTTCCAGCCTCAGCCAGATATCCCCATCCCCGTGAACACCGTACAGTTCACACAGGTGGTTTGATATGGCCTTCCAGCCGAGGAATTCGTCCGCGGTCGCCTGGGCCTCACGCAGCTCCCTCCATTCCGACGCGGTAATCCCGACAGGCTCGGGGTACAGGAAGTGGCTGTCGGGCGGGCCCATCTTGTAGAGCTCCTGGTCCGATTTCGTCTTCTTGACGTCATCGACATATTTTCTGATATACGCTTCGTACAGCGCTCTGCAGGTCCTGATCACGGTCTTGTTGCGCCGGTGCAGCTTTTCCCTGTCGCCGGCAGACAGGGTATCCGGATAATTCTCCAGCAGACCCGTGCCGCCGTGCCGGGCGAGCCAGGGGCCGGCGCCGAACATCGGAACCAGGTAAAGCAGGGCAGCCTTCCCGGCGAGTTCCCCCAGTAACAGCTTCCGATATGAATCCCGATCTTTCTCGACCAGGATCATGTCAATCGGTAGTATTTTCTCTGACGAGGTCACATCAGGGCGAACCGACGACAGATCGGTTTGCGCCGACTTGTCTTGCGCCGGTTCGCCATCCGCGGATTCATTCTGGGCTGGCTCTTCCGTCGGCTCCGCTGCGGCTTCATCCTTCTTCTGCACGATGAAATCCGTGCTTTCGGTGTTCATATCCCTGAACACCCAGCCGAAGCACTCGAACGGGGTGTATGCGCCGTAGCGCTGGTTGATCTGATAATCGTCGCTGATCGTGAATTGCCCCAGCACCTTGCCGCCGTCGGCAGGACACACGACGAGCCGGTTGTAGAGTATCAACTCGAGAAAGTATCCTCTTTTCAGCGCGCTGGGATGGTAGGCTTTCACCCAATCCCCAATGACGCTGACCAGGTCGTCGAGCTTCACATTGCCTTCTTTGTTGAAACCGGCCGCGATGAACAGATTGTCCGCGACGATGTACCCATAACTGCGCCGGTACATTCGCGGCGCCTCCCCCTCAGGGGCCTCCCTGCCGCGCTGGCTCATCTGGCCGACCGGTTCACCTTCGTCTTCGTCCGTGTTCCCTGCGCGGCTGGTTTTGTAACCCTGGGCCGGGATTCTGCCATAGCGCCGCACGAGGGTGCGGCGGGACTTCTTCTGATCGTCGGTGATGCTGCCGGGCACGAGCAGATCACTGATGGCTTTCGAAGCGATCCTGGGATCGAGGACGGCCGGCTTCAACTCTTCCGACGACCTGTCGTCCCCGGCAAAATAAACAGCGGTCTTGCCGTCGCCGAGAAAGACCTTGATGTATCCGTCCGCCCGGATCCTGCCGCCCCAGTAACCGTCCTCGTCCGTTGTGATTTTCACGGCCTTCCCGCACTCCGGCGCAAGCGTCAGGTCTGTCTGCGGCACCCTGAATCCGAAGTCGTCCACGGTCTGCAGGTCCAGCCAGATCAGGTGCGGGACGGGCTCCACGGTGATGTGCTTGAACCGGTAGATCGTGGATCTGTTGATGACGCACTCTTCCGGCAGACAGGTCTCGGAATCCGGATGGCAATCGAGAGGGGGTGCGTGCTTGGGGTCAAAGAACAGAAACTCCACGCGGCGGTCCTCTTTGCTACGGTACTTGTCTTTCGCATCGCGCTCCTCGTCGGACCCTTCAGGGAACTCGCCCGACGATCTGTTCTTCCTCTCTCCGGAAATCGGGAAGTGCTTTCCGCAGCCCACCGACTTGCAGCCGTCCTTGAGGAATTTGATCGCAGAGCGGCAGTTCTTGAGACCCGCCTGATCCGTCTCCATCAACGCGCAGAGTTCATCCATGTAGATGTCAAAGAATGCTCCCCAGGTTTCTTTCCCTACTATGCCGTCCTCGGATATGGATGCCTTGAAATGTCTGTTGTACGACACCTGGAACGCATAGACAGCATCCCTCGTTATGGGACCCTCCAGGTTGTCGATATCACCCGGATCGCAATTCCAACCCCTGCTGCCGTCGACCCACTTCAGGATCTGTTGATAGTCTTCGACCCGGTGCTTTGCCAGGGCAGTTTCCACCCAGCTTTCCTTTTGCCCCATGAGAGCGTGGGAAACGTTCTGCGCCCTGAGCCGGGAGAGCTTCTCGTTGTATATTTCCGGCCCGCTTCTGTCGGTGTGGCCGGCGATCAGGAGTTTCTGCGACGGGTGCTTTTGGGCATGCAGGTAACACGCGCGGAGCACCGCGAGGCCGCTGATTCTGTAAGGAGGGATGTCCGGCTCGAGCTCCGCCGGCTCGTAGTTCGGCATCATCACGGCGCTGTCGAAGTGGAATAGCAGATCCTCCATTTCCAGGACGTAGCCCTCGTGGTGTTTGACCTGGAACTTGTGTTTCTGCTCTGTGGGTTTTTGCCACTCTCTCGCATCGTTCCTTTTGGCAAGGTCAATGACCGTCTCTTTACCCATAGGCTGTCCCCTTGTGGCGCATCGGCCACAATCGTAACACATGATTGCGGTGCAAGGAGCGGATGCCTCCGGTTCATCCGCAACGGCTGCCGAATTCGGGACGGGCGCGGCCGGGTTGTGTTCCCCGGGCCCCCGATCAGATGCCTTCCGCCAACTTCCCGAACCACAAGCATCATCGTGGCCCGTTGCAGCAGCGCAGATACCCGGGACGCGGATCGGTCAGCTCATCCACCGGGCGACGGCCGGCGTCAGGTACCACATCCCCGCTCCGATCGCAGTGAAAACGGCTCCCACGATGCCCGCGATCGCATACTTTCCCTTCTTGCCCTCCAGCCCTGGTTCCAGCACGGCAATGCGCGGATTTTCCGGGTCCACGAACGCATTCGCCTTTCCGCCCGCAGGGTAGCGGGCAACAGTGGCTTCCGCGTCTGCGTGGGAATAGTTCACGTTGACGAAAAGAATCCGGGTTGACTGATAGGTCAAGCCCTGCACGTCATATTCATACAACACTTGAGGGTAGTAATAAGTGATCTGGCCGCCGTATTGGACACCCGACGAGCTCTCACGCTTCTCCTCGATTCGCGAACTCAGGATGCGCGCCTCAACGGGGAGCCATCCTCTGCTGGCCTCCGCCCTGCGGACGCCCCGCCACGTCCACGCCAGCACGGAGAGGCCCACCAGGGCGAATCCGCATCCCCAGTAGCGAACTACCGCGATCCATCCGTACCGGTAGGCGGCCAGTATGTTGAGGCCGACGAAAGCGAAGAAGATCAATACGTAGGTCTTCTCCCAGACTTTCCAGAACATCTGCGACAGTCGGCTGGCCAGTGTCTCGGGAGCCATCGACATGGTATTCACCTCCCCGGATTTCCTGCTGCCGCTGATTGTACACCGGACTTCCCGGTCACGGTGATCTTCCTCGGGCATCAGGGACGGGACGGGAAAAACATCACAGTCGTGGATGCGGCAATCTGCCGGCAGAATGTCAGAAAAATCGCGAACGGTGCCTCATATAATGGGGACACAGTGCGGCAAAGATCGTCCAGGGGGCAACTCGAGCTTCCGTACTGACCCGTCATAGCCTGGGGGACACGGCAGCCTGTCACCATCATGCCAGCGTGTGGATCAGGCTCTTGCGGCCGGCTTCGAATGCTGCAATATCCGACTCCCGGTTCAGGACATATCCCAGCTCGTCCACTCCTTCGAGAAGGCACTGCCGGGCGAAGCCGTCGATCGGGAATGAAAACGCCCGGCCATCCGGCAGACGGATGGTCTGGGCGGCGAGGTCGACGCGCACGACCGC
>JAFNAG010000037.1 GCA_017860135.1 Acidobacteriota bacterium
GCGTGTCTCTTCGGTGTAGCGGAAAAAGTCCAGGTCCAGCGCGGGATCGTTTGCCGCCGACAGGCAGGCCTCTTCCATACTCGCCGGCTTGGCGCGCTCCACGGGACGGCCGTACTCCTCCTTCAACCACCATTCGGTGAATCCATAGCGCTTGTGATTCCGCTCGTACACAAGCGTCGCCGGCATCGGGATCAGAACGCCGGCGGGGCTGAAAAAATCCACTAGCGGCGCGATGCGCTCCATGAAACGGAGGGTGCGTTCGAGGGCAGCCGCGGTCTCTTCCGGAAAACCGAACATGAAATTGCAGGAAGTCCTGATCCCGGCCTCGCGGGCAGATTCCAGCGCCTTAACCACCTGATCTGTCCGGATCCCTTTTCGTATCGAGTGGAGAGTCTCATCGTCGCCGCTCTCCACCCCAAAATTAAGATGACAGAGGCCGGCCCTTTTCATGGCGGAAAGCAGTTCCGGCTCCACCATGTTCGCGCGGGTCGTCCCGCTCCATTGCGGGGCAAACGGCAGGTCGCGCTGCATCGCATGGCACAGATCGATCAGGCGCCCGGGGTTGGCCGTAAGTGCATCGTCCCAGAAAGGGAAAAACGCCGTTCCGTACAAGGACCAGGATTCCCTTATCTCCGCCACAACATTTTTCGCCGAACGGAAGCGGTAATGTTTTCCCGTTGCATAATTCGCGCAAAACGTGCAGCGCGCGGAGCAACCCCGGCTCGATACAATCCCGTGGGAGGCCGGCGGCCATGCCGAATGCCCGTACCAGCGGCTGTCGAAGAGAGGGAGGGCACTGTGCGGGCAGGCGAGGGAGTCCAGTTCGGTTTCATGATGCGCCGGCGTGTCGCCGAAGACGCCGCCGGAGGCGCCGCGGTAGCGAATCCCTGAAACTGCTTCCATCCGGAGGGTGCCGTCAAGGCATTTCGCCAGCGCCGTGACGGCCTGCTCCGCTTCGCCGAGGACTGCGACGTCGAATCCCCGGCTCAGCACTTCGTCGGGGCAAGCAGTCGCATGCGGCCCGCCGGCTACCAGCAGCGGGAAACGCCCCCGCAGTCGCTCCGCGAGTTCGTATGCATGCCGCACCCAGCGGGTGTAAAGGCAGAGCCCTACCATCTCCGCGGCGAATCCTTCAACTTCTTCGACGATCCGGTCTGATCCTGCGGCGAAGGAACTGGCGGCAGCGTCGATCACCCGCACCTCGCAGCCGTGCGCGAGCAGCGCCGCCGCGACATATTGCAGTCCGACGAGAGGTCCGCCGAGCCGCTCCGGCGAAGGAGGACTGATCAGGACAATCCTGGCCATGTACGGCCATTGTAAGCGAAAAGCGCGGGGCAGACAATCCAAAGCAGGAAGCATCGAATGCCCCCGGCGCGAAATCAGGCCTGATACGACTCGATGGCAGCCCGCAGCGCCTGACCAATCGGGGTGTATCGAATTCCCAATTCCCGCTCTGCCTTGCTGCCGTCAAAAATCGGGCTGTGCTTCATGGTCCGGATTTGATCAAGGGACATCCCCCAGGCAGGCGGCTTTTTTGTGAATCTGGCAATCCCGGTCAGGAGTGCGGCGGTCAGGGTCGCGACTGTCGACGGAAGACTCAATCTGGGCAGGCGGATCCCCGAGATCTCCTCGATCATCCTGTTGATCTGACCGAAGGTCAGGTTTTCAGCAGTCAGCAGGTACCTCTCACCCACGTTGTCTTCCTTCCCGGCGGCTCTGACAATCGCCTCGGCGACATCGTCCACATAAACAAAGGGGAAGGGTGCATCATTCAGGACAGTGGCAGGCATCTCCCTCTGTAACAGGCTCCGGACATACTGGCCGGTTGCCTTGGGGTCACCAGCCCCGAGGACAGCGCCGGGATAGACAACCACCAGCGGCAATCCCCGCGATTTGCACAGGTCCCAGGCAACAAGTTCCCCTTCGTACTTCGTCCGCGCGTATTCGCTGAATCGAACAGGCCCTACCGGCGTCTCCTCTCTGACAGGGCTGGCGGCCGGCTTTCCGTACACAACCACGGTGCTGACATGGACGAGCTTGGACGCCCCCGCTTCCAGGGAGGTTTCCATGACATAACGAGCGCCGTGGACATTGACGCTTCGATAGACACTGCGGTCCGGCGTCCAAAAATCGTATGCTGCTCCCGCGTGGATCACCCAGTGGCACCCTTTCATGCCTTCCAGCAATGAGGCCTTGTCTGTGAGGTCGCCGCGCACCAGCTGGACGCCGAGCTGTTGAAGGAGAGGCGTCGCGTTCGTGGAACGGACCAGGCAGCGTACTTCGTGTCCGGCGATGACGAGGCGTTTGGCAACCTGGCTTCCGACAAACCCGGTTCCCCCGGTAAGGAATACTCTCATGGGTCACCTCGCTTTCGGTTGATGGATTGCGGCTATTTTCCACCGTTGCAGCAACAACTGGCAAGGTGTTTTTTGCAGGTCGGGACAGGAAATACGCGAAAGAAAAACGGGATCGTAGCCCTGTTCGGTTTGGAATAGGGCAACGTTCCGACTTCAAGTAACAGCAGCGATATCGCCAGGATCTGGAGATCGCCGCCAGGACAGCACCCTTCAAGGACAAGCTGCCAAAAGGGGCCAGCAGCGAGATTATCGCCGACGGCCTCGGCGACCCAGAGAGCCACTGCGTTTCTGCCGATCACGGCATGGCGGATACTCGCCGTATCCAGTGCGGCCGTCACCTTCCGCAATCGCCGCCCGACCTGTTCCATTGCCATGGCAAATGCTCTGTACGACAGCGTGCCCGAGATGCAACACAATATATCACCTGATCCCGACGCCCACGGGAGAATCCGTCGACGAGGAGAACCCCTCGCAATGTCTCTAAGATACCTGACGGCCCATTCGCGCGTCTGAGCCGGATTTTCTTTGGGGCCCGCGAGAATATGGACGAGAATATGGACACATATAAAAGAGGCATAAGAGGGTGGGGGTCTGCGTTTTTCTCAAGAGGCACTCGGCTGCTGCAACCATGTGCAGAAAAGTCGTTGTTTTGAGTCCATACGGAGGCAAAATTTCGTTTATATGGAGGGACCGGGAATGATTACCAAACATAGAACACACGTGCTACTGGGAACTCTTGCCGTTCTGGTTTCGTTGACCTGGGCGCTGATCGCGAGGCAGCAGGAGGAGTTCGGCAACTGGCCTGAGGGAGCATCCCCGCAAGTGGTCGGGAAGCGCGTGGCCGAGAACTTCATCGTGCGCCCGTTCAGGGCGCAATCCGACCCGAGCAAAGCGAAGGCCGGCATCATCTATCCTGAAGTTTGCGCATGGTACGGCGCTCTGACGGTAGCACAGCTAACCAAGGATGAATCACTGCAGGCCAGGCTGCTCAGGAAACTCGACCAACTCATGACGCCGCCGGACTCGGGCATGATCTCGCAGAATCCCCACGTGGATTTCAGGGTATTCGGCATTGTCCCCCTGGAGGCCTACCTTCAGACCAGGGCCGTGAAGTACCTCGATTTGGGCATAGGGCTCGCCGACCGCCAGTGGGAAGAGCCCACGCCCGATGGGATTACCCGTGAGGCAAGGTACTGGATTGACGACATGTTCATGATCACCGCGGTCCAGGTGCAGGCCGGCAGGGCCACTGGTGATCTGAAGTATATCGATCGCGCCGCTCTCACCATGAACGCGTACCTCGACAAGCTCCAGCAGCCTAACGGACTGTTCTTCCACGCCCTGGATACTCCCTTTTATTGGAGCCGTGGCAATGGCTGGGTGGCTGCCGGCATGGCAGAACTGCTGCGCTCGCTGCCGCAGGACCATCCCAAACGTGAGCGCATCATGGCCGGATACGTGAAAATGATGGCGGCGCTGTTGCAGTATCAGGGCGAAGATGGGCTCTGGCGTCAGCTCATCGACAGGCCCGAGTCATGGTCCGAAACTTCTGGAACCGGAATGTTCACCTTCGCCATGGTTACCGGGGTCAAGAACGGTTGGCTGGGGGCAAAGTCTTACGGGAAAGCGGCGCGCGCCGCATGGCTCGGCCTGGTGAAACGTTTGGATAAGGATGCAAATGTGTCCGATGTTTGCGCCGGAACGAACAAGCTCAATGATCTCGACTATTACCTGAACCGGCCCCGCATGTCGGGAGACCTGCATGGCCAGGCCCCCATTCTCTGGAGCGCCGGCGCTTTGATGCGGTGAGCGGCGCCGGCACAGGGTGACGATACTCCGGAGACGCGGAATCGCCAGATGTCGCGGACCATCGTGCACATCAACCGGATCGACGCAGTCGCAATCACAGGACGGCATCGGCCCGGGTCTGGCCGCAACAAGGATGAGTCGGCTGCTTATAGAAGGCAATGGACCAAGGCCTGGAGCACGATAGATCTCAATCGGATGCCGCTCCGCCGGAAGTCGATTCCAGGGGCCCTCATTCCTGAGGGGCAAGTGGGTATCTCGGAATTTTCCACCGTTACTTTCCGGTACGCCCAAACTCCTCAAGCGACTGCTGACTGACAGAATGGAGCTTTCCCTTGCCCCTTATCCGCGGGCAACGTGAAATGAAGTGTTGCGCCCCGCTCCGGATTGTTGGTAGCCCACAGTTTGCCGTCGTGCGCCGTCACAATCGTGCGGCACACAGCCAGGCCAAGCCCAAGGCCGTGAGTCTTGGTAGTATGGAAGGGTTCGAAGATCTGCTCCAGCATTTCCGGGACAATGCCGGTGCCGCCATCGGCGACCGAGATGTGCACGGCACCGTCTTCGGCAAGGTCGGTGCCAATCGTCAACTGGCGGGCTTCACGCTCCACGCCGGCCATCGCGTCGCAAGCGTTCATTACCAGGTTGAGCAACACCTGCTGCAATTGCACGCGGTCGCCGAGAACCAGGGGCAGGTTCCGGGCGAGCAAGGTTTGCGTGGTTACACCTTGATTGGTCAGGTCGCTGCCCACGAGTTTGAGAACCTCCCGGACGATCTCGTTCACTTTAAGCAGCTGGTGCTGCGTTTCGCCCTTTTTGAGCAGCAGGCGCAGTCGGCTGATAACCTCGGCTGCGCGTGTGTCGTCGGCCACAATATCGGCAATGATGTCGCGCACCTCATGGAGGTCGATCGGGTCGAGAGCCAGGAGATTCAGCGCCGCCTGCGCGTTGCTGAGGATGGCGGAGAGCGGCTGGTTTAACTCGTGGGCCAGCGAGCCTGACAATTCCCCGAGCATCGCCACCCGCGACAAGTGAGCGATCTCCGCCTGGTTGCGCTGACGCTCCAGCTCAGCCTGCTTGCGCTCGGTGATATCCCTGAGGACGCCGATCGTCCGGGTCGCCCGCCCGGCGGCGTCGCGATTAAGAACATGGGTCAGATGATGGATCCAGATCAGGCCGCGCTGCGGATTCCGGTAGCGGTACTCGACGGTGACCCGGTCCAGCGCTCCCGCGTTCAGCTTGCGGTGCTCATCCAGGATGCGAGGGCTGTCCTCCGGATGAAGATGCTCCGCCCAGAACTGTAACGCCAGGTTGCCCTGATCGAGTCCCCCGGGAACACCGGTTAGGGCCTGAGCCCGGCTGTCCACGAAAACGATCCGCTCTCCGTCGGCCACTTCGTAGAAGCCCAGGTCGGCGACGTCGACCGCCGAGGCCAGCCGGAATTTGTGTTGCAGGAGAATCTCCTCGGCGCGCTTTCGGTCACTGATATCCTGGACAACCGAAACAAACCAGTGCGGCTGGCCTGACTCATTGCGCACGAGGGCGACTGTCAGATTCACCCACACTGGCACGCCGTCCTTGCGGATGTATCTCTTCTCCATGGAGTATGTATCTCTCTCTCCGGACAGCGTCTGGTTTACCCTTTCGAGGTCAGGCCCGAGGTCATCAGGATAGGTGATGTCCTGGAATGTGCGCTGAAGCATCTCCTCGCGCGAGTATCCCAAAATGTCACAAAATCTCCTGTTGATACGCAGGAAACGCCCCGCAGGAGAAAGATGCGCAATGCCTACCGCAGCCTGCTCAAAGGTTGACCGGAAGCGCTCTTCGCTTTCAGCCAGGATGGCTGTCCGCGCCTTGACCATTCGGCTCAAACTCCTATTCCACAGCACGAAAATACAGATCAGTGCGAGCGCAGTTCCGGCAACCGCCAGAAACCATTTCACAAGGCTCCGGTAGCGATCCTCCTCAGATCCCATGAGCCAATGTTGTTCAATACTTGCCAGCTCACTCGGCGCAATGGCCTTTAACCCATCATTGACAAGGGAGAGCAGTTGAGCATTTCCTTTGGGCACCCCCGCATGGATTGTCTGTGCAAAAGGCATGAGCGGTTCGGCATCGAACATCCCTGACAAGCCAAGGCGATTGAGCAGGGCGCTCGTGCTTTCGTCCTCCGCGAGGCATGCAGAAGTGTCTCCGCTCACTACGGCCCGCAGCATCTTCTCCCTGCTCGAAAAGGGAATCACATTCACATCCGGATGTTCCCTTCGGAGATACTGCTCATGATAGGTACCCTGAAGCACGCCGATGTTCCGTCCTGCAAGATCACCGCCACGTTCTGCGTATCGCTTGTTCTGTCGATGGAGATAGAACAGGCTGGATCTGCTCTCGCAGATAGGGATGGAGAAATCAAACCATTGTGCGCTGGTTTCACTGCGGAACAGGCCGGAATGAATATCCGCACTTCCCAGTCTTACTTTGTTCAGAGCGTCATCCCAATCACTGGGCAGAAATTCGACTTTCTTGCCAGTCTTTTCTGCCCAGAGCTTCCATATGTCTACAAAAAACCCTGCGGGCATGCCTTCAGCATTTACAAAAGAGTACGGGGCAGAATCATTGGACATTGCGATGAACAAGGTGCCCGGCGTCCTGATGAGTGATCCCGGAAGCCACTTCCGCTCCAGGGTTACGCGTTCCTCCGGGGTGATCAGCTCCATCCCTTCTTTAAGCGCTTTGGCGAGCTTGGTGTTGCCTTTGTGCACGGCAATCCAGAAGTTGTTGCGATACAAGACCTGGTCAGGATCGCAGCGGAACTCGTCTGTCAGTCCGCGCTCTCTCAACCGGTACAGGGTCGTGCCGGCGTCTTCGACAAACACCCGGATATCACCCTTTTGCGCGGCAAGCAGCATATCCGGAAATTCAGGGTAGGACACCAGCAACGCCTCGGGCACATGTTGCTTGATGTATTGCTCATGATAACTGTTCTGGACCACTCCGAGCCTGAATGCCTTGAGATCCCCAGGCGCATTGATATTAATGATGCTCTTGTGATAGAAAACCATCCCCTGCGAAGATGCAACGATGGCGGCGTAAGTCAGATACTCTTCTCGTTCTTCCGAGAGGTAAAGCGACGCATGGATATCGGCTTTCCCCTCCCGCATCATCCGGATCCCTTCGCCCCAGGCAGCGCTTTTGAACTGGATTGGGGTTCCGGTCTTTTCTGACCACAGGCGCAGGAGCTCAACAGACAATCCCTGTGCCTCTCCTTTGTCGTCCTCAAACGTATAAGGCGGCATAACCACCGGATAAACGACCCTCAACGAACTGTCGCGGGACACATCGGGCAAGACATTTTCGCCCGGCGCAGCCTTGTGCTCTTGCGCAAACAACGTCGAAGAGGCAATACCGGCAGGCAACACCACCCAAAACAGCGAACCGGGAAACGCAATAGCAGGAATCGCCCACGCTGCGTGCTTGCTCCACCCGACCAACCGATGCAGGAGCGCGACCTTGAGACACGCAGACGCGACCGTAGACCAAATGACAGTAAGCCGACTCATGCTGTGACGGGACCCCTCAGACTGAAAACAGACACATCTCTGAGCCCTCTCCGCCCGTGAATGCCACGGCGTTCGGGAGGGTGTACTCAGAAAGCGGCGGAAATTATGTCAACTTTGCCCTTCTGACGCAGTCCCTGGAACTCAAACGGGCTCAGGCAAGATATTGTATGCTGAAACAGCCAGGATCGACATGGAATTGTTCCGGGCTTCTATCGAGAGCAGACGTCTTGGGTGAACTCGTGTCGATCCAGGTTACATTCTCGCCTGTCTTGCTCACGAGGGGGATTCGCAATATTTCAGGTCCAGCGGGCCGCAGCTGAAGCGGCCGGGCGCGCCCAAGAGGCGCCACAAGCTGCCGTCATCGCTGTGGACGGGGGAGATTACTTCTGCCGCGCCGGTTGTCTGAATCCTGGTGTTGTAGCTATAATAACCGTCCCCACCGGCCTCCTCCTGGCTGGCAAGGTAGTACTCGGTATTGGCGTCCAGGACTACCGGGGAAGGGAGTGCAGCATAGCTGATCCGGTTGTGAATGCCTCCTTCCGGCATCCACTGCACGCTTGCCAGGATCGTTCCTGTCGCGGCATGGACGAGCCGCAACAAATGGGGTTGTGAGTTCCCGGCTATATAGACCCTTCCGAGCGCACTCACCTGGAGCGGGTTGGACCCTACTACGAAATTCATCCCTACCCACCCGCTGTAGTCGTTGCGCAGCGTTCCCACCGTTGCACCCGTCAACAAAGGGATCGGGGCACAGGGAGGGAGAGCGCCGGCGTTACCACGGTCCGGTGGGCCGAAGGCGCTGGTGCCGCAGGCATTCTTAGCCGCAACTGTGTACTGGTGCGTGCCGGAGTCGCCCGGTGCGTCGTCATATGCGGGGACGCTTGGCCTGCCCACAAGTGTCCCGTCCCGGTACACATCGAATCCAGTCGCACCCGCGGATGCATCCCACGTGAGGCGCACGATGCCTGGTTCGGAACCGTCGCTGGCCGTAAGCCGCGCCGGCGCCGGCGGCGCTCCTGCCGCAAAGCCTGTGTCCGGGGAACTGTAATCGCTGGCGCCTCCACCACTGCCGTCGATGGCCGCTTTGACCCAGTAAAAGTAGGTCGAAGCCGCGGCCGTGATGTCGTCGTATGTGGCCGCGGCCTGCCACGGGCCGATGACAACTTTCGTCCCGGTCTCCGCCGATGCCCTGTATAACTGATAATGCGTGGCCCCGGCCACCGCATGCCAGCTCACCCGCACAATCCCGCAGAGCGAGCCGTCAGTGGCGGACACGCCGGCAGGCGGATTCATGGTGGGCAGCATGCGCCAACCCGAGACGGCCGCACTGAAATCACTGGCCTGGCCGCCGTATCCATCCAGCGCCGCTTTGACCCAGTAGTAGACAGAAGATCCCGGCGGTGCCCCGGTATCGTCGCAGGCAGTACCCGACTGCCATGGCGTGATCGGTATCTTTGCTCCCTCCAGGGAAGCAGCCCGGTAGACCCGGTAGTTGACGGCGCCCTGGACCGCCTTCCAGGTCACGCGCACCTTGTCGCTGAATGCTCCCGCGCTTGCGGATATTTCCGTCGGGGGAAGGAATTGCTGTGAAGAAATGCAATACAGCAGATTAATCAGGCCGCAGGCACCGGTGTTGGGCGTCCCAGAAGGCTTCCACGTGCTCCCATTGTCGCTGTAAACGGCTGAAATCACGCCCGCGGCACTCGTTGTCGTTGCGACCGTGTCGCAGTTGTACGAGAGGTTGCCTTCCGGAGTCTCCTTGCTGGCCAGGAAATATTCGGTGTTGGCTGCCAGTATGACAGGCGCCGGCAACTCCGCATAATGTACCCGGTTGTGAACGCCGCCCGAGGCCGTCCACAGTACGCTCGCCACGGTTGAGTTTGTTGCCGCATGGATGAGCCGCAGCTCGTGGTTTTGGGAATCGCCCTTTGTGAAGATGCGCCCGAGAGCGCGCACCACCAACGGATCGGAGCGCACCAGGAATCGCACACCCACCCAGCCGGCACTTTTGTTGCGCGTCGTTGCCAGGGCCCCGTCCGTCAACAACGGCGCCGGCGTGCAACAGTTGCAGCTGACATGGCCGGCATCCGATGCGCTGCCGGCGCTGGCGCCACAGTCATTCTTCGCCCTGACCAGGTATTGGTGCACGCTGAATTCGCCCGGCGCGTCGTCAAAGGGCGGGCCTGCGGAGCTTCCCACCAGGGTCCCGTCCCGGTACACGTCATAAGCGGTCGCGCCCATGGACGCATTCCACGTGATCCGCACAGAATTGACGTAGGTGCCGTCACTGGCCGCCACCCCGGTAGGCGCCGCCGGCGCCATCCGCACATATCCGGCGGCGGACAGACTATATTCGCTGGATCCCTTGCCATCGCCGTTATTGGCTGCTTTGATCCAATAGTAGTAGATGGACCCGGGCGCGGCCGTGGTGTCGTCGTGGCCAACCGCCGTCTGCCACGGTGTGATGGCTGTTCTCGTGCCGGTCTCAGGGGAGGCCCTGAATACCCGGTAATGCGTGGCTCCGATCACTCTGTCCCAGCTCACGTGCACGAATCCGCAAAAGGCGCCGCCGGTCGCAGACAGTCCGGTGGCCGGATTCACATCCCCCAGGGCTCGGCGGCCCATGCCGGGTACGCTGAAATCGCTCGCCCGTCCCCCGGTGCCATCCGCTGATGCCTTAATCCAGTAGAAGTAGGCGGATCCGGCTGTCGCTGTGACGTCGTCGAAGCGGATCGCCGCCTGCCACGGGCTGATTGCGGTTTTCACCCCGGTCTCGGACTCGGCGCGGAAGACCTGGTAATGGCTAGCGCCCGCGACGGCGCCCCAGGTCACCCGCACCTTGTCGATCCAGGTGCCATCGCTGGCCGCCACCGCGCTCGGAGGAGTCAAGGGCGGCAAGGCCCTCCAGCCTGTGTGCGGCGCACTGAAGTCGCTGGCCTGGCCGCCGCTACGGTCCGCTGCTGCCTTGATCCAATAATAGTATGTCAGTCCCGTGACGGCCGTGATGTCATCGTAACGTGTTTCCGCCTGCCACGAGCTGATCTCGGTCTTGGATCCGGTCGGAGACGTGGACCGATACACCTTATACGTTGTCGCGCCGCTTACCGGATTCCAGGAGACCGGCACCTTGTCACCGGAGGCACCCTCGCCGGCAGCCACTCCGGTCGGAGGGAGCAGTTGACGCGAGGACCCGCAGTACATCAGATTTACTGGGCCGTATCCGCTGCTTCCGGAGGTTTCATGGGGAATCCATGTGTTTCCGTCGTCACTGTCGATGGCCGAGAGCACCTGCCCTCCGCCTGTCGTGGAAACCGCTGGGTTGAAGCTGCAAAAACTGTCGCCCCCCGCGGTCTCTCTGCCTGCCAGGTAATACTCGGTATTGGCAGACAGGCTCGCCGGCACAGCCAACGAAGCATAGCTGATCTGGTTGTGAACCCCGCCGACCGGTGACCAGAGCACGCTGGCAACCGTCGCCTTCGTCGCCGCATGCACCAGTCGCAACTCATGGGTCCGGGTGTTCCCGTTCAGATAGATGCGCCCCAGGGCGCGCACCTGCATCGGAGTGGATCCCACGACAAATCGTATTCCCACCCAGCCGGTGTAATCGTTGCGCAGCGCGCCCGGAGAGGTGTCCGTCAGCAAGGGGGTTGGCGGACAGGGACTGCCGGCGCGTCCGCCGTGCGCCAGGCTCGCAGCGCCGGCGCCGCAAGCATTGAAGGCCTTGACTGCGTATTGGTGCACGCCTGTGTCTCCCGGAGGGTCGTCAAATGGCGAACTGGCCTTGACTCCCACCAGCGTCCCATCCCGGTACACCTCATAGCCGGTCGCGCCGGCTGATGCACTCCATGTCACCCGCACCACACGCACCAAGGTGCCGGCACTCGCTGCCACATCGACTGGCGCAGGCGGCACCACGCCGGCATATCCGCTATCGGAGGCACTGAAGTCGCTGGCGCCGCCGCCGCGCTCATCCCGTGCAGCCTTGACCCAGTAGTAGTAGGCTGTCCCGCCGGTTACTGCCGTGTCGTCGAAGTTGATTCCCGCCTGCCATGAGCTGATCGCCGTTTTCGGCCCGGTCCCAGACGAAGCCCGGTATACCTGATAATTCGCCGCCCCGGCAACTTGATTCCAACTCACCCGCACGCGCCCGCACACCGAGCCGTCCGTCGCGGTCACTCCGGCGGGCGGAACCAGCACCGGCGAAGCCTGCAGACGTGCCTCATCCCGGCTGAGCGCGCCTGGCCAGCTCCCGTCACTCTCCACCGCCGGCCGGGCCCAATAGGAGGAGTCCGACGACACCGTTGCCGAGGTCTCATCGTGTTCGAGTGCTGCGCGCGTCGGAGCAGTAGCCGGCTTTGCTCCCTCCAGGCAAGCAGCGACGTATTGCTCACGACTCTTGAACCCGGGAGTCTCGTCCCGCTCGGGCCCCATCATGCCGACGATGGCGTGATCGCTGGCCGACAGACCGGCCGGTGGATTCAACTGCAAAGGTACCTGTGTCGAATATGACGGCGTTCTCTGCCCCTTTTCTGCCCACGTCCCAGAGTCGGCCGCCTGCCGGTGTCGAGCCTGTACCCGCACTGGAACATGAATCATGGATCCGCTGATGCAAGGCAGGATGACAAGGAGTGTGAATCCGAGGAGGCTACCGCCCTTCATGACTGATCTCTCCCTCCAACGGAAAGTGCCGGCCGACATCGAGAGGGAAAACAGGACATCGCCAAGGACTCTACCAGAGTGCCAGACCTCGGGCAATAATAAGAGGTGACAGGCTACTGGCCTTGATCGCAATATGTGCCTGGAGGGAGTGACAATGACAGATCCATTTTTGAGAGCTGCTGTGGAAGAGGCGAAATCGGGCCTCGCGGAGGGGGGAATACCGATCGGTGCTGTGCTGGTTATTGACAACAAGATTGCCGGTCGTGGACACAATCGCAGGGTGCAGCGCCGGAGTGCTATTCTGCATGCGGAGATGGATTGCCTTGAAAACGCGGGCCGACTGACAGCCAGGGATTATCAACGCTCCGTTTTGTATTCAACACTCTCCCCCTGCGATATGTGCAGCGGGACAGCGCTACTCTTTGGAATCCCCCGAATTGTGGTCGGTGAGAATAAGACCTTCCGGGGGCCGGAAGACTACCTGCGCTCCCGTGGAGTACGGCTCGAGATCCTGCAAGACGATGAATGCATCCGATTAATGGAAGAGTTCACAAAGGCAAATCCTCAACTCTGGAATGAAGACATCGGGATCTAGCCCGGCTGCTGGTATGCCGCACTCCATTCCCGACGACTGTAGCCGGCCGGGGCGCGCGGAACGGGCGACTCCGGCGAATGTTTCGACGCTCGCCGCGACGGGTTCGATTGTCATGTTATCATTGCCACCCTATGAGCCCTGCAACCCGATATTATGCCGCCTGCTGTCAGACTGATTTTGCGAAGCCCTCCACGCGACGGGACATCCCCGCGCGCGTGGATCGGATGCTCGAGCTGATCGACTCCGCCGTGATCGGCTATGAGCCATTCTTCCCCGTCCGACTCGTGGTGTTTCCCGAGTTCGCCCACACGCCGCCGGTCTACAACACGGTCCGCGAACTGGAGGAGCATCTCGCGGTTCCCGTGCCGAACGAGCACACGCACCGGTACTCGCTGCGCGCCCGCCACCACGGTATCTACATCCAGACCGGCACTTTCCTGGAAAAAGACGAGAATTACCCGGGCGTCGTCTTCAACACCACATGCCTGGTGGGGCCCGGAGGCGTTCTTGCCCGATATCGAAAAACCCACCCATGGATCCCGTGGGAGGTTCATGCCAGCCCGCACGACATCCCCGGCTACGCCGAAGACCCATTCCCGGTGGTCGACACCGAGTTGGGAAAACTGGGGGCGGCGATCTGCTATGACTGGCTCTTCCCCGAGGCCATTCGCCAGCTGGCTCTCAAGGGCGCGGAGGTGCTGATCAGGGTTTCCGCCTACATGGACCCGTGGGGAACAGCGGCTCCGCTCGACTGGTGGACGCTGGTGAATCGCTGCCGGGCTCTCGAGAATATCGCTTATGTGGTGGCAGCCAACCAGGGGGCTCGCCTTGCCAACTACCCGCCGTTCAGCTGGCCCGGCGGGAGCATGGTGGTGGACTTTGACGGGCGGATCCTCGCCCAGGCCGAACCCGGCCCGGGCGAGAGGATAGTTGTGGCGCCGGTCGATATCGATGCCCTGCGCGCGGAGCGCGCTCGCCGCCGCGGGCATCACATGCTCTCCCACCTGCGCACCGAGCTCTACTCCGGCTACTCTCGGCCGATTTATCCCCGGGGCGCCGAACAGATCCCGCACTCCGTCGAGGAAAACAACCAGCTGATTGCAAAGGCGAAAGAGCATACATGGTGACAGGCTACCGTGTCCCCTTTGAGGCAGAGGGGACACGGTAGCCTGTCACCATTTTGCCCGTGGGGCGTCCGGTTTTACTACTCAGGACCGGACGCCGGATGCTTCGACACGAGACGCATGCTCCCCGATGCGAGACGCATGCCGCCCGACGCATGCCGCCGTTCGGTGCGGCAGATCCGGAAACCAATGTTGGGGCACAAGTGTTCTTGCAGCTTCCTGATTCCCGGCCTGATCCCATCACTCCAGGAGGCGGAATTGCGGGACGCCCGGAACGAGACCGTGACCGCCTCTGCGCAATCGGCCCAACTCCCTCCGCGCAATACCCGCCTGGCGTCCGCAACGGGACTTTCCAGCGGCAGGTTGCGGTACGCCAGGGCATCGTAGATGTCGGCGGTCCATTCCCACACGCCCCCGCACATCCCGTACAGACCATAGCCATTCGGCGGCAATGTGCTCGGCAGCCGGATGCAAAAATCGCCAAAATGACCGAAATCGCAATTGCCGTTGTCCGGCGGCTCGCCGCCCCACGAATATGGTTGTCCGATCCGCCCGCCCCGGGCCGCCTTCTCCCACTGAGCCTCGGCGGGCAGGCCGTACCGGACGGCGCGGCAGGAGATCCTCTCACACAGGGCCTCCGCTTCCTGCCACCCGACGGCGACGATCGGAAGGACGTCGAAGCGACAGGGCTCCGGTTGGCTTTCCAGCAATTCTCCCCCGCTTCCTCCTTGTGCGCACCGGACGCCGTCGAATTGCGTTTGCGTTTCGGGCGCGCGTGATTGGGAGTCGGCAGACAACAGCGCCCCGGTCCCGCAGTACTGGCAGCGGATCTCATTTTCCCGGGCCAGCGCGAAGCTGCTTTCCTGATCCTGCAGTCCAGGCGGCTTGCCGTCAGGCGGCGGCAGCCAGCCCATAAGGTCGCAGTACATCGCCCACGACATGGGAGTCTCGGCGATCCAGTAATCATTGAGGCGTACTGGATGGACCGGCCGTTCGTCCGGGTCTCCGTTCCCGGAACCCATCAGGAACGTTCCTGCCGGCACGTACCGGAAAAGCAACCCGTGCTCCGGAACCGACAGCTGCTCCAGCAACTCCCGCCGTCGCGCCGTCACCCGTTGGTCCTCCGGGCCGAGTCCCCAAGCCCGGTCAAGAGCGGTGGCGGCCAGCCGCAATTCCCCCTGCTCCTGGAAGTAGTCGGCAATGGCCAGGGCATCTTCGGGGCCTTCGTCCGGCCGACAAGCGCCGAGGATGCGCTCGGAATAGACTTGCCGCAGCGGATCAGTCATCGCGAACGACCTCCAGGTTGACAGAGGGGCAAACCGTAACGTCACGACTCGCAGCACAGGCAACCAGCCACGGGTCCGGTGCATCCACGGCCCCGGAAAGCGCGAGCGCCCGGGCCCGGCAACCGCCGGGGAAGCCGGCGTGAGCGACATGGGAACCTGCCGGATCTTCATGCGGTATTCGGAACCTGACGAACTGCGGCGCGCTGTGCCAGATCCCGGCAAATGCGGACTGGCGGAGGTTGCCCGAATGGAACTTCGGCCCGAGGAAGCTGCATGGGCTGACATCTCCGTCCACGGATATGCTGGCGACGGTGTTGCCTGCCCCGCAGCCTGAGCCGAGGAACACGCGGCCTTCTCCCGGTTGCCGTGACAGTGGACCGAAGGGCTCGGTAACGCAGAGGCGGGAGTCCCGCGCCGCGCTTCCGGCCAACGTCTGCAGGGCAGCTGCGTACTGAGAATAGCCCGGCATCCACTCCGGTCGTTCACCGGCGCGGCCGACGGGATACAGGGGCCGGAATACGGCGGCCTCGGCGCCGACCTGGCGAGCCAGCGTGGCGCACGCCTCCACCTGATTCACGTTCGCGCTGGTCAGTGTGAATGCCAGGCTGAACGGTGCGTGCCGTCGCAACGCCGCCAGGCGGTCGAGGACCCGGTGGAATGTGCCTGCGCCTCGCACGGCGTCGTTTGTCTCCGCCGTCGCGCCGTCCAGGCTCACGTTCAGCCGCAGCGGTTCGCGCCGCCCGAGCTCCCGGGCCAGCTGCCGGTTGATCAGCAAACCGTTTGTCGTCAGGCACGGGTGGAGTCCGCGCGCATGGGCTGCATCAATGATCTCCAACAGGCCAGGATGCAGAAGTGGCTCGCCTCCGGTCAAACCCAAACGAAAACAGCCGATCGCAGCCAACTCGCCGAACAGCCGGTCCATCTCCTCGACAGGCATCGACCGGCCGCGTCTGGATGGAGATCGGGCAAAACAATGGCGGCAGCACAGATTGCAGTCAGTGGTGATCTCCAGGTGAACGGCGAGCGGACCAGCAAGGTGGCCGGCCGGCGGGGCCAGGTCCAGCATATCGGCAGCCAGGAGGCCGTCGACAGTAAAGAAACCGAGGCGGTAAAAGTGCTCGAAGAAGCGGCGGGCCTGTTCGCGCCTCTGCGCATCCGGCTCGGCGCCAAGCACGGAACCAATGGGCGACTTCGAAAGCTGTTCGAGCAGGCTTGTGGACCCTGTGTCGAACGGGCAGTAACGGGACGTCCTGCGGTCATACACCAGACAGCCGAAGTGCTGGGGAATCAGGACCAGCGATCGCCGCCGGGACGGACGAACGGCGCGCCTTGCGGAGTCCGGCCCGGTCATGCCGCCCTCTCCAGGCGGAAATGTTTGCGGATCCAGACCTCCGGAGCCGGCGGCAAAGCCAGTGCGGCAGCGTTCCAGCCGAGCAGCTCCTTGTAGCGCCAGCGCATCTCATCGGGGATGGATTCCGGGTTAAGCTCCACGGCTTGCAGGGGCGCCCAGTCGCGATCGTCGAATCCCGGCATCAGCCATTCATGTGAGGCCGGCCGCCGGCCTGTCGCCCGCCAGGTTCCGTCACCTGTAGAAAGCAGGCCCGTGAGGGTCGTTGATCCCTCGTCCGGCGCCCCCTGCGTTGAACCACTCTTGTCGATCCGCGCCGCAAACAAAAACGCGGGAGCCGTGCCCGTGAGCCCTTTGAGGTGGAGCGCCAGCAGATGCTCTTCGAAGGAGAGCCGCGCCCGCGCACTGTCACACGGCCCGCCGTCGACGTAGACGGCGGTCCGGCCATCGATCGCCGTGTAGAACAGCAGCGGCAGGGTCAGCTGCTGGTTGCGCCACCGCAGCACCACGCCGCCGCACCCTGCCGGCACCTCGCAATGCGAATATACTTCCAGCACGAGCCGTGGCGATTGCTTGGAGAATCGCTCGAGGGAATTCAGTCGCAGATCATCTGACATCATTAAGATCCCCGCATCGGAAATCATTCAAGGCTAAAACCTGCGGCCGGATGCTCCAGCAAGTATACTGCCCATCTGCAAAAACTCAATCCCCTCTCCGACGCACCACGCTGGATGCCGCTAATCAGGCACGTCCCACAGCGCGGCCTATGGCCGCAACCAGGCTAAGCGACCACTCCTGGAAATGGCACAATCGGTATCGGAATCGGTATCGCAATCGCTATCGGAATCGACGTCGGCATCATCGCGCTGCCGGCATCAATACAGAGAAGCCCGATTATGCACAATTTTCGATTGCGATGCCGATGCCGACCGTTATTCCCTGGTGCTGAAAAGTCCTTGCCTGTTTGGCAAGGATTTTCAGGTGAGCAGTAGAGGTTCCCATCTTTCGCCGCATCCCGGCATCGTACTCAATCCGAGCAATAACGGTTTACGTCCCCGATTTTCGGAACATGTCGCCTTTGTGAAGAATGGCGGGATTGTCTGCAAGAATAGTTCCATGAAATACTGATGGCCCGCTGCCGCCTGGGCGAAGCCGGGCCCGGACGGCGGTTAACGGGCCGCGTCCGAAGTTCCGTCGACAAGCGGAGATGAATGGTAGTCCCGGAAAAGCAGCGTCAACAACCGGCCCCGCCGGACGTTGGTGACCAGCGCGGGGCGGAAACAGACCAGGCATGTTCCCCGCCTGTCTCTCACGCTCGAATACACAATCCCCGCCGAGCCCGCCGCCAGGAGCCCGCGCGCGAGGCTCTGCGACTGCTCGCAGCTGGCCGGATCCAGACAGCCGCCATACGCCGCATCACCTCGAATGTCGTGGAACACGGCGCGAAAATCCGCCAGATAATCGTCGAACGAGAATGTTTCGGGTTCGCGCCAGTCAATTTCACGGAGTTCCTGCGCCTTGTGGAAGGCGATCTCCGTCCGCGCCGTGCGCAATGCGAACGCGGCATACCAGGCTCCCCGCTCCGGGCCGTTGAAGCGGCTGCCCGCGGGATGGGCGTGCGTGAAAGCCGCATTCACAATTGCGGCATGAGGTACGCCGAACAACAGTTCATGCACGCCGATGCCGGGCAGCAGGTTTGATTCTCCCAGCAGGCGCTCATTCGTCGCGCCCTCGATCTCGAACAGGTCCCGGAGCTGATGCTCGTCCTCCGCCAGCCTCTCGAGCACAGTCGGGTCGGAGTAGCGCGACGGGACGAGCCGGTGAGTGTCGTCCTGCCGGAGCGCGGTTGTTTTCGGCATCAACGCCCGCCCCGCCGCCCATCGAGCAGCTGTCGAACGCGCATAAGCGCGGGCACGCCGCCCCTGGTCATATAGGCGAGCGGAGCCTCCCCCGCAAACACCGGATTCGAGTTCGGCAAACTGACCCAGGAATCAGCCAGCTTGCCGCTGTACAGGATATTGAGGGCCTTGAAGATTCCGATGAGCAGCGAGATCCGGGTCAGCTTGTCCTGGTCCAGCGTCTTCCTTCGTCCGTGCTTCAGCTGATAGAACATGCCGTTTGAAATCCCGCCGAGCAGCCGGCGCGATGCCTCATCCCGGAGCTCCCAGGCCTGCGCAAGTTTGAAAAATGCCGCAATGGCTGACTTGCTGAGCCGCTCCTGAACCTCCCGGCTCGACAGGTCCGCGGCCGGATCGGCGGAGAATCCGGCCAAAGGGTGCCGAACTGTTGCCATAGAGTATCTCCAAATATGGAGAATGATACAGACATTTATGGAGACATGCAAGCAGATCCTGGAAAGCTCCGGCCGAAACGAGCCGGTCACGGGAATCGAACAGTTGGCACGGGCTTTAGCCATGTGAGCACGGGCTTTAGCCATGTGAGCACGGGCTTTAGCCCGTGCGCTTTAAAACACCTCATCTTCCCACCCCATGAACAACCATCCGTTCTGAAGCGCGCGGGCCGAAGCCCGCGCTCACTGTATGAAAGCATAGTGGCTGGTTTTCCTGCAAATGTCGAAAGGTACGAGAGGTTCTCGTGTCGTACGTGTATTTCGTGGTTGGCAATTCCTTCAGTTTTGGCGGCGAGACGCCGGCTGCGAGCTGGTATTGGCCGGTTTTGTTTTTTCGATCACCGAGGCGTCGACCCAGTAAATGTCGCCGCCCCGGGTGAAAAAGAGGTAGCGGCCGTCGGGAGAGAGCATCTGGCAGTTCTCGCCGCTTTTCGGGGAGCTGACGTCGAATCCCAGCTTGACGAGCGGTGCCCAGGTCTCTTTCGGGCCGGGAAAAGAGAGAAAGAGATCGGCCTGGCCCGCCTCAGGACCGCGGCTGGTGGACACAATGAGCCAGCTTCCGTCCGGGGCGACGAGCGTGTCCCCCTCGAAACCGGCCGAGTTTATGGGCGGCGGCAGGCATTCCGCATCGGCGTACCCGCCGGCGACAGGACGCGCGCGCCATATGTCGGCGAGGCCCGGTCCGCCCGGCCGGCGGGACTGGAAATAGATAGTCCCATCCCTGGTCAAAGAGGGGTAAAACTCGTCGGCCTTGGAATTGACGGGAGCTCCGAGGTTCACCGGCGCGGACCATCCACGGGCCGTCCGTTCGCTCATCCAGATGTCGAAGTCTCTCGGGGAATCGCTCTGGTCACTTGAAGGCCTGTTGGAGCAGAAATAGAGACGGCGGCCGTCGGCGGTTATGAAAAGATCGACATCGCTCCACCTGCCGGAAAAGGCGGCGGTGCGGGGACGGCTCCAGCCTCCCTCCTTGAGCGTCATCACCATGATCGTCCAGCGCCCGGACGCGCCGCGGATCGTAAAATAGAACTCCTTCCCATCAGGGGTGAAGACGGCGTTGAGCTCATCTCTTTCCGTGGAGACGATTCCCGGAGCGAACATCCGGGGCGATAGTCCGGGCGGCGGCTGGCCGAGGTAAGGTCCCGAGATGGAGGGAGATTTTGCTGCCGGCACCTTCCCGGACCCGGCGAGCAGGCCGGCGATTTCTGTCAGTCCCTCTTGCACCGCCAGGTCGAGCGCCGTGTTGCCGTACATGCTCCGGGCACGGGGATCGGCCTTTCCGAGGAGCAGGAGTCTGACGATCTCCGGGTCGGCAGCAAGGACGGCCCTGTGGAGCAGCGTGCGGCCCATCTCGTCGCGCGAATCGGCGTCCGCTCCGCGCGACAGGAGGATCTCCGCACAGTCAGGCTTTCCGTTTTCGACGGCGAGGGCCAGAGGGGTTCTTCCGTCCCTTGTTCGCAGGTCGAGCGGGGAACCCCTGTCGCACAGCAGCCTGACGACATTCGCATGGCCGCGCATCGCTGCGAGGTGAAGCGGTGTACCGCCCACGCCGTCCTGTGCGCCGGGATTCGCACCTCGACCGATGAGAAGTTCGGCCGCGACGGCGTCCCCCATGAGGGCAGCATATCCCAGCGGATCGAGACCCTCGTCGTCCCTCCCGTTCACGTCGGCCCCGGCCTCGACGAGGAATCGCACCGCCTCGCCTTGTCCGGCCAGAAGGGCTTCCTGAAGCGGCGAACGGCCGCTTTCGCCGCGAGCGCCGGCCGATCCCGGATTCGTCTCGAGGATCGCTTTGAGCGCCGCGATGTCCCCTTTTTTTGCCGCCTCAAAGATTGTCAGAGAGACTGGCGGGCCCGCACAGGCGCCGGCTACGAGCAGAACCAGCAGGATAATCCCGGCTCTTTTCATAATACGTCCCCTGGAAATCTGGTCCGTTCCAGATCGAGAAGCCACTGACAACCCGAAAATATCGTGACGATCGCCGATGAGCAACCAATCGGGAATTGCAACCACGAAATACACGAGCCACACGAAAGATTTCGTGGTCTGCAGCCCAAATTTTTCCTATTTGATCTTTCTGGCGGGCGCGTCGGCGCCGCCCTGGTGAAGAATCAGCTGGGTGATCCTCCCCTGCTCGTTCTTCACAAAGCTGATTTGCGCCTCCACCACTTTCAGGAAGAACTCCGTTTCAGAAGACGGAAAGGCCTCGATCCTGGACTGCCCTGTCGCCTGGAGGAAGAGCTGATCCTTCTCGACGGTCACGGTAATCGTGAAGTCCGGCTTCAGCTCGTACTCTCCAACATAGGCAGCGAGAGTCTTCGGGTCCAGGGCCACCTCCTTACGTTCTTTGACATTGTACTGCCAGAGAACGTTGACGATTTTCCACTGACCTTCCGACCTGGCGAGCTGGAGATAGTCGATAAAATCCGCGCATTCCGTGCGGACGCTTGCAATATCGCGGTAGATGTCGAGAATGTCCACCTTGATGTTTCGTGTGCCGGCGGGCCTGTTTTTCCCGCCGCCCTTTTGTGTCGCCTCCACCATCTGCGCCTTGGTGAGACTGGTGAACTGCTCGGTCCCGCCGACGGTGCGGACGACGCGTTTCGCCAGCTCCCTGTGCAGAGCGCGGTCCATGCGCGCTCCGTCCCCTTCATACCAACCTTCGATATAGTCCAGCGCGGCCTGCCGGATCGCGGTCTTATCATCCGGCGCCTGGCTCACGGCCGGAATTGCGATCGCCAGCAGGATGACTGCAAGCGGGAAAACGACGATTTGCTTCATTTGCCACCTCCTGATTTGCGGTGCCTGACCTGCCGCCATTATTAAGACGAGAATCACGTCTGCGGACCTGCTGGAAAATCGGGGATACTCACTTGCTTCCGCAACACGGTTGGCCGGGCCGGCACGTCCTCAACGGAGCGGCAACAGGTGAGCGTCTCCAGTTTTCCTACTTGAGACGGACTTTCCGGGAAATAAGTTCCCAAAATCGGAGCTTCAGTCCAGTAGCCTGCCACGATTTCCGAATTTCCTTTACTTCCCCGAGCACGAAATGCCAGGGATTGCCGAAGAATCACAGGGACGTAAAGCCACCATCCTTTCAAGGAAGGAGTTCTCCTCGCCCAAGATGGAAGGGCTGGCGAGCGGTCCGTCCCGGATCACGACAACGATTGCGGATTTTGAGTCCCGGATTTCCGTCGAAATCACAGGGAACCGAAATCCATGCATTGTCGTATGTACCATCGATTCACGGCGGTACGCCATCGCTTCCGTCGGGAGAGTTCCTGACATGGCTATGGGGCTCCGCCGTTGCTTGTGCATCTGGCATCTGGCCAACATGCGGCTGACGTAAGCGCCGCTACGCCGG
>JAFNAG010000475.1 GCA_017860135.1 Acidobacteriota bacterium
CCGCAGGCGATCACAATCTTGGGGTTCGGAACGGATTCATACAAAAGCCGCAAGCGAGGCTCCGCGTTGCGCGTGACCGGGCCGGACACGAGCAGGACGTCGGCGTGCCTCGGGGAACCCACAAGTTTCAGTCCGAAGCGCTCCGCATCGTAGTAAGGCGTGAAGGCGTTGATTTCCTCGATGTCGCACCCGTTGCAGCCGCCGGCATTCGCGTGGTAAACCCACAAGGAGCGTTTGAAATACTTTTCCAGAAGCGTCTTGTACAGTGACATCGCCTAGCCTCCCGCCATTTGCCCGAGCAGAGCTCTGACGGATAAATCAATCAAATGGTTTACAAAATCGAGATTCAAGCCGGTGACGACCACCAGCAGGGTCATCAGCGCGATAACGGCCGTCATCACCATGGGACAGCGGCGTCCGGCCGCCGCCTCCCCGGAATGGCCGGAGTGCCGGGCGGGGATGGACGCGCCGGGCGCCAGGCGCGCGCCCAGCGATCCGGTCATTGCCATTGCGGGCAGGGCAACCGCCGGTTCATGCACGGGATCCTCGTGGTCGTGCTGCAAAAAAATCATGGCGCCGGCCCGGATCAAAACAGCCAGAGTCAACAGACTGGTAAACAGGCAAATGCCCAGCGGCCACCACATGTGATTCTGCCCGGCAGCGACGTAGATGGCGAATTTGCTCCAGAAACCGTTCAAAGGCGGCATGCCGCCGATGGCGAGCGCGCCGATGAAAAAACATATGGCCATGAGCCGGCTGTGCTTCCGCTTCCCCAGCTCTCGCATATCCGTTGTTCCGAAGGAGTACAAGAGGGCACCGCAGCACAAAAACAACATGGCTTTGCTTAGACCATGATTGAGCAGATGGTAGATGGCTCCATAGAACCCCAAATAGGAGCCGATGCCGAAGCCGAGGATGATATAGCCCATCTGGCTGACGCTGCTGTATGCCAGCATGCGCTTCAGATCCGTCTGCTGGTAGGCGATCACGATGCCGATCAGCATGGAAACGGCTCCGATGATGATGCTGAACATGCCCAAGGCGCTGTGCCCGGGATAAAAGACGGTAACAATGCGGGCAACGGCATAAATGGCGACTTTGCTGGCGACCCCGGAGAGAAGCGCCGTAACCGGCGTGGGCGCCTGCGAATAGGTGTCCGGCAGCCATGCGTGGAAGGGAACCAGCCCCGCCTTGGAACCGAAACCGATGATTACCAGAACGCCCGCCATCAGGACGGCCATCGGAGGAAGCTGGCCCGCAACCTTGGCGATTTCGGAAATCAACATGGCGTTGTGCCCGCCGACCAGCGGAACCGAAGCCGAATAGATGACGACACAGCCCAGCAGACCGATGGTGATTCCCACCGAGCACAGCAGCAGATACTTGTAGCCCGCTTCCAGCGATTCGGGTTTCCAGTAATAGCTCACCAGCACGGCCGAAGCCAAAGTCGTCGCCTCGACGAGCACATACATCATAATCAGGTTGTTATTGACCGTGGCGGCCGTCATGGTGCTGATGAAAACCATGCTCCACGCGAAAAACACGGGCAGCCGTTCGACGGCTATCTTCCCTTCCGCAACCTGACGGCGAAGGTACGGGTAGGCAAAAACGGTCGTGACCCATCCGACGAAGGAAATGATCAGCGCCACAAAACCGGCCAAAGCGTCGGCCAGCAATTGGTGGCCGATGGCGATCAGCCGGGTGCCGTCCGACACCCGCAATACCATGGCTATAGCCAGTCCGAAGGTCGCGGTGGATCCAAGGACGGCAACAGTTCCCGCTGCAGCCGGGAATTTTTTTCCCAATCCGTATTCCGCCAGAGCCGCCGCCGCGGGAACGACAAAAAGCCAAATTAAAAGCGTCGATTCGATCAACTTGAAAGTCCCCTTTCAGCCACGCAACTGCGCTATGTTGGAGGTGTCAAGGGAGCCGGCGGAACGATAGATCCCCGTGACGATGTACAAAAGCATCAGGACGGAGACCACCACGTCGGTCACGACTCCGATCAACGCCGTCTCCGGGATGGAGGGCGCCAGGCTGATCAAGCTCATATGAACGCCATTTTCCAGCAGACACAGGCCGATGACGATCTTAAACGCGTCCTTCCGCGTCAGCAGCGCATAGAATCCGATTATGAGGACCGCGGCGGCCACGGCGGAATTCATCCGGAAGGGCTCTCCCGCCAGGCTCGGAAGGAGCACCAGGTCGGAGTGATGATTGAAGGCCCATCCGAAAGCAAGCAGCGCCGCGGCGATGCCCAGCACCTGCGAAGGCAGAAGACTCAGCAGCGGCGGCGTTTCCTTGGAGTGCACCCGGATCACATAGCGCCGCAGCAGCCAGGGGACCACAATCCCCTTGCTGACCAGCGCCGTGCCGCTCCAGTAATACAGCGCGGGATTATCGAGCGAATAGGCGTAGAGCGCGAAAATCAGGGCGATCAGCACCGACTGGACCTGATAGGTATGCACGGCCTCCGGCAGCGCCCGCCATTCCACGGCCAGCAAAGAGGTCACAATCATGAGCAGGCTGATGTACATGATCGCGTAATTAATCATGTTTGACGCTCCTGTCGATGGCGGCTCCCGTTTTTTCGAGGCGGCACGCCGGGCACAGATTGAACCAATCCGGGATTTCCACTTTTTCCTTCATCCACGGGGGGCAGAACTCGTCGGTCATCTTGGCCATCATCCGCTTGGTGATGAAGGGAGTGCTGCAGTTTTTGCAGGCCACCATGTCCAGCCTCACGGAAACCGTCAAATCGTCGCGGCTGGCGGTGGCGTCTTCAAAATCCTCCGTGAGTTCGGCGCTCCCGACCGGGCAGATTTCCTGGCATCGCCCGCAATAGGTGCAACGGGAATAGTCCATCGAGATATGCCGCGTCATCCCCTCGTCGGCGATCCGGATCAGCCGCGGGGGACACACCTCGGCGCACGCGGCGCATCCGATGCATACCTCGCCCTTTAGGGTCGGGCGCCCCCGGAAACGCGGCGGCGCCTTCGCCGGCTTGAACGGATAGGGCAGCGTAACCCTGCCGGCTTTGAGGCAAATCAAAACTTCTTTCAAAATCGGTATCATTGCGAATCCCCGATCCTATAAACCCATAACAGCGAAGATCAATCCGGTCAGCGCGACGGCGACCACAACGGCAAAATACCGGATCGCCTGGTTGATTTTCAGCCGCGGGAACACCTGGGCGATCACTTCGACCAGCACGGCCGCGATGAAGATTTTTATCAGCGTAACCACGATATCGAGCACGAGCATTCCCGTGCGGGGCCAAGGGATAAACGCGCCCGCAAACAGCGCGATCAAAACGATCTGTTTCGAGTACATGGACCATCGGAGCAGGGCCAGTTTCCGGCCGGAATATTCAATCAGCGGCCCTTCCATGATCTCCTGTTCCGCCTCCGCCAGGTCGAAAGGCACTTTGGAAACCTCCGGCTGGAGGATGAGGAAGAACGCGACGGCGCCGATGATCAGGGAGATTTCCGGCGGACTGGAAGCGTACCGTTCGATGCATTCCGACAGAATGAGGGAATTGGCCTTGATGGCCGTGGAAATCAACGCGACGGCGAGGACCGGTTCCACTACCATCAGCAGCATGACTTCCCGGTTCACTCCGACATAGGCGTACGGGCTTCCCGAGGCCATGCCGCCCAGGCACATAAAGACCGGCGCGAGTGTCAAAATATAGATGAGAACCAGAATATCCCCGGCAAAACCAAGCGGGACCACGCCGCCCATGGGTATAAACAGGGCCGCCAGCAAAACCGAACTCAGGCAAGCCACAGGCGCGGCATCAAAAAGAAAGCTGTTAGCCCCTTTCTGATCCAACCAACACAACGTTGAATACGCCGACGGCAAAGTGTGTCACGAGCGTCTCCCCTGCCCGAAATTACGCCGGCTCATGGCCAGCAGGTCCTGTTGCGTAAAGGTCCGGATTCGCCTGCTCCGGGTGTCCACCGTGATGACACGTTCCGTGCAGGAAAAACACGGGTCGATGCTTCCGACGATGATCGGGAAATCGGCAACACTCATGTTGTCCAGCATCTTTGGAATGGATTGCAGCTGTGGATAGGTCGAAGCCCGGACGCGCCAGCGGTAGGGCCGGTTGTCCGGCCCCGTAATCACATAGTGACAGCACTCTCCCCGCGGAGCCTCGGACGCCGCGATGCCTTCGCGCCATGGGGGAATCGGCCCGTAGTCGGCCATCAGCTCGCCGGCGGGTATCTTTTCAACCATTTGCCGGATCAGGGCTATGGATGTAAAGACCTCCTCGGCCCGCACCAGGGTCCGCGCCCAGATGTCGCAGCCTTCCTGCACGGCGATTTTGAAATCCAGATCGGGATAGGCCAGATACGGATGGTCTTTGCGGGTATCGATGGCAATGCCGGAAGCCCGCGCCGTAGGGCCGACCACACAGATCTTTCGCGCGTCCTCCTTGCTTAGCGAGCCGACCTTTTCGAGCCGCATTTTAATGGAATTGTCTTCGACGGCGGCCGCCACCAGTTCCCTGGCTTCCGATTCGATCTTATCCAGAGTCGTGAGAATCTTTCCCGCCGTCTCGGCATCGATGTCCCGGCGCACCCCACCCACCAGGTTCATGCCGTAAGTCTTGCGGTTGCCCGTGATCTGCTCGGTCAGCCACATCAGCGGCTCACGAATGCGCCACGTCTGCATGAGGACCGTGTCAAAACCCAGATAGTGCACGGCCAAGCCCAGCCAGAGCAGATGGCTGTGTATGCGTTCCAGCTCCAGCATGATTGACCGGATGTATTTGGCCCGCCCGGGGACTTCTATTTCAGCGGCCTGCTCCACCGCCATGCAGTACGTGGCGCTGTGCACGAATCCGCAAATCCCGCAGATCCGCTCCGCCATGAACGGCACCTGGTTGTAGTCCAGAACGGTCTCGGTCAGCTTTTCGATGCCGCGATGGGCATAAAAACCGCGGTAGTCCGAACCGACAATCTGCTCTCCCTCCACATAGAGGCGGAAATATGCCTGCTCTTCCAGCGTCGGGAAAAACGGGCCGATGCTCAGGACCGTGGCCTGCTTCTCATGCTCTTTGGGTTCCCGCAGCGGAGGCTTTATTTCGGTGACGCGCGGCGGCTTGAAATTGTAAGGGAAGTCCTTACGCAACGGGTACAGATCTTCCGGCCAGTCATCGGAAACGATCAGACGCCGCGGATCCGGGTGCCCTTCGGGAACTATACCCAACAAATCGCGCATTTCCCGCTCATGCCAATCGGCTCCCGGGATGATATTGGTCAGCGAGGGCACGCGCGGGTCCGCGGGATCGACGATTTCCTTCACGGCGACCATGAGATTGTCTTGATCCAGCGAAAATATGTAGCTGACTTCGTATGTTCCATTGATGGGGCTTTTATCCGTCCCGGCCGACAATACGAGCCGCGCCTTTACCGTGTTGAAAAGATAATCCGCCACCTCCGGCATTTTCTCGCGATCCACCGTCATGAAGAGACGGCGAGGATTCGGAGTGGTGCTGGACAGCAACGCTCCGGGATAGCGTTCCTGGATTGCGGACGTCAAAGTTTCGGAATTCATTTACTTCCCTCCCATCAACCAAAGCACAAAAGTAACCGAGAGGACGAGCCCTATCACCTGCCACAGGAGATAGAACTGCGGCACCCCGTTATGAAGCCTGCTGAACACTCTGCCGATGTGCACAAAGGCGGAACCAATTGGAAAATAGATCCAGCGGTCGAAATCCAGACCGCGGACCAACGGCTGTGGGGGGGGGACCTGAGGCAGCCGGTATTTTGCGTACACGGGCTGAATCAGGTTGCGGAACGGCTTGTAAAAACTGCTGGCGCGATAGCGGACTTCCTCGTCCGGAACCACTTCTCCGCAATTCCAGATGGAAGCCGGCCGGCTTTCGACTCGCACACTGCGGTACATGAAGTAGGCAATGAGCGAGCAAACCACAATCGCGGCAAGGATAATCAGCGGAATTGCCGCGGACAACGCTACCGAATCATCCGCGTTGATCCCTACGCCCAGCCAGGGCAAATGACTTTGGAAAAGCAATTCCATGCCAAATGAGAATTTGCCGCCCGCCGTCACGGGAACCAGGTCCCCGAGTATGGAAACGATTGCCAGCGGGAAGAGGCCCAATAGCAGGCAAAAAGCCGCCAGCAGAAGCTGCACAATTTCCATCGATTTCGGAGA
>JAFNAG010000476.1 GCA_017860135.1 Acidobacteriota bacterium
CCTCAGGTGGGACGTGACGGCGACGATGTTGGCCATCAAGCCTTCGGGGTGCTTGAAGACGTTCTGGTTGATGCGCTGGAAGATGAAGCGTCTTCGGACAGCGTCCTGCTGGTAGACGGCCGCGTAGGTGTCATTGATGTGCCCCGTACCGTAGGGGCCCGCCGAGATGAACTCGCCGCTGATGGCAAACTGGCGGCCGATCGCCTCCAGGTCTGCGGCCATTCACGCCCCCCACAAACTGCGGGGATAGACCCCTGCGTCGATCAAGGCGCCAATGCGCTCCCGTGCACGTGGCAAGTCTTCACGATACGTTACGCCAAACCAGGCTTCCTGGGTTGGCAGTGCTCTCACCCTCGCCGTGCTCTCCTGAATGAGCTGATTCACGAAATCGGGTAGGAAGAACTCGCGTTCGGCGAGCTCCGGCTCTCCCGCGGTCAAGAAACTGCGGAAGCCCACTTCGAGGTGCTGGAAGAACCGCGGGGGGAAGCCCCACATGTTCAGCGATGCCAGGCTGCCCGCTGGTATCGGAGTCCAACGGCCGAGAGAATCTACATGACCGACACGGTCGGCGCGCCGCTCGATTCTCGTGCGTTCCCGAACCTGAAGGAGGTATCCGTCCTGATCCAAGGTGCAGACCCCACGGGCGACGAAGCCGTGTTCGGTGAGTGTGTTCTCTAGGGGGAAGCCCACCATGCCGATATCGAGGGCGGCCTGCCGATCCTCGATATTGCTCATGTAGGTCCCCAACACCAGAAACGAGCCCCGGCCATAGAAGTCATCGGCGTTGATCACGGCGAATCGGCTCTGGACATGATGGGCGCAGCACAGAACAGCATGGGCCGTTCCCCAGGGCTTGCTCCTGGATGGAGGCAGGTCAACTCCGGGCGGCAGGGGCAGCAGCCGCTGCTGGACATAGTCCACTGGACAGATGCCTCCGATTCTTGCCTGCATTAGCTCCCGCAGAGGTTCTTCGGTCTGCCGGCTGACGATGAACACTACCCGTTTGAAGCCGGCCGCCAAGGCATCGTAAACCGAGTACTCGAGGAGGATCTCCCCCGATGGCCCGACCGGCTCGATCTGCTTCAGGCCGCCGAAGCGGCGACCGAGCCCTGCCGCCATGACCACGAGCGTCAGATCCTGCTGCGGAGACGTCGGGCGCCCGGCAGCCTCAGCTACCAAGTCCTGGTCACTTTCTGCAGGCCCCGTGGATGCTCAACGTCGATCCCCTTGGCCAGCGCCAGGTGGTAGCAAAACAGCTGGGCCGGCACGATTGCGACGATAGGACTCAACCACTCGGGTGTGTCCGAGGCAATTCGCAGCGGCGTCGTCGCAACCTGCAGCAGCTCCTTGACGTTGGAGATGACTGTCAAGTCGGCCCCGAAGGATGCCGAGACCCCCTGAAGCATATCGAACATGTCGGCGAGGACTGCGCCATCCGGTACGACTGCCAACACAGGGAAACCCTTCTCCAGAATGGCCAGCGGACCATGCCTGAAGTCTGCCGCCGAGTAGGGCGCGGCCGCCACGTAGCTAAGCTCCTTGAGTTTGAGCGACCACTCGTGGGCGGTGGCGTAGTTGAAGCCCCTCCCCAGCACTACACACTGCTTCATGTCTCGATATCGAGCCACCACGCTCTCGATCTGGTTGTCGAGACGCAGCGCCTCGCCGACCAGCTCCGGCAAGCGTTGCAGCTCCTCGAGCCTCTCGGCGCGATCTTCCATCCCGGCGGAGAGCAGGGCAATCGCTGTGAGTTGAGCCGTATAGGTCTTGGTGGCCGCCACCGACTTCTCGGTTCCCGTGTCGGTGTCGATGACGAACTCGGCCGAGAGCGCCAGGGGCGATCCGGAATCATTGGTCACAGCCAGCGTGACGGCGCCTTGACGGCGGCCCTCCTGTACGACGGCGATGATATCTGGCGACTGGCCCGACTGGGAGATCGCAACCACCAGTGCCCGCTGCAGCCTCGGGGGGGACTGGTAGACGCTGAACATGGAAGGGGCCGCCAGCGCGACCGGCAACGCATTGCGAATCCCCCACAGATACTTGGCATACAGGCCGGCATTGTCGGAGGTTCCGCGGGCGGCAAGGAACGCGAACTCGAAGTCCCTGCGGCTGATCGCCCGCGCCACACCAAGAACTCTCTCCCGGTGGGTCGACAGAAGCCGGGAGAGAACCTGCGGCTGGTCGAGGATTTCAGATCTCAGGCTCATGTAGGAGGACTCTGAAGCCGCGTCAGGCGATCGCAGATCTCATCCGAGAATGCATCGAGGAACCGCTTGACGTACTCCCATACTCCCAGCCGAGGATTCAGAACCAGCGGCGTGAGATCCATGGCGAAGGCCATGCCGTTGGCAATATCGACGCCA
Source organism: Acidobacteriota bacterium (assembly GCA_017860135.1). Lineage (GTDB taxonomy): Bacteria > Acidobacteriota > UBA6911 > UBA6911 > UBA6911 > JAFNAG01. The sequence continues at coordinate 2,367 of JAFNAG010000476.1, forward strand.
TGCGAGGCGAAGTACGTCGCGTTGGCCCGGCGCCGCCCCATCGTCGCAAGATCGTAGCGCTTGCCTCCGGCGATTTGGGAGTCGAATACCCCGAGCAGGGCGGCTTGCAGGTTCTCGTGGGCCGAGACATCGAATGCTACCTTGTCGGAGTCCGCCAGCCAGTCCAGGTCACGCCACACCTCGCACCCGTATACCTTCGTCGGCCGGTCCCCCTCTGGAAGCGTGCGGAGCGCCTGGATGAGCTTCAGCGTCACGCCGACGTGCGTGTCATGTTTGTCTGCTGGGTTGTGTGTGTAGACAACCTCGGGGCGCGCAATCCGAAGGATCTCAATCAGGTCGTCGACGACCGCCCGGTTGGCGCCGTCCTTCACGGCACTGCTGGGATGATCCAGCAGGAGCTGGGCTGCGTACCCCCCGACGACTGCCGCTTTCTTCTGTTCGCTGCGGCGGACCCTGCGCATCTCGTCATCCGAATACTCCCGATAGACTCCATCCCTCGGGGAGCCGCTGCCGTCAGTGACGACCACGCCGGAGAACCACTTGTCCCTCTGCTGGAAGCACGCCAGGATTCCGTCGAATGCCATGATCTCAAGGTCGTCTTGGTGGGCGCCGATCCCCATATGAGTTGTTCGGGCGAGGGCCAGCTCAACGGGCGTGCCATCGGGAACAAACACCTCGGCAGTATCACTAGCTAGTCGCATTGCGGCACCTCTCGAGCGTACAGCTGGCAGACTGGCAGCGGCGATCGACTGACCAATCCTGCGGCTCCTCTCGTCGGGTAGCTGGAGCTCGATGCGCTCAGCCTCCCAAGGGAACTCGGCCTCCATCACCGCTTGTGCGCCCTGAAGGATCAGCCCCCCGCCCCTTCCCGAAGTGCAGCGTCCCAGAATCAGCACGTGCTTCAGATCGTAGAAAGCGGCGTAGTGTGCCACGGCATAGCCCAGGTAGATCCCGATGCTCGCCCAGATGTCTTCCGCGCCCGCATGGCCCCGCTCGAGGTGCTCCTGCACGAGCTCCAGTTGCCTCGCCTTGTCCATGTCTGCAGGGACCCGGATTCCCACGCTCGGCGCCAATCGGAAGACGCACTGCTGCGAGAAATACAGCGCCCCGACGCCTCGGTCTCCCGACCATTCATCCTCCGCCGCGGTCGGCGAGTAGTCCACCGGAGCGAAGGCAAGCTCATTCAGCCACCCCGTGATGTTCCCGTCGCGATTGACATATCCACCCGCCTCGCTCGATCCCATGGCGATCCCGAGCACCGGATTGTCTTCCAGAGACATCGACCCCGCCAGCGCCGTCACGTCGCCGTCGTTGACGATCTCAAGAGGGACGCCCAGCTCTTGGCGGATGCGCAGGAAGAGCGTCCGGACCTCTTCGAACCGTTCCTTCGGGACTCCCCGGAAGAGCGATGCGATCCGCACTCGGTTGTCAATGTAAATGCCGGCGGCACTTCCGCCGATGG
>JAFNAG010000477.1 GCA_017860135.1 Acidobacteriota bacterium
GGCGGTATCCTCCGACGGGCGCCACCTTTCGTACACCGACCTGGAAACCGGAGACCTGGCCGTCCGCGACCTGGAGACCGGGACGAGCCGCCGCCTCACCAAGGCTGGCTTGTGGGAAGAGTATGCTGAGTATTCCGCAATATCGCCTGATGGCAAACAGGTCGCTTACGGTTGGTCCAACAAGGATGAGTCCTGCGACCTGCGCCTCATCGGGTTGGATGGTTCCAAGCCGCGGATTCTTTACGGCAACAGGCACTTGGATTGGATCCAGCCCGCCGAGTGGTCCCCGGACGGGAAACAAATCCTTGCGACCTTCTTCGGGAAAGACGGCACTAATCAGATCGTGCTCGTTTCAGCGGCGGACGGCTCAGTGCGCGTTCTGAAGGAGTTGGGGTGGCGAATGCCCGCGAAACCCGCCATTTCACCGGACGGGTACTTTATCGCCTATGACTCTTGTCCCCAGGAAGGTTCTCCCAATCGGGACATCTACCTGCTCTCAATCGACGGGAAGCAGGAAAGCGCTCTGATCGAGCACCCGGCCAACGACCTCTGTCCGGTATGGACACCCGATGGAAAGCGCATCCTGTTTGTTAGTGACCGCACAGGAAGCGTTGGAGCCTGGGTCATTCAAGTGGCCGACGGAAAACCACGAGGACCAGCCGAACTCGTCAAGCAAGACTTTGGGAAACGTATCCTGCCCATGGGATTCACGCGAGAGGGTAGCCTCTACTACGGCCTCGAAACCGGGATGATGGATGTCTATACCGCCTCGCTCGACTTCAAGACCGGAAAGCTGCTGGCGGCCCCGAAAAAGGCCACGGAGAGCTTCGTCGGATCTAACAGCAAACCGGACTGGTCCCCGGACGGCCGATATCTTGCCTACATCTCTCAGCGGGGCCCCTTGTGGGAGGGTTCTTTCGTCGTCTGCATTCGGTCGCTGGAGACCGGCGAGGAACGTGACCTTTCCCCGAGGCTATCCTACATATTCACTCTGCGCTGGTCTCCGGATGGGCGGTCCATTCTGCTCTCGGCCCGCAGTACAAAGAATCGCTTCGGTCTCTTCCTCCTGGATATCAAATCAGGCAATGTCACCCCGGTGGTTCTGAACCGGGAGGGTGTGCAAGTAGGGTGGACTGGGCCCACGTGGTCCCCTGACGGCAAAGCGATCTTCTATGTACGCCAGGAGTCCGGCAATAGAAGAGCCAGCATCATCGTGGCTCGCGACCTCGAAACCGGTCAAGAGAGGGAGGTCTATCGCCTATCTGTTGGCACTAATATTGTGCACGGTTCCTCCGTATCGCCAGATGGCAAGTGGGTAGGCTTTCGATCTTTTGACCAGCAGACAGGCGTGGTCTCTCTGCAAGTGGTGCCCACCGGTGGTGGGGTATCCCGCGAACTGGTAAGACTGGAGAAGGGTGAGAACATCCCGGGCTTCACGCCGCTCGAGTGGACGGCTGATGCACGGCAGCTGCTTTTTTCCAAGGGACCTACTGGCCCACAGGATCTGACGTTTGAAATCTGGCGAGTCTCAATGGATGGTGGAAAACCCCAGAGGCTCGATCTCGCAACGGATGGCTTTCGGGACCTGCGAATTCATCCTGACGGGAAACGCATCGCCTTCTCGGCCGGGCAACCCACGACCGCTGAAGTCTGGGTTATGGAGAACTTCCTGCCGAAATGACGGCAGGCGCGAAGATACCGCGATGTCGGGGTCGGAATCGGTTTCGCCATTCGAATTCATGATTGGCCGACGGACCTGGGGATTGAGTTTGACTCCCGATCGATACCGATATCGACCCCGATTCCGATACCGATTCCGAAGTCAGCTTCGATTTGACTACCGGCGCTGCATGAGGACGTGCCAGAAGCCGCCGCCGGATCCGCGTTCGTCCTTGATCGTTAGGATCTCGAAATCCCGCCCGAAGAGGCCGGAGATTTCCTCCGGAGTGAAACAGCGCCGGTAGGCGCCGTGGGCGATGTGCCACGGCCGTTTCGCACCCAGGAAGAAGCGGAACTTCGGGCCGAACACAGAGAGGACGTAATAGCCGTGAGACTTCAAGACTCGAAGGATGCTTCCCCTGTAAGCCGGCCAATCGGACTTTTTCTGATGATGGAGGCAACCGTAGTCCAGGACCACATCGAAGGCGGCCGGAGGAAAAGGGAGCGAGAAAACGCTGGCCTTCCGGAACTTGATGCCCGTTACGTGCCGGGCCAGGGCGACTTGTCGCGCCCGCCGCAGGGCCAGAGGCTCGTAATCGATGCCCGTCACATTGAAGCCGAGGCGTCGCGCGGCAAAGCAGTGACGCCCTTCGCCGCAACCGATATCCAGCAGCATGCCTCCGTGAACCTGCGTGCGCAAACGCTTCAGGAACGCCACGGCATAGGGGCTGGGTTCCAGGGCGTTCCAGCCGTGGACGCCTGTGCGATAGGCCTGGTGGAAATACCGCCTGTTCGCCTCACCTGCTCGAAGCATGCTTCATTGTAATCCAGGGACGCGGATCCGGTCTAACAGACCGGACCCGCCATAAACGGGAGCTACATGCGCCGCGTGGTCTGTCTGCCAGTCCGCAGCGAGGCATGAGCGTGCGAGAGTATACTTCTGCCATTGCTGAGAGGTGAACGGACGCAATGAAAACAAACAGACTGCTGTCACAACCGATGGCACAGGCGATGCTCACGAGGCAGTTGGGCGATTACGGGCTCGGTTTCGGCGTGCCGTCTGCGGGAGTGTTCCGTTTTCAGCACGGAGGCGGCAACGAAGGGTACAGGTGTTTTCTCGTGCTGTCTGTGGAGTCCGGCGACGGCGTTGCTGTAATGACGAACGGGGATTCGGGTGAAGTGCTTTTCAAGGCCATGATCGCGGCAATCGGCGCCGCATACGGTTGGAGCGTTTGACGATGGTCACCGATCCCGTACCGGTAAAGGGCAACAGGCGGAAGGAGTATGAGCGCAGCGATGGGCTGAAATCGCTTGCTGTCCCCAATGAGGACCGGTTCCACGCCCCGGAGATTGAGGCCGCGTTATCCTCCGAGTCGACCGGGGCGCTACGGACCGCCTGCAGCACCTTCCTGGCAGAAGCGGCCCGGTTCTATGGTGTGCCCAAGCCAAAGGTGCGGGTCCTTGCCGCGCGGCCGCTCAAGGTCTACGAAACCGGGTCTATGGAGCTCTTCGGCGACTACGATCTGAAAACGTCCGTGATCCGTGTCTGGACGCGGACCGCCATCCGTCACCGGGTCACGTCATTCGGGACTTTTTTCAGCACGCTGTGCCACGAGTTCTGCCATCACCTGGACCTGCACCTGTTCGGCATTCCGACGAGTCCGCACACGCGCGGCTTTTATGAGCGTACGGCGGTGCTGTATCACCACTGCCGCGGGACACCGCCGCGCCGTCTCGTCTGGCTGCCGTTCGGCAGGGGCCGCTTCCGCATCGACTGGGCTCGCATGCGCTGAGTGCGGGGTCCTGGCGGAACCGAATCGAATAGAGATCCGCGTCTTTCATGACGAAGCGGAGTCGTACGGCGCGACCGGCAAGCACGCGAAGGTTTCGCCCCTGCTTCCAGGTCACGGCTCTTTCGATCCTATCGCCGACCATCGACGCACAATCCTCCAGGGAGTAGCCGGGAATGGGCTTTCCCTCCTCATCCTGAAACTCGACACGGATGCCCCCGGCCGCTCCGGTGGAGAAGTTCAGTACCAGCTCGTTGCCGGCGAAGCGAATAGGCCGTGTCCTCATCTCGCCGCCGGCAAAGGGGGCGTTGACGGAGACGAACCCGTCCATGCGAAGCGTGTATCGCTCCAGGCGGTTCGACGGCTGGGCATAGTG
>JAFNAG010000478.1 GCA_017860135.1 Acidobacteriota bacterium
CCGCCCTTATCGCCCTGCGCCTCATGCCGTGAGCGGCCCGGCACCTCGTCCTATTCGAAAAGCGAGCGCTGCTTCGGCGTGGCCCGCCGGAATGCCTCGCCATGGACCAGCAGATAGACGGCCGGAAAGCCATGCGACTTCTGGGCTGGCAGCCGCAACACAATGGCTTCATCGACGAGGTCGAGACCTACTTCGCCTCGTGGAAGGCGGCCCAGTAAGCCGGGCGCACGTCGATTGCGGATCTTGGTGGGGCGGATCTTCCTCTCCGCCCTTATCGCCCTGCGCCTCATGCCGTGAGCGGCCCGGCACCTCGTCCTATTCGAAAAGCGAGCGCTGCTTCGGCGTGGCCCGCCGGAATGCCTCGGGCAGGCGAGAGCGAAGAGCCCGGCAATCTGCTCGGCGAAGATCCCTTCCCCTTTCAACCGCACGCCGAACCTCGAGTCGTAGAGTTTTCCGCCCCGGATCTCACGGATCCGATTCAGGACCTTCTCCTTGCGATCCGGGAGGTGCCGCTCGAGCCAGTCTTCGAAGATCGAGGCTACGGCATGGGGCAGCCGGATCAGGGCGTAGCCCGCGAAACGGGCGCCGGCCGCGGCTGCCTGAGCAAGGATCTCCGGCACTTCGTGATCGGTGAGGCCCGGGATGACGGGCGCGGTCAAGATCTTGACCGGCACGCGGGCCCGGGCAAGGGCCTCGATCGCCGCCAGGCGGCGGCCCGGCGTCGAGGTTCGTGGCTCCATGATCCGGCTCAAATGCGAATCAAGGGTCACAACCGAAATGCAGACCGCAGCCGCCTGGTGCCTGGCGAGGTCGGTCAGGATGTCGAGGTCCCGCGTCACCAGGTGATTCTTCGTCACTATCTGGACCGGATTCCGGAACTCGGCGAGTACCTCCAGGCATCGCCGGGTAAGACCCACACGGCGCTCCACCGGCTGGTAGGGATCGGTGACGCCGCTCAGGTTCACCACCTTGGGTTGCCACCGGGGAGACGAAAGCTGCCGGCGAAGCAGATCGGCAGCCTTTTCTTTGACGAGGATCCTGGTCTCGAACTCCAGCCCGGCGGAGAACCCGAGGTACTCGTGGTATGGCCGGGCGTAACAGTAGCTGCACCCGTGCTCGCAGCCGCGGTAGGGATTCAGGCTCGCCTCGTAGCCTAGATCTGGGCTCTCGTTGTAGCTGATGACGGACCGGGAGGAGTCTTGGAGGAACTGCGTCTCCGGCGCGGACTCGAACACCTCGCCGTCCGGCTCCCCCAGGTCCGGAACGGGCTCGTAGCGCAGGCGCTCGAATCGGTTCGGCGGGTTTCCCGCTGCTCCTCTGCCGCGGATAGCACGTCGGCCTTTCGTCGTCCTCATCTCAGCACCTTAAGAAAGCATCCGTGTTGAAAGTATCTCGCCTCTGGACCATGAAAGCAACCGCGAAAAGTTCGTAGCTGGTAGCGCAGCAGCCTCGGCGAACCGAGATTTCGCCTTCCATAGGCAATCCGGGCGAATCGCGTGCCAAGGCTTGCATCAGATTGACCAAATCCCGTAAACTGCCGGAGACAAATCCCTGACTGCGGATATGACCCTGTTTTTGCTCCCGAGAGGGCAAACCATGACCGGCCCAGCCACCGATGAGACCGACATCTATTGCCCGGCGCACTCACAGCCCGATTTGGACCCAGATGGTCGCGCGAGGCTGCAAGCACCCTCACTTCTGCTGGCGACGGGCGAAATGAAAGTGAGTGGAGAGACGGATTTGGCTCCATGTGCGCGCGCGTGGCTCAACGGTGAAGCGGTGCCGATTTGATCGCAGATCGAATCGTGTGAGCGCGGACGGATTACACCGGTGCTCGGGCGTACCAACCGGGCATCCGTCGAGGTTCGACGCTTGAGGAAATCGGTGCGCAGATCATGACCGAGAAGGAATTTCTGAACGCAGTAGCAGCTGCAAAGGAGGATGTTCTCCAGCTCTTTCTCGACGCCTTGTCGAGAAGGGGTGTGGATTACTGCGTCATCGGCGGGCTGGCGGTGAATGCCTATGCAGAGCCGGTCGTGAGCCTCGACTTGGATATCGTCGTCGCGGCCGGCGAGCTTGAGGGCATCTGTAAGGCTCTCGAATCCCATTTCAAGATGGAGCGCTTCGCGCACAGCGTGAACCTCCGTACAGCCAAGTCGGACCTGAGGATACAACTTCAAACAGACCACAGATATCAGGATTTCGTCCCGCGGGCTTCGGCGCGCACCGTGCTGGGCTATGCGATGAGAGTCGCCAGTGTCGAGGATGTGCTGCAAGGAAAGATCTGGGCATACCTGGACGAAGAACGGCGAAGGAGCAAGCGGCAAAAAGATCTGGCGGACATTGCACGCCTTGTCGAGGCTTACCCGTCCCTCATGGAACAGTTGCCCGAGTCCATACGCAAACACCTCGAATAGGGAAGTTTAAACTGACTCAAGCGAATTCATAGTTCCATCGAAAGTTCCGGCCCCTTCACCGATCCATCAACCCTGGGAGCGAGAGACGATGAAGTCATACGATCCAGAACAAGCACCGGACAGTGACGAGTGGCTGGCGTTGGGCGAAGCGGAACGGATCGAACTCGTCGCTGCATACCACAAGAGGACGCGGGAAAAACTCCCTAATCTTCGGCTCCACGCCGCCTTCCATGCTATTGTGGAAAACCAGCTGGCTGAGGGGATCGAAGTTGTCCGGGAGACCCTTGGAAGGCTCACGGCCGAGGGGCTTGACCGGCACTCGGGAATCCACGCGATCAGCTCAGTGTTGGCGGAGCACCTCTCGAATCTCATGCGGCACGGGCCGAAAAAGGGGACGGATACGAACGAGCCCTATTTCCGGCGCCTGCGATCCCTGACCGCGAGCACCTGGGTTAGGGACTACGCCTGACCCGGCCCCAGGATATGAACGGCCTCATCAAGGGCATCCCGAAACTTCCCGACGGGCAGCCGGGTTACTGATAGGATCCCGTCCGCGCCTTCGCTCATCCGCTGTTCCGGATATGGAGTTATCATTGCTCACATGGCCCGGTCGCGAATCGATACCGCGATTCTCTTCACGACCCGCATCACGCGACTCTTCGCCTACGGGTTTCTTTCCGTTGTCCTCGTCCTGTATCTCGCCTCCGCGGGGTTGACGGAAAGAGAGATCGGCCTGCTCCTCACCTTTACCCTCGCGGGTGATGCTGCCATCTCTCTCTGGATCACCACGTCGGCAGACCGTATCGGCCGGCGCCGCATGCTGCTTTTTGGAAGCTTCTTGATGGCGGGAGCGGGCGTGGTCTTTCTCCTCACGAAGAACTTCGCCCTCCTCATCCTCGCCGCCATTATCGGCGTCATCAGCCCGAGCGGCCTTGAAGTCGGCCCCTTTCTCTCCATTGAACAGGCGGCTCTCAGCCAGCTCGTACCCAACGAGCGCCGCACCCAGCTTTTCGCCTGGTACAACCTGGTCGGCTCCTTCGCCACTGCCCTGGGCGCGCTCGGGGCAGGTTCGCTCGCCCAGACCTTGCAGGCGTCTGGACTCACGGCGTTTAACTCCTACCGCGCGGTGCTCCTCGGCTACGCCGTCGCCGGCGGGATGCTCGCCCTTCTCTTTCTCTTTCTTTCGCCGGGTGTCGAAGCCATGAATGCACCTGAGGACGAGCCGACCAAACGGGTGCTCGGTCTGCACCGCTCGCGAGGTGTGGTGGCCAAGCTGAGCTCCCTCTTCGCCCTTGACGCCTTTGCCGGCGGGCTCATAATCCAGAGCATCATGGCCTACTGGTTCCACGTTCGTTTCACCGTCGATGTGGGTACCCTGGGCGGGATTTTTTTCGGCGCCAACCTGTTGGCCGGTGTCTCCGCCCTTTTTGCCGCCCGAATCGCGGCCCGAATCGGGCTCGTCAACACCATGGTCTTCACGCACATTCCTTCCAACCTGCTCCTCTGTCTGGTACCCCTCATGCCCAACGTTCAGCTGGCCGTGGGCGTCCTCCTGGCACGGTTCGCCATCTCCCAGATGGACGTCCCGACGCGCCAGTCCTACACGATGGCCGTGGTCGAGCCTGACGAG
>JAFNAG010000479.1 GCA_017860135.1 Acidobacteriota bacterium
GTCCGAAAGGAACTCGTAAGGTCTTCCGGCAGGAATGCGGAACTGGTCAAAAAACGGGAGGTCCGCATACCGCTCCTCCTGTGGCTCGTCGTGCTCATGCCTGGGGTCGCTGTAGTCGACTGCCGGGGATTCCTTGACCGAAAAGTCGCCCTTGACCACATTTCCCGCGGATGGGGCGTCCTGGGCAACCGGAGCAGGTGGCACTTCTTCCCCAGAAAGCTCTCAAGGCCCAAAAGTACCACTTACTGCTCTCGTCGAAGCGCAGGGGTGAGCCCGGGCCAAAGGGACCCTCCAAAGATCTCATCGATGGCATTGTCGGCACGAAACTGCGCAATCCATCCTGAGGCTGCCCGCCAATCGCTCAGCAGGTTGCCTTGGCTTTCGGCATCTCCATGGATAAGGACATTGTCCGGCGCGTCCTAGCCGCCCATTACCGACCCGTGCCAAATTCCGGCGGTCCGTCCTGGCTGACTTGAAACTGTGAAACTGGTGAAACTGGGGACGCTGGCCGGTTTCGAAATCGAAATACCGGTCAGCGTCCCCAGATTCCCTTTGAGGTCGCTATTGGTCTATAATCCTTCGCAGCAACCAGGATCCGGATTACAGGAGCGGATCACAATGATCGGCCAGACCATTTCGCACTACAAAATCGTCGAGAAGCTGGGGCAGGGCGGCATGGGGATTGTCTACAAGGCTCAGGACACCCGCCTCGATCGTTTTGTGGCAGTAAAAATCCTCCCTGCAGAGTGGGTGTCAGATCCCGAACGGCGCCGGCGTTTTGTGCAGGAGGCAAAGGCGGCCTCGGCGCTCAATCACCCCAACATCGTCACGATCCACGACTTCGATTCGGCGGACGACGTGCGCTTCATCGTGATGGAATATGTTCCCGGAAGGACGCTCGACCGGCTCATCGGCGGCAGAGGCATGAAGCTGGGCGAGGCACTGGGACTGGCTGCACAGATCGCCGACGCACTCGCCAAGGCGCATGCCGCCGGAATCGTTCACCGGGACCTGAAGCCGTCCAACATAATGGTCACCGAGCACGGCGCCGCCAAGGTGCTCGATTTCGGGCTGGCCAAGCTCACCGAACGCAGCCCGACCGACGAGTACGCCCTCACCGCCAGCTTCGACTCCGCGCCTAAGACCGAGGAAGGCACAATCATCGGCACGGTCGACTACATGTCGCCGGAACAGGCCGAGGGGAAAAAGATCGACGCACGTTCAGACATTTTCTCCTTCGGGTCGGTTCTGTACGAGATGCTCACCGGCAAGCCCCCTTTTCGCGGAGAAACCAGGGCGTCGACGCTTGCCTCGATCATCGGCCGCGAACCGAAGCCGCTGCGAGAGGCCGCCCCCAATCTGCCCGACGAAGTCGAACACGGGGTGCTCCGTTGCCTGCGAAAAGATCCGCAGCGGCGCTGGCAGCACATGGACGATTTGATGGCTATGCTGCGGGATCTCAAGGAAGATTCCGATTCCGGAAAACTCGCCGCCGCGCCGTACGCCGCCCCGGCGCGGAGGGGTCGCCTGCCGTGGCTGCTGGCGGCAGCCGGGCTCGTGCTTGCTGTCGCGGTCTTCGTCGCCCTGCAGTTCCTGCGCCCGCCCGCTGCCCCGGGTCTGGCCTCCGTCTCGAGATTCACCTTCGACTCCGGGGTGACGCTGGATCCCGCCATCTCGCGCGACGGCAAGCTGGCGGCGTTCGCTTCCGACCGCGCCGGCAAGGAAAACCTCGACATCTGGGTGCAGCAGTTTGAGGGGCGTGAGCCGATCCAAAGGACGCATAGCGATGCGGATGAACGCCAACCTTCCCTGTCGCCGGACGGATTTCGCATTGCCTTCCGCTCGGAGCGGGACGGCGGCGGCATTTACGTAATGGATGCGCTCGCCGGAGAAGAGCGGAGGATTGCGGACGGCGGCTTCTCTCCGCGGTTTTCGCCGGATGGATCCCGGATCCTGTACTGGGATCAGGCGGCTATCGCCGACGCTCGACTAAACAAGATGTACCTCATCCCGTCGCAAGGCGGATCCCCGAAACCCTTCCAGGCTGAGTTTGGAGCGGCCTATCCACCAATCTGGTCGCCGGACGGCAAGCACGTTCTGTTCGCCGGTGTGCGGGAAAAGAAGGAGAGCTGGTGGATTGCGCCAGCTGACGGCGGACCTGCGGTCGCCATCGGTGTGCCGGAATTTCCAAGCACTTCGGTTGCCTCTTATTTTCGTCCGGAAGCATGGGTGGGCAACCAGATCGTTTTCCTTCGGGGCATTGCAGTGGAAGGGGTCAACGCTTACCGCATATCCCTTTCATCCGGCGCCTGGAAACTGGCTGGCAAGGTCCAACAGATCACTTCGGGGCCGGGACTGCGGGTCACCGCCGCAGTGGCCGCGGACGGCCGCATGCTCATTCCGATCTGCAACGTCGGAATGAACCTGGCGACCGTTTCGCTGGACGCCAATTCAGGGACTTCCTCCGGCGATCCGCGCCTGTTCACGCAAGACAGCACAACGAAAGCCTTTGCGTGCATGTCCGGAGATGGGACCAAGGCGGGCTACGTCGCTTATGTCAGCAGCCTGCCCAGGCGTTTCGAACTGCGCATCAAGGACATGCAGAAAAACCGGGAAACTGCCATCCCCGCGGAAAGCCCCAGCCACACGAGGCTGAGCCGGGACGGTTCCCGGTTTTCCTATCGTGAACCGGTGGGAGGAAAATCCGTCTCGTTGATCGGCAGCAGCTCGACTGCGACGGGACGCCAGGTCTGTGAAGGCTGCACCATCCTGGATTTCTTCTCCGATCCGGACGAGTCACTCGTCCGCTACGGAAACAATCGGCTGGTGCGCCAGGATTTCACTCGCGGCCGCCAGAGCGAGATCCTACAGACCGGCGCGGGATCCATCGTAGACGCCGCCCTGTCCGACGACGATCGCTGGGTCTGCTTCCTGCTGGCGAAGCCATCAGGCAGGTCCGCGATCGTTGTAGCACCGGCCGGGAATGCGCCTGTACCCGAACAGGAGTGGATCACAATCCTCGACGAGGCCCACGTAACGAGTGTGCCGAGGTGGTCACCAGACGGCAACCTGCTGTATTTTCTCTCGGACCGCGACGGGTACGACTGCCTCTGGGCGCAACGGCTGGCTGCCGGCACCAAGAGGCCGGTAAACGCGCCTTTCGGCGTGTACCACGATCATCTGGCCTCGGCAAAAGCCGCCCTCGCCTATGCGCCGCGGGGGGGCACGATGCGCGGCCTGGATATTTCAAAAGACAAGTTCCTCTGGTATCAGATCGACGTGACCTCCAACATCTGGCTGATACAATTGCCGGTAAAATAGCCCGCCCCTGCGAGGCGGACATTCCGCCGTCAAAATACCGGCATTTACCAAAATCTGCAGAACGTTCCTGACCGGAGAGGAGTCGCAGGCCGGGCAGCACCAGTTGGAAAACCAGTCAGCGTCTCCAGTTTTTCGTGGAACCAATATGCCGGAAGAAGGAATCTGGAGAATCTGCGAATGACTGTAAGTCGTTGATTTTATTGGTGGAGCTGGCGGGGATCGAACCCGCGACCTCCTGACTGCCAGCTCGGTTCCGACTCAATGGAATCAACAAGATACGCGGTTCTAATACAAGTTTTCCGCATTTTTCCGCCGTTTTCCTCCTGAATCGGTAAACAAATCGGCAAGCAATCGGCAAGCGCGACCCCGGGCGATGGAAGCCCGGGGGGCTCTCCCGGACAGCCCCTCTTTGGGGCTGCCGGGGGAGACCTACCCGCGACTGCAACACTGGAGATGAAAGATGCCCGGTGGAGACATCACCCTCGAGAAA
>JAFNAG010000480.1 GCA_017860135.1 Acidobacteriota bacterium
ACGCCGACCGGCTGCTGGCCCGCGATCGCGGGTACCTCCGCGATTACTTCTCAAGATTGACGATCCTGAATTAACCCGCCCGGTGGACAGATCGCGCGCAACTCCCGTGCCGCGTTGCCAGGCGACCGCGCTGCTGCCCTTACCCTGCCATGCCGAAAGCAGGCCCGACACCCGACTCAATCCGGGATGTTGGGAATAGGGAGCGGCACTACGGGAATCACTGACAGCCGGCCCTGATGCTCCATCAATGCCAATCCCACGAAAGTCGCTCCGTCCTTGCCACGCAGCACCACGGATACGAAAGTCGCTCCGTCCTTGCCACGCAGCACCACGGATCCCTTGAAATACGTGCGCCCCAGATCCTGATCCAGATATCTTGCGATCTGTTGACCTGGTCCCAGCGTGATATCGAGGCCATCATTCGTGATGATGCCGAGCTGGTCCACCAGGGAGAGCGTGATGCTTATCGTGGTCTGCCCCGGGTTCGCGAGCGCGTAACCGACGCGCCGCGCCTCGGATACGCTGAAATCCACAGGGATCGTGGCGTGGGGCAGCGGTTGGGAAGGGAGAACTCCGATAGCATTCAGCATGACACCCGACCAGGATTGCTGCAGGGTAGCGACGCTGTAGAGCGATCTGCCGGCATAGTCTACCAGCGCCCATCCTGCCTTCACAGGATCCCGGACGCCGGCCGCTTCTGCGGTTACGAATCCCACGCCCCCAGGTGGAATCGAAATCGTGAATAAGGCGCCGGTCAGCCGCACTGTCGGAATCCCCGGATTGTCGATGGTCCCGGTCGCGACAAGAGGATTGCCCTGCTGGTCCATTAGCGCGAGCATGCCGGACAGCGTCTCCGATCCGCTGTTTCCGAAGGCGAAGACGGTAGTATAGCCCCCACCCACGACTATCTGGGGGAAGTAGGTGCTGGGGGCGGCGAATCACGTGCTCGCATTCGCTCTGTTTAATTTGACATGATGAATGGGCAAAAGCTTCAGATAAAGTCGCCGCGATTTGGTGTCAGGGTAGGTTCCTTGTTTCAAACGCCGACAGAGAGTTCCTGCCCGGACTTCTTGACAACGGACTGCACTCGGAATCATCATGGACGCCGCCCCAGCGATTCCATTGACCCTGAATTCTGAGGAGGACCCATGGCGAAACACGGCGTGATCGTCGCGGCGATTGTCATGATGTTTGCGGCTCCGGCAGTACCCCAGCGGCAGGCCGGCGGCGATACGCCCACCATCGCCGAAAAAACCGCGGGCATGCAGAGGCTGGAGGGCTTCTTCAACCTCTATTGGGAGGAGAAGGCAGAACGGATGTGGCTCGAGATCGCCAGGACGGGAGAGCAATTCCTCTACGTCACCGATCTCGCCTCCAGCATCGAAGGACGCAATCGGGGCTCCTGGAGCGGCGGGCAAATCATGAGATTCGACCGTTACGGCCTCAGGATCTTTCTCACCCAGGTCAATTATCAAAACCGGGCCGTCAGCAGCGACGCCGCGGAGCGCCGCGCGGTGGAGGAAGCCTATACCGATCCGACGATCTTCGGCTTTCGGATTGCGGCGGAGGAGGGCGGGCGGGTCCTTGTCGACGCCACCGATTTTTTCATGAGGGATGCGCAGAACCTCGGCGCCGGCGGGCTTGACAGGAATCGCTCCGCCTTTTACTGGCCGCGCACCAGGAACTTCCCGAAGAACACGGAGGTGGAATTGCTCCTGACGTACAACGCAGTGCCCGCGGCAGGAGGCGGTGGGCGCGGGACGCCCGCGGCAGGCGCAGGCGGCAGGGGGGGCGCAGGCACGTCCGCCACCTCGGTTCGTCTGCACCATTCCCTGGTCGAGCTGCCGGACCCGCAATACAAGCCGCGCCGCTATGACCCGCGCTCCGGCGTCAACGGCGTGAATTTCAGAGACTACGCTTCCCCTTTCACGGAGCCGGTCCGCAGGGAGTACAGCTCGCGTTTCCGGCTGGTGAAACGGGATCCTGACGCGCCGATCAGCGAGCCGGTCAAGCCGATTATCTACTACGTGGATCCAGGAGTGCCCGAACCGATCCGCTCCGCGCTGGTCGAGGGGGCATCCTGGTGGAACCAGGCTTTCGAGGCCGCCGGTTTCCGGAATGGATTCCAGGCAAGAGTCCTGCCTGCCGATGCCGATCCGATGGACCTGCGTTACAACATGATCCTGTGGATTCACAGTCCCGGCCGCAGCTGGTCCTCAGGCGCATCTCTGCGCGATCCGCGCACCGGCGAGATCATCACAGGCCGCGTCTACCTGGGGTCCGATCGGATCCGCCAGGATTTCCTGATCGGCTCCGGCCTGAAGGCGCTCTATGCGGGGAAAGAGCCGGACACAAAGGAAATCGAAGACATGGCGCTGGCACGCATTCGCCAGCTTTCGGCACATGAGGTGGGGCACACGCTCGGCTTCGGGCACAACTATGTCTCCAGCATCGCCAACCGGGCCTCGGTCATGGACTACCCTCATCCTTACATCAAGATCGGAGCGAACGATACCCTCGATTTCTCGGAGGCCTACACCGTCGGCATCGGCGAGTGGGACAAGGTTTTCGTGGCGTATGCGTACTCGCACTTTCCGGACGGCACCAACGAGGACGAGGCACTCGACAAGATACTGAACGATGCGCAGGCACGCGGGCTCTACTGCCTGAGTGAGTCCGGCGACAGCAGCGCCCACCCCTTCTCCAATGACTGGGACAACGGACCCGACCCGTTGGCTGAACTGGAACGCGTACTACGCATCCGCGAGATCGCGCTGAAGAACTTCTCGGCTGGCAACATCCCGCAGCGCACCCCCATGGCCCGGCTGGAGGAAGTGCTCGTGCCGGTCTACCTGTTCCACCGTTATCAAACCCAGGCTGCCGCCAAGTCGCTTGGGGGTGTTGACTACCGGCCCGCGGTGCGTGGCGACGGACAGAAGGCCGTCGCTGTGGTGCCGCCGGAGATTCAGCGCCGGGCACTGAAACTGCTGCTCACGACTATCGCTCCGGAAACCCTGGCATTGCCGAGGGGCATTTTGCAGCTCATCCCGCCCCGGGCGGGAGTGAGCGGGGGCGAGGTTTTTCCTCGCCGTACATCTTCCACCTTCGATCCGCTCGCGGCAGCGCAGACTGCCGCCAATATTACGGCGTCTTTGATTCTGAACCCTGCGCGTGCCGCACGCCTGCTGGCCAACCGCGCACTCGAAAGCGACGCCCCTGCGCTGGGCGAAGTGATCGGCACCCTGCTCGACAGCACATGGAAAAGAGATGCGCCCGCGGATCCTTACCTGGCGGAGATCCAACGTGTGGTAGACGACACCGTGCTTTACAACCTGATGGGACTCGCGGCCGGCGGATCCCCTGAAGTGCGCGCGGTCGCGGCCCTGAAAATCACCCAGCTGAAATCGCGGCTCGCCGCCCAGGCGGGCCTTCTGAAAGACGAGTCGCAGCTCGCACACTTCAGGTTCGGGATCAGTGAGATGGAACGGTACGAGGCGGATCCGCTGAAGTTCGTTCTCCCCGAGCCAGCCGCAGCGCCGCCCGGCGCGCCGATCGGCATGGGAGAAATGCCTGCGACCTGGATATTCTGGCACTGGGAGGAGGGGGAGGATATCCCCAGCCTCGACCGCCCAGTCCGCCGTTGAGCAACAGTTTGCGGAGGAAGGTACAACCCGAAAAATCACGCGCAGGCAGGCCGTGGGCCTGCTCACCTCAGCGCCCCTGGGGGCCGCGGCCTGACCGCTGGCAGCCCTGATGCAGGCCGGCGATGCACGCCGCCCCGACATCATTCACATCATGTCGGATGATCACACCAGCCACGCCGTGAGCTGCCATGGCAGCCGAATCAACAAGACGCCCAACCTCGACCGCATCGCCTCCCAGGGAATGCGATTCGAGAATTGCTTCGTCACCAATTCGCTGTGCGGGCCGAGCCGCGCCTCGCTGCTGACGGGACAATACAGTCATATCAACGGCTACACGCAGAACGAGGAGCGGTTTGACGGCTCCCAGGCGACATTCCCGAAAATGCTTCAGCAGGCAGG
>JAFNAG010000481.1 GCA_017860135.1 Acidobacteriota bacterium
GGGGGCCGTTTTCTGCCGCGCCGTTTGAGGCGGCTGAAGATCTGGTGCTCGGTGTAGACCGCCAGGCCGGCTTCGGGGAAAAGGAACCCGGCATGGAGAGCGTCGACCGAGAAGCGGATCGCAGCCAGATCGAGGCCGGGCTCCGGCTCTCCGTCGTTCTGCTCCGCGTCCGTCGGGGAGGCCGTGGCGAGCAGCTCTTTGATGCGGGCGAGCTCGGATGGTGTGTCGCATGTGATCGTGGCCGTGACGCCGCGGCGTTGCAGTTGAGCGAGCTCGCGCCTGAGGATGGCAACGCTTCCGTTGAATGCCGGCTGATGCGTGGCGCCGAAGTGGATCGACTCCGCGGCAAGGGGTGCAAGGGAGTGGAACTGCACCCGGGCAAAAAGGCCGAGCAACTCCTCGATCTGCTCCCGATCGAGATGCCGCCCGGATGGTTCCTGCCCGGGAGACGCAAGCTCCGCACGGACAAGGTCCGGTTCATCAATGACGATCAGGGCGTCCGGCTGCAGGTAGTCCAGGAGCGACGCAAGGCGCGGGGCCGCGTCGGGGGGCGGAGCGTCCGCCCCCGGGCCCGCAAGGAAGTCGGGAACAATAACGGCTATAGAAAGTTCCTTGATCGACCGCTGGGACAGGGGATCGAACTCTCGGATCGATTCGATCGTGTCGCCGAAGAACTCCACGCGCACCGGGTTTTCCCCCGCGAACGGGTAGATGTCCATAATCCCGCCCCGCACGGCGTAGTCTCCATATGCCTCCACGAAATCCTTCTGCTCGAAACCGCTCTCCTCCAGCCGCGCGCGGATCTGCGTCATGCTGTGCTGGGCGGAAACCTGAAGCGAGAAGGATTGCCGCGCCACCGATGCCGGTGCCGGCAGCCGGAGCCGGAGCGCCCGGGGATGCGTGACCGCAACCGGGGCGTGATCGACGGTCAGGGCGCGGAGGGCCTGGATGTCGGCGACATCACTGGCCACATCCCCGGGAGTATGCGTCCCCTCCTTCCCTGCGAAGTAGGAAACACTGCGCAGGCGAAGGCAGAGCCCCATGTCGTCGCGATGCCGCTCGGCAGACTCGCGGTCCCGCGCCACGATGAGCACCTGCCGTCCAAGGCGTTCGTGCAGCAGGGCGGCAAGCAACGCCAAGAGGGATCCGGCAACCCCCTCGGCTGAAACTACGTCTCCCGGTGCCAGACGCGCGGCCTCCGACTCGAGCCTCTCAAAGGCAGGAGCGGCGACTATTCGGTTCTTGAGCTCTTCGATCATCCAAATGCCAATACCCGTCCCCTGCCGCGCAGCGACTGCGCGGCAAAGGATGGGATGAAATGCCGCCCGCGGGGGTTGGCGGTGTTCTGCCCCGCGTCAGCGGATGGTTACTGTCAGTTCATTGCGTCAGCGCGCCTCGCACGAATCCGCCGGCCTCAGCCACGCGGCGGCGCGCTTCTTCCGCGTCGGCCCCCGTCTTCAGCATGACGATTGCCGTCTTGACATGACCGTCGGCCTTCCTGAGGGTCTCTGCCGCCAAATCATAATCAACGCCTGTTGCCATCATGACGATCCGCCTGGCGCGTTCGACGAGCTTGTTATTGGTCAGCTGCAGGTCGACCATCATGTTCTCATAGGCCTTGCCCATCCGGACCATGGCCGTCGTGGTGAGCATGTTCAGTACCAGTTTCTGCGCCGTGCCAGATTTCATTCTGGTGGAACCCATGAGCACTTCAGGGCCTACCTCGGGGCAGATCGCCACATCCACCTTCAGGTTGAAGTCCGACCGGGGATTGGTGGTCACGTAGAGCGTCCTAGCTCCCCGCTCATGGGCCCTGGCCACTGCGGCCACCACGTAGGGAGTGCGCCGGCTCGCGGCAATGCCGCATACGACATCGTTCGAGCCGACGTGCAGCGCGTCGATATCCAGCCGGGCCTGCACCTGGTTGTCCTCCGCCCCCTCCTGCGAGGTGAACATCGCGCTTGTCCCCCCGGCGATCATCCCGACGATCTGTGAGGCCTCTGTGCCGAATGTCGGGGGGCACTCGGAGGCGTCAATGATACCGAGTCTTCCGCTGGTGCCCGCGCCCGCATAGATCAGCCGTCCGCCATGCCGGAACGCTGCCACCAGGAGATCGACCGCCTGGCAGATATAAGGGATCTCTTTCTCCACGGCCAGCGGAACCAGCTTGTCCTGGGCGTTTATCAGGCGGAGGACTTCCTCCACGGAGAGGGTGTCCAGGTCGTGCGAAGCGGGGTTGCGCTGCTCGGTGAGGAGCCGCGCGAGGGCGTTCAGGTGCTCGATGGGCATTTCGCAATAACGGATATAAGTTACAGTTCCACGGTCACAAGGCGCTTGTCGTCCAGTCCGATCTCTTCACTGCCCGGAAAGACCAGCGCGCTTGCCGTGATGACGCCAGTGCGCGCCTTCTGCTGCGCGCGACGAATCTCTTCGGAAAGGTCTCCCCCTTTGAGCGCGATCAGGAGCGGCGTGCGCAACGGCCGTCCCGGAATACCGGCCAACCGGTGAGGCACATCCTTCGCCTTTGCCCCATGCAGGAGTGGTTTCGACCAGCGGACAAGGTCCTCCAGCGGCGCAACAGCCCTGGCCAGAACGATGTCAATGGATCCAGAGAAACCGTCCTTCAGCCCTATCTCCTCCGCCCTGCCAGTCTCCACCTGCACGTTCGCGAGTAACAGCCGGTCCACCATATCTTGCACGGCCGCAGTCTTCTTCCGGATGGAATCGAGCAAGACAATATGCAGATCGTTCCGGACAACCGCCAGCGGAATCCCCGGAAGTCCTCCTCCCGTGCCAAGGTCAAGCAGACTCATCCCCGGAGAAGGCTGAACGAAAAAGAGGATCGAGAGGGAGTGCAGGATGTGACTCCACCAGATGTTCTCCTCGTCCCGCCGTGAGATAAGATTGACCCTGGCATTCCACTCCTTGAGAAGCTCCACATAACGGCGGAGCTGAGACGCCTGCTCCTCCTCAAGCCTCAGGCCGTTCTCACGGCAGATCCGGGAGAGTCGATGGAGGGCGTCCTGGGAGGTATCTTCTGGTGTCATGCGACCGCCTGGATTAGCTGGATGGTAGAGTGTTCCACGTGGAACATCACCTCAACAAGAGCACCATCAGAATCGACAGATCTGCCGGGGTCACACCTGCGATCCTGGAAGCCTGTCCCAGCGACCTGGGCTTTATCCTCTGGAGCTTTTCCTTCCCTTCATTGCTCAGAGACCTCACGCCGGCGAAGTCAAACCCCTGGGGAATAGCGACCTGCTCGTTCTTCTCGAACTGTTGTATCTGCTCATGCTGGCGCTTCAGGTACCCTTCGTATTTCGTCTCGATCTCGACCCTCTCTCTGGCTTCCCGGTCGGTAAGCAGGATGCGCATGCGCTCGTCGGAGAATAGCCGAGGTAGAGAGAGAATGTCGGAAAGCGATACCTCGGGCCTGCGTAGCAATTGTGCGAGCAGCTCGTTTTCCCTTGGGAGATTTGCCCATCGCCCGTCTGCCATGAGGACTGCTTCAGCCGGAGTGACCCTCTCGTTCTCCAGAAATCGCCTGGCCTCAGCCACTCGCTCCTCTTTCCTCTCTAGATTCTCCAGGACGTCCTGGGGTATCAATCCCAGACTGTGCCCTTTTCTCATGAGCCGGGAATCGGCATTGTCCTGACGCAAGAGCAACCGATATTCTGCTCGTGATGTGAACATGCGGTACGGTTCTTCCGTGCTCTTGTTGATCAAGTCATCGATCATGACACCGATGTATGACTCGCTGCGCTGGAGCGTGAACGGTCCATCCC
>JAFNAG010000162.1 GCA_017860135.1 Acidobacteriota bacterium
TATTTCGGCCCGGCAGCGGCAGGCCATCCGCAAACTCCCGATTGCGAAAGTGGAAGCCCTCGGCAAGGCCCTGCTTGATTTTCAGAACCGCAGCGACCTTTCCCGTTGGCTCAAATCCAAGGCCAAGTAAGTCGCTCTTGATCCAAGGGATCGGTGCGCTGGCCATCGTCAAGACGACGACGCATGCACCCGGCGCGCGACACGGCACAGAGCTTTGGTCAAAGCTATAATATCAGCGTCAAATTTCCAGGACCAATGACAGCGCTTCGGCAATCTCGCTCATCCGGTCATCTTTCATTTGGCCCAACCGGCGCACAAACCGCTCCTGGGCCAGGGAGCTGACCTGAATTGCATCGGCTGCAGAGCGCTTGTCCAGTCCATTCTGGGCCGGCTGCCAGGCAAGAGCAATCGGTGGATGGTTGATTTTTGGATCACACATCAGGCTCGTGAATGAGCCAGTGGCATGGATTTTGAATCGACAATCCTGGATTCCTCTATAGGTGCAGCTCTTTGCGTATGCATTCGGAGAGCCACTGTCGAATCAGGGTCTGTTAGGGGATGGACTTCTTGGTGGCGATCTTTTTGAGGGCCTGAATCTGGGCCGGATCCACTTTAATCGAGATGTTCTGCAGACGACGGCTCCTCCTGCCCTCGAGAATCTGGCGGCGCAGCTCTTCGTCGAGGCTGAATTCCACCTATTCATGATGTGATAGACAAATTATTCATGAAATGATATTATCAAATATCATGACGAAACCGCTGCAGGTCTATATGGACGAGCAAGAGCTGGAGTCGCTGGATGCCTGGGCCCGCGAGCACGGCTGGACGAAATCCCGCGCCGTGCGCATGGCCATTCGTGTCCTTATGCGCAGTGGCGAGCGAGATCCCTTGATGAGGGCCGCCGGGATGATCGAGGGCCTGCCGCCGGACCTCAGCGAGCGTGTCGACGAATATCTGGGGGAGACTTTCATTGCAGAAAAAGCAGCACCGAAATATGGCAAGCGGCGCCGGTCGCTATAGCATTTTTGTGGATACAAGTGCCTGGATCGCGTTCTTCAGCGCACGCGACCAGAACCATAGCGCGGCCGAGCGGCTGTTTCGAGAGGCGACCGCCCGCAATGCGAGCCTGGTCACCACGAATCTTGTCCTTGCCGAAATTCATCGCCTCATTCTGCACAGAGCCGGCGTCGAAGCAGCCGGCCATGCACTCAACACGATCGAATCGAGCGCCAGGGTGTCGATCGTATTCTCGACTGGCGCGCACCATGCTGCCGCAAAGGCTTGGCTGGTCAGTCTATCACAGCACAAACTGACCTACACTGACGCCATAAGCTTCGCAGTCATGAAGGATGCCCGATGCGACGGCCTCTTCAGCTTCGACTCGGATTTTTTGCCGCCGGCTTCCGCCCCTGGAGTCCTGCCTGAGGAAAGCCCTGTCTTGCTCAACCCGCCTTCCGGGCCTCAGGAAATGGCGCCGGAGAGCTGAAGCATGGCGGCAGCGTATTTTCAGGAGATCCAGAATTTGCAACGGCTCCTTGGAACCCATCGATTCCGGAGCAGACTCGATTACACGTTCCTTCACGACATCCTGATCCAGCGGATCAGTGTGCCGAAGGTGGGCGGCTTGCCGAACATCAGCAGGCCGATCCTGAAGACCTTGGATGCGGCCCATACTGCGGCTGCGGCGCCCGCGGCGCATATGAGGATCGACAGGCCGACCTGCCACGCGGGGGGCGGTGAGTTCGATGCCATGCGAAGCAGCGTGACGAAGTTCCCAACGCCGGGAACGAAACTCAGTGCCACAGCCATTGCCGAATTCGGCTCGCGGCTGATCGGCATCCAGAACATTATCGGCGCCATCAGCACCAGCATGACGGGAGTCAGCAATCCTTGGGCTTCCCGGATTTCGCTGACCGCCGACCCGATGGCCGCCATGAGCGCCGCAAACGTCAAAGAGGCAAGTACAAAAAAAATCAGAAGAAACACGATGAGAACGGGATCCAGCAGCCCGAACATTGCAAATGAAAACAGCGCCAATATGCCGAGACTGCCATAGAGTGCGAGCACGACGAACCCGACAGCCATCTGACCCAGGATCTTCCCGGCCATCAGCTCCAACGGAGACACTGCCGACAGCAAGACCTCGACTACCCGGCTCGACTTTTCTTCTATCGTCGAGGTCAGCAGCGACTGGCTGCTGGTCAGCGACGAAATCAGCAGCAGCATGATGAATGCCGCCGGCAGCAGCTGGTTGAACATCTGGTTCGTGGTTCGTTCGCCTTCGGCGGTGACCGTCCGCGACCTGGGCCGCTGCACGGTTGTCAGAGCATCGATTTCATCCCGCTTCATGCCGGAATTGCGGACCCGCGCTTCGACAATCGCCTCGCGTAGGCCGTTGCGAATGTCGCTTTCAATGCGGTCGTCAAGCTTGCTGCGAACGAAGAGCTCGTAGCTGCCGAACTGATCCTTGCCCGGAGCGCGTTGCACTGCGTCCGGATGCACGATAACGAGCGCCAGCCGTCCGGCTTCGCCCCGCGATACCTGAATCTTGAGCGGAGTTTTTGCGTCTTCCAGATCAATTCCCGGATCCAGGGCAACTACCGTGAGTTGCGGAACTTCGCCGAGTGCGGCGGCTACCTGGCGCTGCATTGCAGCCTGAGCTTCCGGCGACTGGGCCACTATCGACTTGACCGCTTCCGGCGCGGCATCCGCCGCCTCGCGGCTCTGCTCTTCGCGACGCTGGACATAGCGCTCCGCTCGCAGGTAGTCCCGCAACCCTTCGGCGACCTGCCCCGAGCCATCAACGATCGCGATTTCGCCGACTACCTTCGGTGGGGTTCGGTCGACCATCCGCGGAAAGATCAGGAGGAAGACTCCGATCATGGCGGGCGTGAGGAACATGCCGATGATGAATGCCTTTGTCGTTACCGTGGCCAGGAACTCCCTTTTGGCGACGCATAAGATCTTCTTCATCGCCGCACCTCCGTGATGTGGCTGCCTTCCCTGAGCGAGGCGCGCAGCCGCGTGCGCTCGTCCCCCGCGACAGGAGTTGTGCCGTCCACGATCGCGACAAAGACATCCTCGAGAGTCGGACGCCGCAGTTCGATGCGCGCGGGCGCGACTTCCGCCACGATGGCACGCATGACTGCGGCGGGATCCGAACCCTCCGCGAGAGCGATGTCCCACGCCGGGCCTTCCGGCTTCACCGCCAGCACGCCTCTCACCGTTTCGAGCAGGCTTACGTCGGCCTGCGGGTCCATCGCCTCGAACAGAACGCTGCGGGGATCGAACTGGGCCCGGATGCCCCCGATCGTTTCGTCGAGGACCTTCTCCCCTTTGTGGATCATGACGACGTGATCGCACAGTTGTTCGGCGTGCACCATGATGTGAGTGGAAAACAGGACGGTAGCGCCGCGATTGTGCTCCTCGAGCACCAGGTCGCGCAAGAGCCGCTGGTTCACCGGATCGAGGCCGCTGAACGGCTCATCCAGGATGAGAAGATCCGGATGGTGGATGATGGAAGCGGCGAATTGCGCCTTCTGCTGCATCCCTTTTGACAATTCCTCGCATTTCAACGTCTCGGCGCTTCCGAGATCGACGCGGTCGAGCAGCCCCCGAACCCGGCGCTTCAGGTCTGGACCGTCGACACCCTTCAAGCGGGCAATGTATGCCAGGTAGTCGCCGAGGCGCATTTTCTTGTACAGGCCGCGTTCTTCCGGAAGGTATCCGATCCGGTCTTTGGCTTCCAGCGCGGAGCGCTTCCCGAGGATGGTCAGTTCCCCGCTGTCCGCAAACAGGATGGAGAGTATCAAACGGATGGTTGTCGTCTTGCCGGCGCCATTGGGACCGATAACGCCGTACAGCGCCCCTTCCGGTACGACGAGATCGAGGTTGTGCACGGCGACCGTTCCGCCGAAGGTCTTCGTCACGTTTTTGAGAACGATCGCATTGCCCATGCATTCTCCTTGCAAGCAACCGCACACTTGCACGGCGCTATTTTGCGTAGCCGATCGCGCTGACAGGATTCAGTTTCGACGCGCGATGGGCGGGGTAAAAACCGAAGAACATGCCGATCCCCACCGAGAACAGAACCGCCAACCCCATATAGGCCAGCGACAGGCTAAACGGCAGCCCGGTAAGATACAGCATCGAGGGTTGTGATCCCATGATTTGAACCATCCGGCCTTTCTCGTCCCCGCGCGTCGGCAATATATATATTCAACCCTTTGATGATGCTGACCACGGTCATGACAGACGTGACTCCCACCATATAGGCCAGCAGGGTCAAGAAGGTCCGCAGCTCATTGGCCAAGAGTTGCCTTGAGCGCGACTCTCACTCCCTCCATGAAGTGCATGAGCAGGATCTCCCCCCAGGCAGAATGCACTCTCCTCCCCAGTCTTGATACGCCTGGGGAGCAAAGAGGTTTACAGGCATTAAAGCGAATTTTGCATATAGGAGGCGTCACCTTATTTTTTAGACGTAGGATTTATGTGGCTGCGGGCGGCCGAGATCGGCTAATGTGCTGGCAATACGGCATCTGCCTGATTCGGAGGCGCACCGACTATGCGCGGACCGACGATTCCCTGGCGAATGTTCCGGACATTACTGAAGCTGCGTTACCAGCTTCTTTGGGCCCAGGCACGTTCGAGCACCGGCAAGGCTTCACTCTTTGCCGCTTTGTATATATTCGGCATTCTGGTTTTCCTGTTCTTTGCCCTGGGCGGATTCTCGGCGGCATTCGCCGCCGTGCGACTTGGGCGAGCAGTGCAACTGGCCAGGGGGATGCTGGCCGGCCTTCTGGTTGTCGGCGTGGTGGCCGGCCTGGTGTCGGGAGCCGGACCGAGGGTTGCATTTTCCGACATAGTGTTGCGCCGTTACCCGATCACGTCGCGGGAGCGGCTGGCGGTGCGCCACATGATCGGCCTGCTCGACCCGATCTGGCCGCTGCTGCTGGCCATGACGGCAGGTCTCGCCGCCGGGTTTGCAATCGGGAATCCCTGGAGGCTGCCGATCGGGCTCCCCGCTGCGGCTCTGTACGTGGCTCACGCCTACCTCATCACCGTTGCCATCCTGTCCCTGGTGGACCGGCTGCTGCAGCACAAGGCGGGACCGGCTATCCTCGGATCCGCAGTTGCTCTGCTGATGGTAGCGGTTGTTCTCGTCCAGTCCTTGCTCCTGCGTTCTCAGAATCGCGGCTGGCTCGAGACGCTGGATCGAATCCTCCGATTTCTACCTCCGGGCGCGGCGGCATCCTTGATTGCAGGAGCGAAGTCAGCGGAAATCCTACTGGCCGCTTGTGCACTGGCAGGTTGGATTTTGCTTCCGGCGTTGGTTTTGTATCTGGTCGAAAAGCGCCCCCCGGTTCCGGTCAGGGAAAGACCGGGGGCAATCGCTTGGGGAAATCCGGTGGATAAAACGGCGGGCTGGTTCGGCCCGGGTTTCGGCCCGCTGGTAGCCAAGTGGTTACGCACCTACCTGCGCAGCGTGCAGGTCCGTTTCGGCCTTGCCGCCGCTATACCGTTTGCGGTCGGACTCCCGTGGGTGCTTCCCGGCCGCGCGCACGACAAGGTCTACCTTATGACACTCTCGCTCTTTTTTGCGATGGGCGCTGTGAGCACCAGTTATGGGTCGATGAACATGTTCGGCCTCGATGGTCAGGGGATCCGGCGTTACTCAATACTGCCGGTTCCCTTCAAGCGCGTTCACCGTGCGGGGAGCATCGCCGCGATGTTGCTTGGAGCTATCCTCATTCCCCCAGCGTTGATTGCTTCACTGGCGTTTACCAATATACCTTTGGACGGCCGGCTGATCCTGATGCCAATTCTGAGCGGAGTTGCGGGGATCTTCTATTTCAACGCGCTGGGCCTTTGGACCACAGTTCTCACCCCATTCCCGGTTGATCCCCGGACCATCATTGGAAACCATCCTCCAGCTTCCTATGTCCTGCTGCAGGTGGCGTTATTTCAGCCTGCTGTGATTCCCATGCTGTATTTGCAGGGAAGCGGCAGCGCGGCCTTGGTGCGCGATCATTGGTGGCTGCTGGGAGCGGCGGTCGTCATCTTTGCGGCTCTTTATGCTGTTTCATTATTCTTTACGGGCAGGACCTTACTGGTGCGCCGCGAACGCCTGATCAGCGCCATCGCTATCGCACGCAAGTAGAGGAATCTCATGATGGGAACCGAATTGCATGAGAAAGGACAATGAGTGCCGTGTTCTCTGATGCGACGAATCCAGCCGGAGATGCCCCGGAAGCCAAACGCAAGGGTGACTGCGTCATCCGGATCGAGCGCCTGACCAAGAAATTCGGTAGGATCACGGCCGTCGACGATCTCTCGCTGGAGGTGTCCGCAGGCCGACTCTTCGGTTTTCTCGGGCCGAACGGCGCCGGCAAGAGCACGACCATTGGCTGTCTTACGGGCTTGCTCGACCCGACCGCCGGGAGCATCCGGCTTCTCGGTGAGGCGCTCATCCCGCACTCCGTGGAGATAAAGCGGCGCATCGGGGTCATGCCGGAAGGGCTGGCGCTCTTCGATCAGCTGCGCGCGCCGGAGTTCCTGGCATTCAACGCCCGCATGTTCGGCCTCGATGAAAAGACAACGCGCGGGCGCGTTGAAGAACTCCTGGAGGCGATGGATCTGAAGAGCGCTCTCCAGCGCCCGCTGCGCGAATTCAGCGCCGGCATGCGTAAGAAAGTGGCGTTCGCCGCGTCCATCATTCACCATCCCGAGATCCTTTTCCTGGACGAACCGTTCGAGAGCATCGATCCATCCGCCACGGCAATGATGAAGGAGTGGCTGCGCCGATACGTGGCGCAGGGTTGCACGGTGTTCATGACGAGCCACGTCCTAGAGACGGTCGAACGCCTGTGCGACGACGTGGGGATCATACACTTCGGCAAGCTGGCCTGGCGCGGGGAGCTGAAAAACCTCAGCGGCGGCGGGGACATCGAGTGCGACGGCCGGCGCTTCGCTACGCTCGAAGCGCTTTTCCTCCACATCGCCGGCGAGCAGCACCGCCGCCTCACCTGGCTTTAGCAGCGGCAGAACCTGCTACGAAATCTCATCTCGTTGCGGATGAAAAATGCTGTTGAACCATAACCCAGTGGCTGTCTCTTCTTTCGAGGACGCCGGTCCAGCGGGTGTTCTCCCAGTTCGCCGGCTGGCCCTTCCACTCGTTGATGTCGTCCAGAATGCAGAAGAACCAGGCCACGTCGCCTGACTTCGACAGCTTGATCCTGAGGTCCCGGATCTCATAACGGACTGCTTTAAAATCGGGGCTCGCCCAGATCTTCTCCGCCTGTATGAATTCATCGAATCCTCGGACGACTTTGCCATCCGGATGGACTTCAAGAAAATCAGGGTCCTTGGCGATGACACTGTAGAGCAAGCGGAAATCCTTCGTCTTAGCCCAGCCGATGCAATCACGAATAGACTGCTCTATCGACTGTATTTCCACCTTTTCAGAGGAGGTTTGATGGCCTGACTTCGGCCGGGCCCTTTCGATGACGTCGGCGCGCATCCAGTAGGCGTGACTCTCGCCGTCGCGCTGGCTCAAGAAGAACAAATACTTGCCGTCGGCCGTGACGACCGGGCAAAGCTCGATCGACGCGCTGTTCACTTCCGGACCCAGCTTAACGGGCTCGGACCACGCGTCCCCCTTCTCCCGGAAGCTCACCCATATGTCATATTGGCGCGAAAACAGGAGATAACTCCCGTCGGGCGCGATGAAAGGTGTGTTCTCTCCCAGCGTGGAGTTGATGGGTTCGCCGACGTTGACGGGCTTTTCGTATTTTCCGCTGCTGAACCGGGCCAGGTAGATGTCGTCCATGCCCCGGCTGTCCGGCGCCTGTCCTCCAAAATAGAGGTTCCCCTGCCTGTCCAGGGAGAATTCCCAGTGCATGGGGTGCTCATTGACGATGGTGTCGATGGGCCGGGGATCGGACCAGCCGGCGGCGGCCCGCTCAGCCAACCAGATTCGCTCTCCGCCGGCCGCACTGTCGCCGGGAAGAGGGCGCGTGGAGATGAAATAGATCCTGCGTCCATCGGGAGAGAAGAAAGGCACGTCGTCGTTCAGGTCGGGGCCTGAAAAAGAGGCCCAGACAGGCGGCGTCCAGCGGCCGTTGACGCGCTTCATCATAAGCAGACCGCCCCGGGAATAGATCTCCCCGGGGTATGTCATCATCGGCGCCCAATAGACTTCGTTCCCGTCCGGTGAAAAAACCGCTGTGCTGTGTATGCCCCAGATCGAGGAAATGATGCCGGGCGCAAACAACTCGGCATTCCCTTGGGGCGGCTTTTGGCCGAGATAATCCCCTTCGAGAACTGGGAATCGGATGGGGGATTTGTCCGCGCCCTTCGCAGCCAGGAGCGTCGCCACAGCCTCCATTCCCCGTTCGCGGGCGACGTTATAAGCCGTCTGGCCCATCATCGTCCGGGCGTCGAGAGGAGCGCCTCTCTCGATGAGGATTCGCGCGGCGTCGGTGCGGCCGTCCCGGGCGGCATGATGAAGCGGCGTCCAGCCAAACCTGTCGGGCCGGGCCGCGTCGAATCCCTTGTCCAGTAGGAGACCGACGATCTCGGCGGACCCGCCGGCCGCCGCGGCGCGCAGCAGGGATTCGCCTGGGGTGTCGGCGGCTTGCAGGTCCTGCCCTCCATCCGTAAGCCTGCGAAACAAGGTCGTCAGGCCATGGGAGGCGGCCAGGGACAGCCCAGCCCTCCACTTCTCTCCGCCGGCCGGCGTCCGGGCGCCCTTCTCCAGGAGGAGGTCGACGAACCCGCGTTTGCCGCGCCAGGCGGCGAGACTGAGCGCGGTGTCGCCGAATTTGTCGACTGCATTCACATCAGCGCCGGCTTCAATGAGCACGGCGCCCGTCGCCGCCTGTCCCCTCTCGCGGGCGCAGAGTATGAGTGCGGTGCGCAGGTAGTCGTCGCGCGTTTCAATGGCCGCACCTCTCGAAAGCAGCACGGCCACGGCTTCCTTGCGGTCGTTCATCGCCGCCAGGTGCAGCGGGGTCTTATGACCCGCATTCTGGAGTTCGAGCTTGGCCCCCTTATCGACGAGATATTGGATGAAATCCGCATTTGCGCCTGCCGCGGCATAGTGGAGCGGCGTCATGCCGTTGCCGTCGCGGGCGTCGAGGACGCCGGGAGATTTCTCGATCAGCGCTTTGGCTGTCTGGATGTCGCCCTTGCGGAGCGCATCGAAGATCTCCTGGGACTGCGGCGTTGCCGCCAAGGGCAGAAACAAAGAAAGAACCGCAGTCATACTTTTCATGCATCGCATGATGTCAGGGCTCATCATTCCTCCTCGAAGCGCTGCTTGAATGCGTAGAGCTCGAAGCCGTCCGGAACAGGACAGCCGGATCATGACAGGCACAGCAACCAGGAGGGAATGACGATTGGGACCGGAAAAATGTTCCCGGTGTTTTTGGATGGTGACAGGCCTGTCACCCTTTATAATACCCACGATTCCGCAGATGATTCAGGACCACGGTGGGATGAGGGGAGAAGCGGGAGGCGAGGGCATGATATTGTGGGAAACGAGCGGCGCAGAGATCGCCTGCAATCGCCATGCGCGCCGCAGAGGGCGCCGCAGTGTCTTGCGCCCGGTCGCTTGTTTTCGAAAGCGCGTCAGGGCCGCCCCACCAGGGTTTTGCCTGAGCCGGCCTCGTTTCTTCCTGCTGTTTCTGCTGCTGGCGCCCGTCGGTGCCTGCAGGCAGGAGATCGTTCCGGACGTTTACAAACCCACCCATGCCCACGATGCATATGTGCATTCCCTGCGGCTGGCCGCCCTGGAAAACACCGCCCTGGGACGCGACTGGATCTCCGCCTCCGTGGAAGTGCTCTCGAACCCGG
>JAFNAG010000482.1 GCA_017860135.1 Acidobacteriota bacterium
GCCACCTGATGACCCTTGTCGAGCAGATACCGGACAAGCGGCCCGGCTACAAGGCCCGATCCCAATACCAGAACTCGTTTCATACAGGTTCCTCAGTGAAATTACGGTTATTGCAGCGGCAAAGGCTGCAAAAGGAGCAAACCACGATAGACACAAAAAACACGAAGGGTTTTCGTGTCTCTCTTGCATTTCCGGGATGCACTTCCGGGCCAATCGAATCGATGGTGGTCACAATAATTCAGGTGCCGCGGCAATCACGCGGTTTATTGCCTGCCCGCGGATTGCTCGTAACGGTCGAGGTGTTCCTGGAGATACCGGTACGCGGGCGTCAGCGCCCCTCTATGCACGATTAAAGCCTTTTTGAGATGCGGGGGGAGATTGAGGACATCGAAACCGGCGCTCCAATCGGCGGCCGCAAGGTCACAGGCCATCTCGCGCAATACGGCGCTGAAATATTCGGAGGATTCTTTGGGGAACTCGCAGGGCAGGTTGTCGACCGCCATGATCACCGGGCCGTCTCCGTACACTCCATCCTGCACTGTGCCTGTAGCCGGTTCGAACACGTAGCAGGGATTGTCCGGCTTGGTGATCTTGGCCGTGATCTCGATGCTTCCTTCAATGTCACAGCTGATGTCGCCGATCACCTTGAGGCGCGGATTCGACTCCGGCGCGTACGCTCTGCGCGCCCATTCCCGAGTCACGAGGCGAGGGTAACGCTCCTCCCAGTAGATTGCATTGACGAGCACGTCCAGATGGGGAAGGTGGGCTTCGAAGCAGCTCCGGTACCGCTCGGGATTCCGATAATATTCCTGAAGGTTGAAAGATGCAGCCGGATCCAGAGGCTGAACCGTGTTCTCTTCCCGGAAGACCACCTTGATGATTTCGCCCCACTCGGGAGTGATACCCGTTTCCGCGCGAAGGGCGGATACCCCGATTTCCCGCACGCGCAGGCAGTCGAGCACCTCCTGTGCGCCGTGCGATACATTCCCGTAGCCGGTGAACCCGAAGACCATGGGACGGATTTCTCGCGGCAGGCCAACCCGCAGTATCTGCTTCCCCAAATCCGACAGGTGAGCTTTGGCGTTTTCCAGATCCTTGTAAGCATATGCGTGACGTACGTGGACAAGCGGTGTCTGCAAGCCCTTGGCGGCGAGGCGCTGGCCGAGGCAGCGAAGCGTCTCCACCATCCCCGCATAGCCGGCATGCCGCCCGAAGAAAATCAGCCTGCGGTTGCTTTCGTCGGTGATCTTCTCGTAATCCAGGAGCGAGCAGCCGAGCTCGAGGTAGCGCTGCAGCATGGGCATGTTGTATGCCTGCCCTTTGGCGACATGGGCGAAGCAGACATAGACCCTGCCTGGCAGGAGGAGTTCGGTGGGGATCTCCTTTATGGCCAGGATCAGCGGTGCGGAGGAGAGATCTTCACTCAGAGTAACGCCGGAAGCAGCGTACTCCCCGTCCTTAAAAACGCGTATGGGGGAGGGCTGCACCAGGAAGCGAAGCCCGCATCTCGACTGCAACGCGGCCAGGTCCGCGGGGATAAAGGGGACACGACGTTCCCATTCGTTCTTGTCCTCTCTGCGTATGCCGATCGTAACGGTCATCCCCCCTGCCTTTCATGCATTCCCGCCGCGCGCGGGCCTCATGGGCCAACTTTACCAGAGCGATCCGATCGGGAGAAGCGGCAGCTTGCGCCAAGGCGCTGGAAACAACCTCTTTGCAGCGTGCCGCACTGGTCCACGCGGGAGGACGCATTATACACCAAGAAGGTAAAATGCAATGCCACGCCCCTGCCTGCGAGTGCAATCGGAAGTGAGACTCAATCCTCGCAGAATTCAGGTCGCGCAACGATCAACGACAAAAGAATGTATCAATGGTCAATGGTCATTTGTCATCTGGCCGCTGCAAACCTTCGGCCCGTGCGGTCCTGATCGCGTTCGGAGCGGGTGAAGTACCCGAGCGCAGAGCAGCCAACCTGCCGAGCCCCCAAATGACGATCGACAGATTATTTTTTGTTGAGTTTCACTTCCGATTGCACCCCCTGCCTGCAGCTGCGATTCAGACAGTGGCCAGCCCCGAAGACATCTGAGGAAAGCCCAGGGCGCTAGCCCTGGGGAACGGCGCGCTCAAAACCTCAGCCCTGAATGGGCGGAGCAGCCGGCCGATGAAAATGCGCACAACATCGCACACGCCAACTCTCATGCCGATGTAATGTGCGGAACACGTCGGACCTGCTTTGCCCTTTCAGGGCTGATCCTGTTTTGATGCCGCTCATCCCAGGGCTTGCGCCCTGGGCTTTCCTGCCGCACCCCTGCGGTGTGCGACCTGTAGCGCATCCCACTGTCTGAATCGCGGTGCCCGAGCCTGCAATCCGGGGGGCATTGCCAGAGTCTGAACCGCAGCCGGGCGGAAGGCCCTGATCGGAGCAATGTGCGCTTTATTGGATGTTTTCGCGCGGAAAGCAACGGACCCCATCCAGCCTGGACCTCCAGTAGGGGCCGAGGCTCGACTCGGTCGTGCCCATGGTTGACGCCGCATGATAGAAGGATGTGCTGTCCTTGACGATGCCGCAGTGTTTGCAGTTATTGAAGAAGATGATGTTCCCGAACTCCCACGATCGTCCTGCCTCCGGCTTCCGCAGCGACATGCTGAGCTTTCTCGCCGTCGTGCGCTTGAACAGGACACCGTTTTCGAACATGACGCGCCAGACGAATCCGGAGCAATCAAAGGTCTTGCTCCCTGTTGCGCCCCATGTGTATGGCTTTCCCAGGTATCCTTCGATGGATTTCCTGAGACCGCCCAGGAAATCCTCTGGCGCGGCGGAAGCGGCGCCGGACTGCATCGGTCCGGCTAGGACGGTCAGCGATGCAAGCAGTGCCAGAGGGATCGATGCGGCACAAATGTACTTCATTTGATTGCGTTCCCGAGCAGCAGGCCGAGGCCGATAAACAGTCCGGCCAGAAAAATCGCCACGGAGCGGTTGTCCGCGTTGAGTTGATCGGAGAAGTTTATCCCCGGAGTCAGCCAGTCGAAGATCTTGTAGGCGAGAACGAAACCGCTGAGGCCGATGACCAGGGAAACCAGAATCGAGATCGCATAGTTGCTGATATCCACGAGTGCCTCCAGCCATGAGGATTGAACCAGCCAGCGGGGGCCGATTGTATCACACAGGCATGTATCTCCCGAAGCCAGGTGCCTGGAGGCTGACAGGCAGGAGTCCGTCAGCGGGTCCTCGGCGTCATTTCGCCCGACAACCGGGCAGGCGGAACGCGCCTATCCGCGAGGAGTAGTTCGATGCGCCCTTCTTCATGTAATCGCCGACGTACCAGATGGTGCAATCGTCGCCCGGATCTATTGCGGTCTGGGTATAGTCCTCCCAGCGCATGGCGTTTTGTGCGCCTTCACCCTCGGCCAGCACCGCCTCTCGCAGCGTCAGCCGGCCGGGCGGGTCACCGGCCAGCCGCGCCGCGAATCGCTGGCCTGCGAAGTGCGGCGTCCCGCCGAATGAGTATCCGATCCCGATGTTTCCCATGCGATCCATGGCGGGACTTGCCATCCAGCGGAAATATCCTTCCGGCGCGTAGGTACCCTGTTGATGCAGGCTCACCTTGCGGTCCTTGCCGACCCGGAATTCGTACCAGCGGACGCCCCCGCCACCGGCGGTGGTGTTGACCGAATGGACGGCGACGATCGACTCGCGGCTCCCGATGCGCCGGTAGACGAGCCGGGACATGATCTTGTCTCCCTGGGCGTCGAGCCGCTGGACGGCGCCCGGCTGCGGCACGCAGTGTGTGAGCTGTCCGTCGCACAGGTAGTGATACGGCGCAACCGCGATCTTCTCGGGGCCCGTGATCCTGGTGTTGGCCGGATTCTCCCAGTCGACCCGGAACTGCCAGGCGTCGATGAAATCGGCCTCGAAGATCTTGTCCAGCTGCGTGCCGCCCGCGGCCATCATGATGTTCGGCGCTCCGGCGGGCGGCAGCGTCCTGCCGTCGATGTCGGCGTTGTTCAGGAAGTTTGCGTTGTGAATCACGACGCACTGTTCGGTGGCGGGCGCGCCCTTGAGCATCCGTGCGCGATCGGCAACGCACGCGTGCTTTTCGGTTGCGACGGACTCCGAGATGCGATTGTCCCCGGTGCTTGTCGGGATGTAGTACCCATCGGGCCAGATTGCCGGCCGCGGGTAATCCGGGAAAACCGGGCGCAGGAATTCATAGCGATAGTAAGGACCGAAAGGATCCGGCCCGGTGCTCACCGCGTAGCACATCGAGTAGGGCCCCCGCGGCGCATCCTGTCCGCGGCCGCCCGCCGGCGGGCCGCTCCGCCCCCGCTGGCCCTCCGGGACGGCCTCGGGCGGCTGCGCGGGCGGCGGCTGGTAGAGCTCGGCTGCGGGTCCCGGCTGCCCCGGCCGCCCGGGCGGACTGAGATTGGCGGGTTCGCCGGGTTTCCATTCTCCCGGCTGGTCCGGCCTGGCTGCTGCACGCCTGAAGATCGGCATGACGATGAGCCAGCGGTCGGCGAGCTGGTCGTAGCGAACGACGGCATCGCCGTTGTTCACCGACTCACACGTCCCTCCAAATCCCCTGAAGACGTTGTTGGTGGCTACGGGGCCGTACAGCACCTTCCCGGTTGACTCAAACCGCTTGCCTTGCTTTGTAAAGATCGCCATCCGCGAGTTCACCGTCTGGACGATGTGGTCAGGACCGACGGCCAGGCTGTTGTCCGACGGATTCCGAAGAGTCGCCGTGCCTTGAGGGCCTTCGAATCCCACGCCGAGGCCGTCGAAACTCGCCACGAGGGCGGCAGGCGGTTTCTCCCCGTGGGATGTCTGCTCGACGGCGCCCGATCCCGCAGGAGTGGTAATGACTGGCGGAACGATCGGCGCGGCGGCGGCATCCGGCCGGTTCATCGCCTTGGCATCGATCCCGCCGGCTTCTTCGGGCAGCATCGCAAGAGGCGGCGAGAGATCGAATGCCGCTGCAGGATGGACGGTGACGGAACCCGCCGCCACCCGCGCCCGGGGCGGAATCGCACCTTGTGTAAAAATGACAACCGCGAGGACCATCGCGAGTGCGACGCCTCCGCATATGCGTATCGTGCTCTTCATGGGGTGCCTCAACAGGAAACCGGGACAAAAATACCGCTCCCCCGACCGGTGCGTCCGGAAGTCTCCCCGGACATCCAGCGGGATTGCAGACTTCCATGCCGGCGCAATGCAGCCTTTCTGGGAGTCTCCCGCCAGTCGCCCGCGCCGCCAGTCGACACAGGAGGCGCTATTATACACCAGCAGTTCGGTTGAGAGGTTGTTCAACGCCGGGATTCACTCACGGAGCCCGGACCTCGGAAGCGCGCACCTTGGTGGCGGCCCTTTACCGGATCGCTCAGCCGTTGTGGGAACCCACGGCAGCCGACTGGTGGGAAACAGGCAGGCTCGTCAGGGACATCGAAGATGCCGAGCATTGGGAAGCTTCCGAGCGGCGGGAATTTCAGAATGATGCCCTCATCGCCCTGACGGCGCGCAGATACGGCGCCGCCGTCGTGACCCATAATCGGGGGGGCTTTTCGCATCTCTCACGGCGGCTCGGAATCCGAGTCATCACGGCGTCTGATTGACCAGGCGCCCTGCTAGCGCCATATCCGCAGCCAGCGCATCCAGGAATTCGGGGATCCTG
>JAFNAG010000483.1 GCA_017860135.1 Acidobacteriota bacterium
AGCATCTGCTTGCTCGCAAGCACATACTCGTAAAAACGCACTGCGGCATCGTTCGCAAATTCCACCCGGCATGCCCGTGCCGCCTTCAGCGCATAACGCACCGCCTTTTCCCCGCCCCGCCCTTCGGTGTAATGAGTCGCCAATTCCTGAAGGACTTCCGATTCGACACACTGCTGCTCCAACAGCTCGCCGATTTTCCGATGCATCCTGCGCTTCTGACGCATCGGCATGTCTTCAGCGATTACCTCCGATATCAAAGCGTGCCGGAATTCACAAGTATCCTCATGCACACTACTGACCTCCCGTACGATCTGCCGGGCTGTCAACTCCCTCAGTCGCTCTTCGAACACTCGCTCGTCCATCGCGCTCAGTACCCGTAGCTGCCCCCGGTGAACCGCTCGCCGGAAGAGCGCAAGCCACTGGGTGATGACCGCCGCCTGCGGCGACAACTGGGCAAGCCTGCGCCTGAGGACTTCGGCGACACTCGCCGGCACTTCCTGGTTCTCCAGCCCTTTTCGCGCAAGGCGCCAACTGCCCAATTCCCGGCGCAGCACCTCCCTGTCCACAAGGTGCTTTAGGATCTCCTCGACAAAAAACGGGTTTCCGCCACTCGCCTTATGCACCCAGGAGCCGATTTCTCCGGCGAGACCAGCTTCCCCGGTAATCCCCGCGATCAGATCCGCCACTGCCGGTGCGGGCAGAGCCTCGAGAGCCAGTAAGTCCGCCCGATGCTGGCGCACAGACACTTCCAGGAGCTTCGCCAGCGGACCGTGCTCGGCATCCCCGGGACGAAGGCTGACACACATCAAAATGGGATGCACAAGAATGTCGTTGGTGATGTAGTCAAGTACAGCCACCGTCTCTTCCTCAGCCCAGTGAAAGTCGTGCAATATCAGCAGAGTCGGCCGGTCCGAGAGAAGTCTGATCAGTTCACGCGTGAGCAGATCGCGGAAAGGGCCGGCTGCGGCCCCCGCGGAAAACTCCAGAGGCGAAGCGTCGGGAACGCAGACACTGTCCTCAAAACGGAAAATCGCGCCCTCGTTTTTCCCTGCGGATGCAGCCGGACGCAGTGAACCGGCCCGAGCCAGAATCCTGCGGTAGGGTCCATAGGACTTGTCCTCGCGCGGAAGACAGCCGGACTCCACCACCCGCCAGCCTTCGAGCAGTGCCCAGGTTCGCAGTTCTTCCATGCATCGTGACTTGCCCGATCCGCTTTCTCCGGTGATAAAAACGGTCCTGCCGCGGCCGTTCCCCCGCACCCGGACAGCCCTCTCCTGTATGAAGGCCATTTCCTTCTCCCGGCCCACGAATCGTCCGGCAGAAAAATAGGCTCCCTTCGAATCTGACAACGATCCTGAATAGTCCCGCCCACCGGCCACGCTCAGCAATCGGATCACATCCTCCGCCGAGGATGGCCGCTTCTCCGGATCCTTCTCCAGCAGGCTCAGCAGAACCTGGACCAGCCCGGTGCCCCCTTTCAAACGCTCCACCGGCCGCATGTCCGCTCTGCCCTGCAGGTGCTTCTGAATGAGGTACCCCCTATCCTCGTCGTCAAAGGGGAGGCGGCGGGTGAGCAGCTGGTATGCGAGTATTCCGAACGAATACAAATCCGAGCGCGGATTCGGTGTGTGTCCCAGGAGTATCTCCGGAGCCACATAGGAAAGTTCTGCAGAAATCCGGTCTCCCATTCCGGGCTGAAAACCCATACCGCAATCCAGCAGCTGGGTCTCCGGCGATGCCCCCTTCACACTGACGAGAAGCACATTGGAAGGCTTGAGACGTCGATGCACGACTCCCCGCCCGTGAAGGTAATGAAGCACCCTGCACAGCTGCACCAACTGCGAGAGGATCGCATCCACTCCCCAATCCGCCGTCGCCTGGCAGATTTCGACCCCGTCGACATACTGGCGCACGAGGAATGGCACCCGGTTGCGGTCTGCAATCCCAAAATCAAGAAGATGGGCAAGGTGAGGGTGTCTCAGGCAGCTGAGAAAGGAAAGTGCCTGCCGCAGCGGTTCCATACCCCCCTGCACGGGCCATCCCGTCATGAGGCGAAGTGTGACACCTTTTCCCTCATTCATGAGATCCCGGCACAGATAGGAGAGCCCGAATTCCCCTTGTCCGAGTAATCGATCCACCTCATATCTGTCGCCAACAATCGTTCCGGATTTCAGACCCGGCTCACTCATCGATACCTCGCTTTGCAGGGCAAATCGCAACCTCCCGGCAGTCGTCCCACGGTTACCACTGCCCCGGAGGATTGTCGGGAATCAGAAAAACGCATCCATTCGCCGCGCCGGCCGCACAGGCGTCAAGTGAGGACGATTGTAAGCGATAATGTGGACTTGCAGGTTCAAAAAATCAAAATCCTGGATTCCTCTATTCGGGAATTCGTCAGAGTCTTCCTCGCAATCCTGCGGGCAGGGGGCAGCCTGTCCAGATACCTTCCTGCATACTGCGTCGAAGACCTCGCCTTCCCAGCAATTCCTTGACACTGAATGCGAATTACCTGAAACTGCGCCCATGCGCATCCAATCAGGATACCTCTTGCGCTTCCTGAGTCTTTGTCTCGCCTGCGGGCCGGCGCTCTGCGCCGCAAATGCGCAACCGCAGGAAGCAGTGGAATACCTGGTTCGTTCCGGCTTGAGAGGAGCTCGCGGCGGAAATCTGGTTACCTCCATCCCCTCGGACCCCGCGAGCTTTAATCGCATGTTTGTCAGCAGCCTCGCCAATGCGATGGTGGCCGAACAGCTATCCGCAGATCTCGTACATATCAATCGGCTCACATATGAGCTCGAACCCAGCCTGGCCACCCGCTGGGAGGTCGCTGCGGATGGCCGCTCCTATACCATTCACCTCCGCAAAGGAGTGCGCTTCTCCGACGGCAGCCCTTTCACTGCCGATGATGTCGTCTTCACCCTCGATGCTCTCCGGGATCCCAAAACCGTATCCACCATGGCGGATCAGATTCAGGTCGATGGGAGATTCCCTGCCGTATCCCGGATGGATCCTCACACTGTCCGCTTCGCCTGGCCCCGGCCTGTGGGTACCGGGCTCCGAGCGCTGGATTCGATCCCCATCCTGCCCAGGCACCGACTGTGGGAGGCCCGGCAAGCGGGTAACCTGGCCGCAGCGTGGGGCCCCGCCACGCCGCCTGGCGAAATCGCAGGGCTGGGACCGTTCCGCCTGAAGCAGTATCAGCGGGGCACACGAATCGTCCTGGAGCGCAACCCCTACTTCTGGAAAAAGGACACAGCCGGCCGGACATTGCCCTACCTCGATACCCTCACGTTTTTGATCATCCCGGATCGCAACGCGGAGGCACTTCGATTCCAGGCAGGGGAAATCGACCTTCTCAACACGATGAGTCCGGAGCTCTTCATCAGCCTGCGCCGACCAGGTTATGCCTCGCAGATCACCCTGCGTGACCTGGGACCCGGACTGGGAATGGACTTCCTGTGGTTTAACCTGAATCCGGGGAAGAGTGCTTCAGGAACCCCGTTCCTCGATCCTGAGAAGCGAGCGGTTTTCGAAAAGGCCGATTTCCGTCAGGCGGTCTCTTCCGCTCTGGATCGCGAAGGGATGGTCAAGGCAATCCTGCGCGGTCTCGGCACACCGCAATATGGCCCGATCAGTTCAGGAAACCGCATCTGGTTTCACCCGGGCTTGAAGAGCGCGCCTTACGATCAGGAACGTGCCCGGGGACTCCTGGCACGGGTTGGCCTCAGGGATGGAAACGGGGATGGCATCCTGGAATTCGCA
>JAFNAG010000163.1 GCA_017860135.1 Acidobacteriota bacterium
TCCCGGCGAGGATTTCACTCTCGGGCCGCCGGGGTTCGTACCGCATCCCCAGGCCGATGCTTCGGTCCGCCCGCCTTCGCATTGAGACCTTGTTCCCCATGATGTACTGAAGCATCCGCGATTCCCGTGACGGCGGCTCCATCGAACGGACGCGTCAGCGGGCTGGTTCCTTATCCCGGATGAAGGCGAGTATCGATTCAAGGGCGGCCTGGTTGCGGCCGCCGTCGGACACGACGATATCGGCAAAGGACCGGGTGGGCTGGACGAATTCCAGGTGCATGGGGCGCACGGTATCAAGGTACTGGCGGATTACGGAATCCATGGACCTGCCGCGATCGCGGACATCGCGAACAAGCCTGCGGATGAAACGGACGTCCGGCTCCGCATCGACGAAGATCTTCAAATCGATTAACTCCCGCAGTTCTTGATCCTCGAGGATGAGAATCCCCTCGAGGATGATTACACTCCGTGGCTGAATTCTGACGGAATCCTGGCGGCGGCTGTGCGTGCGGAAGTCATAAACGGGTTTTTCGATCTCCCGGCATTCGCGCAGAAGGCGGATATGATCACGGAGCAATCTCCAGTCCAGGGATTCGGGATGATCGAAGTTGAGCCGGGCGAGCTCATCCGTTGTCAACCCGGGGTGATCCAGATAATAGGAATCCTGATCGAGAATCGCTGCATTCCCATCTCCAAGGGCGCTCGCGATCCGGAAAGCCAGGGTGGTTTTCCCCGAACCTGTTCCGCCCGCGATGCCCAGTATGACTGGCGGTCTGGTCGCCATGAACTGTCTCCGGCAAGCGAGGGAAAGATATCCTCGGCAGCGTCGGCATGCAACCAGAATCCAACCCGGTCTCTCCTCTGCACGTTGGGTGTTATCTCAACCCGACGCGGGATGTGGACTTCGTGAACGTCACGAGGGCCGAGCTTCCGCAGGGGTGACCTTTTGCAGAGTGTCCTTGATCTCTCCGCATTCTTGTCCTGGTAAATGTCAAGGTCCAGGATGGAGATACTCGGAGTCAAGCGGCAGAAACCAATTACTCCACGGTAACGCTCTTGGCGAGATTTCTCGGTTGATCGACGTCGCAGCCGCGCAGCACGGCGATGTGGTATGCGAGCAGCTGGAGAGGGATGGCCAGAAGCATCGGGATCAGGTAGTCCGTCATTTCGGGGACATAAATGGTGTGATTGGAAAACTCTGCGATGCGCCTGTCTCCTTCCGTGGCAACCAGGATCACAATGCCGTCGCGGGCCCGGACCTCCTGGATGTTGCTCAGCATCTTCTCGTAGCGCAAGATCGATTTTGGATTGCCAGGGTCTTTCGCGGCCAGGGCTACGACCGGGAGCTCGCCGTCGATCAGGGCGTTCGGCCCGTGCTTCATTTCACCCGCAGGGTAGCCTTCGGCGTGGATGTAGGAGATCTCCTTGAGTTTCAGGGCGCCTTCCAGTGCGATGGGGAAGTGAATGCCACGCCCCAGATAGAGGAAGTTGTTGTGGCGGAACAGGACAGATGCGATCCTTTCATATTGCGAGCCGGCGGCCAGCAGCTGTTCCACGCAGTGAGGGACCCGCATGAGGTCGGCAAGCAGCCCGGAAGTCTGCTCGGGCGTTACTTTGCGGCGCAATTGGGCCAGGTGGAGAGCCAGGAGGAAAAGGACGACCAACTGCGTGGTGAAAGCTTTCGTGGAGGCGACTCCGATTTCAGGGCCGCTCCGGGTATACAGGGTGCCGTCGCTCT
Organism: Acidobacteriota bacterium; assembly: GCA_017860135.1. Classification (GTDB taxonomy): domain Bacteria; phylum Acidobacteriota; class UBA6911; order UBA6911; family UBA6911; genus JAFNAG01. The sequence continues at coordinate 1,739 of JAFNAG010000163.1, forward strand.
CCCTGGAAAGCATGCTTCCCACCACGTTGCAGATCGCCAGAATCCTGGCGTTCTTGGCTCTAGCCTCCCGCACTGCCGCCAGCGTATCCGCGGTCTCTCCCGACTGGCTGATGGCCACGACCAGGGAGCGCCGGTCAAGGATCGGATCCCTGTATCGGAATTCCGATCCGTAGTCCACTTCCACCGGGATGCGCGCCATCTCCTCCAGCAGGTGTTTCCCGACCAGTCCGGCGTGCCACGATGTGCCGCACGCCACGATGTGGATGCGGTCGATATCCATGAGGACTTCCTCTGGCAGGTTTGCCTCATCGAGGAAGACCCTTCCCGAGTCGAGGGAAACCCGGCCTGCAATTGTGTCCTGGATGGCGCGGGGCTGCTCGTGGATTTCCTTGAGCATGAAATGGCGGTATCCGCCCTTTTCGGCCATCGCAGGCGTCCAGGTGATCCGCTGGGGAGTGTACTGGACGGTTACTCCCGCGAAGCTCTCGACGTGGACACTTTCGGCTTTCAACGTCGCCATCTCCCCGTCGCGCAGGAAATAGACGGACTGCGTGTGCTCGAGGAGGGCCGGAACGTCGGAGGCCACCAGGTTTTCTCCCTCACCGAGACCGATCGCCAGCGGGGGACCGCTGCGTGCCGCGACGATTGTTCCCGGAGTGTCCGCCGACAGTACACACACGGCGAAGCTGCCTCTCAGCTGCGACGCACAGAGCCGGACGGCCTCCGGCAGGGAATGCCCGGGTATCATCGATTCGATCAGGTGGGCGATCACCTCCGTGTCGGTCTCGGTCACAAACCTGTGTCCCTCCTTCTGAAGGCGAGCCTTCAGGTCGAGGTAGTTTTCGATGATCCCGTTGTGCACCACGACGAGCTTTCCGGAGCAATCATGGTGCGGATGGGCATTCTCTTCGGTGGGACGGCCGTGTGTGGCCCAGCGGGTATGGCCGATGCCGAATTCCCCTTCGAGGGGGCTGCCTTCCACCGATCGGATGAGGTTGATCAGCTTTCCTGTGGAACGCCGGATTTCGATGGACCGTCCCGCCACGACGGCGATCCCGGCTGAATCATATCCGCGGTACGCCAGCTTGCGTAGCCCATCCAGCAGAATGGGGACAGGAGGCCTTGGACCGATGTATCCGACGATTCCGCACATATGCGTTCCTCTCCGTCGATTGAGGTTTTCTGCCGCCGAACCGGCGTGCTAAAATCCCCCCGAAAATGTATTCCCTGCTGCCACCTTTGAGTGTTGCCGGCGGGTTTTTGCCGGCGCCTGACAGGAATGCGGCGACGCACGGCAGGTGCGACTGAGGACCGCCCTTTGCCGGAACACTTTGAGCCACATGAGAATAATCGGTCCCAACTGGATCCGCCATTAGGGGTGAATGTTATGGAAATCAAGACCATCCGAATCACCATCCCGGAAGCATGCAATATCATTCTGGGCCAGACTCACTTCATCAAGACCGCAGAGGATCTCTATGAGATCATAACGACCAGCTGCCCTCATGCCAAGTTCGGAATCGCCTTTTGCGAAGCCTCCGGCCCCTGCCTGGTGCGCGTCGACGGGAATGACGAAGACCTCAAGAGTCTCGCCGCCGAGAATGCCATGGTTCTTGGCGCCGGCCACTGTTTTGTCATCCTGTTGAAGGATGCCTTCCCGATCAATGTATTGAACGCGGTGAAGTCGTGTCCGGAGGTGTGCAGCATCTACTGTGCCACCTCGAATCCGCTCCAGGCAATCATCGCCGATACCGGCGAAGGCAGGGGCATCCTGGGCGTTGTGGACGGTGCGGTGCCCAAGGGGATTGAAACCGGAGCCGACGCCGAGCGTCGCAAGGTTTTTCTGCGCCAGATCGGTTATAAGCGCTGACTCACGCCATCTTCATGACTGAAGGAGAGATATGAAATTGCATCCCTGCGAGGTATCTCCGGAACAGCTGCGCTGGCAGTGCGATTGTTCTGCATTTCCATTCCACACGACAAACGACATTCCTCCGCTCAAGGGCCTCGTCGAACAGGAGCGGCCGATCCGCGCCATACGCTTCGGACTGGATATCGGTTCTCCGGGCTACAACATCTACGTGAGCGGACTGACCGGAACCGGAAAAACGACGGTCGTCAAACAATTCATGGATGACATCGCTTCCAGCCTGCCCACGCCTGACGACTGGTGTTTCGTCCACAACTTCCGGGATGCCAACGCGCCGACCGCCCTGAACCTGCCGGCAGGCAAAGCCAAAACCCTGAAAAGCGCCATGGACGAGCTGGTGCGGCAGTTGAAGGCCGAAATACCCAAAGCGTTCGAGAGCAAGGAATACGAGCAGAGCGTGCACGCGCTGATTCACGAGAACCAGACCCTGCAGCAATCCCTGTTCAACCAGCTCGCCGAGAAAGCGCGCGCCGATGGCTTCCAGCTGGAAATCTCAAAAATGGGCGTCTCCCTGGTGCCGCTCCTCGAAGGCAAACCGGTCGGCCCCGAGCAGTATGAGCAACTGGATGATGCGACGAAAGCGGATATCGAGGCCCGGCGCGAACCGCTGCAGCAGGAGATCAACGCGTTCCTGCGTCAAGTCCGCGACATAAACAAGATGAGCCGGGACCGTGTCAACGACTTGAACCGCCGCATGGGAGTGCATGCCGTCGGGCGCGAAATCGACGGCATCAAAGAGCTGCACTCCCGGCTGCCGAAGGTCCTTGCATACCTGGACGACGTGGAAGACTACATCCTGTCTCACCTCGACGACTTCTCGGAGGACAGCCAGCAGAAACAGGAGTCGAGTTCCGCGTCGAAGACAACCCTGGAACCGGCCCCCGATCCCTTCCTGAAATATAGAGTGAACATCGTGGTGGACAACACGGATGTGCAGGGGGCGCCGGTCATCATCGAGACGAATCCCACCTATTACAACGTTTTCGGACGTATCGACCGGTGGGCTCAGTTGGGGACCATGCAGACGGACTTCACCATGATTGCCGCCGGGTCCTATATGAAAGCCAACGGCGGATTCCTGGTCGTCAACGCGCACGATATCCTGCTGAATTCAGGGGTGTGGGAGACGCTGAAGCGCACCGTCAAGAACAAGGAGTGCCGCATTGAGGATCTGAGCGTTCAGTACGGCCTGGTGCCGGTTGCAGGCATGCGCCCGAGTCCGATTCCGTCCAAAGTCAAGGTCATCATGATCGGCAACCGGGAGATCTACCACCTGCTGTACGAGCTGGATGAGGACTTCCGCAAGATCTTTAAGGTCAAAGCGGACTTCGATTCTCAGATGACGAATGACCTCAAGGCGCTGCAGAGCTATGCCTCTTTCATCAGCAACCGGTGCCACCATGAACACCTGCTGCACTTCGATCCCTCAGGCGTTGCCGAGGTGATCGAATACGGCGCACGGCTGGTGGACGACCAGGCTAAGCTGTCCGCCCGCTTCAGCGATATCGCCGACATCGTGCGGGAGGCCAGCTACTGGGCCCGCAGAGCCGGCCGTGAAATCGTCTCGGCAGAACATGTCCGCCAGGCGATCGAGGAGAAATTCCTCCGCTCCAATCTCGTCCAGGAACGGATCCGGGAACTCATAACCGAAGGGACCATCCTGGTCGACGTCACCGGCGAGGCGGTGGGGCAGGTGAACGGCCTTGCAGTCCTCGACCTCGGCGATATTCGCTTCGGCAAGCCGTCCCGCATTACGGCCAAGACCTTCATGGGCAAGAGCGGAGTTGTCGACATCGAGCGGGAGTCCAAGATGAGCGGCAGGATCTACGAGAAAGGCGTGCTCATCCTGAGCGGATACCTGGGCGCCTGTTATGCCCAGGAACGACCCCTTTCCCTTTCCGCCAGCATCTGCTTCGAACAGTCCTACGAGGGTGTGGATGGGGACAGCGCTTCATCCACCGAAGTCTATGCGCTGCTCTCCAGCCTGTCGGATCTTCCCATCAAACAGGGGATCGCCGTAACCGGGTCCGTGAATCAGCACGGACAGATCCAGCCCATTGGGGGCGTGAATCAGAAAATCGAAGGTTTTTTCGACGTCTGCAGGGCGAGTGGGCTGAACGGCACTCAGGGAGTTATGATTCCAGTCCAGAACGTCAGGAATCTCATGCTCCGGGATGATGTCGTGGAGGCGGTAAGCCACGGGAAATTCCACATTTATGCGGTGACCACGATAGGCGAAGGCATAGAGATCCTGACCGGCGTTCCCGCCGGCCTCAAAACCGACGGCGCTTATCCGGAAGGTACGGTCAACTACCTTGTGGAAACCCGACTGAAGGATTATGCCGAAGGGCTGAAAAAATTCGCCGAGTCTGTTCCGGAGGAGAAAAAGGATACGTGCCAGAAATGCTAAACCAATCACCGGAAAGCGTGCCCGGATTTCCGGCGGCGCAGGCGACGATATGATCAGTATCGAGGAAGCGCACAGACGGATCCTGGACAACCTGCCGCCGCTCCGCAAGGAACGGGTCGGTTTCCAGGAATCCCTGGGTCGTGTGCTGGCGGAAGACGTCCTGGCGGATATGGATGTTCCGCCATTCGACCGCGCAGCCGTGGATGGCTACGCGCTGCGCTCGGTTGATGTGCGCGCCGCTCCGGTTGAACTGGAGCTTGCCGGCGAACTTCGTGCGGGAAGCGAAGCCGACGCGACACTGGGACCCGGTCAGGTGATTGCCGTCACCACTGGGGCGCCGATTCCGGCAGGCGCCGACGCAGTTCAATGGCTCGAGCATGCTCAGCATTCTCCAGATACCGGGCGGGTTCGGATCCGGAAGTCCCTTGAGCCCGGCGACAACATCGTTCCGCGCGGCGCCGAGGCCTGCCGCGGCACGAAGGTTCTCTCCGCCGGGTGCACGCTGGGACCTCAAGACCTGGCTGTGCTCGCGACTTTTGGCCGGACTCGGATCAATGTGTGGCAGCGGCCGCGTGTGGCGGTCCTGGTCACAGGGGACGAGTTGATCGAGATCCACGAAACACCCCGGCGGGGGCAGATCCGCAATTCCAACGCGTACTCTCTTTCTGCCCAGGTGCAGCGCATGGGGATTCAGCCAGACTACCTCGGCATCGTGCGCGACGATCCCGTCGAGCTGGGTCGCAGCATTGCAGGAGGTCTGGATCGCGACGTGCTGATCGTCTCCGGGGGAGCCTCCGTCGGCAAATACGATTATTTAAAGTCCGTCCTGCAGGACCTCAACGTTACGATTCTCTTCAGCCGTGTCGCCGTGAGGCCAGGTAAACCGACCGTTTTTGCACGCAACAGGAGTGCCCTTGTTTTCGGGCTTCCGGGGAATCCGGTTTCTTCGTTCGTCTCGTTTGAGATTTTCGTCCGCCCGGTTCTGGGGCGGATGTGCGGCCACTCCAGGCCGGACCTGTTCCGTGTCGGCGGGGTGCTGCAGGAGGCTATGTCGCAGGCCCCGGGGAGAACGTCATTCCTGCCTGCGATTGCCCGGTGGGACGAAGGCGCCTGGAGGATTCATCCGGTTTCCTGGAAAGGATCCGGGGACATGATCGGATTTTCGCGGTCCAACGCGCTTGTGGTTTTTCCAGGAGACCGGGGATCGATAAGTGCCGGGGAGCATGTAGAGTCGTTGCTCCTGCCTGATTTTTTCATACGGAGCTGATCGGTGCGCAAAGAGGAACTGTCCCATCTGGATTCGAAGGGGCGGGCGCGGATGGTTGACGTGTCCGCGAAACCGGTGAGCATGCGCCGCGCGGTTGCCGAAGCCTTCGTGCGGCTCTCGAAAGGAACCCTCTCTTTCATTGCCGAAGGACGGCTGCCGAAAGGCGACGCGCTCGAGACTGCCCGCCTTGCCGGTATCATGGCAGCCAAGCGGACTCCGGAACTGGTGCCGCTCTGCCATCCGCTTCTCCTGACGCACGTGGACGTGCGCGCGGAAGTGCGGAAGACCGGCGTGCGCTTCGAGGTGTCCGTGTCCTGCACTGGGCCGACCGGCGTGGAGATGGAAGCCCTGGTCGCGGCGTCCGTAGCCGCCCTCACCCTCTATGATATGGTCAAAGCAGTCGAGAAAGGCGCGACGATCGATCGAATCCGCCTGCTGGAAAAATCCGGCGGAAAAAGCGGGCCGTTCCGCGTCTCCACCGGGCGGAAAGGTTGAACCCCGAAGACAGCCCAGATCAGCCTGCGCGCCCGCAGAGACCTTGGGGGTTCCAGGAGTTATTCGTTTGCCCGATCTCCCCGTATTGTAGAAACCCGCCGATTCACCCTCCCGCTGCAGCACCTTGTCAGGGAGAGCGGCGGCGCGTTATACTCGGGTGGGAAAAGGCTCTACAACTTTCAATCGGATTGATCCGCACGACTATGCCGATTTACGAATACTTTTGCCGAAGCTGTAAACGAAAAATGAGTTTCCTGGTTCTCACACCCGCCTCTTTCCGGCCGTCCTGCAAACGTTGCGGCGGCACAGATCTCGAGCAGCTCTTCTCCCGTTTTTCATCCCCGAAGTCCGAAGAGAAGAGGCTCGAATCCCTCGCCGATCCTGCCAGCCTCGCGGGGCTGGACGAAAACGATCCCGCGAGCGTCGCCCGATGGATGAAGAAAATGGGGAAAGAAATGGGCGAGGACATGGGGGAAGATTTCGACCAGATGGCCGAGGAGGCGGCTCAGGAAGTGGCCTCCGGAAAGGCCGGAGAAGAAAACGGGCCGGGAGGGACTGATTCTGCCGACGATCTGTGAGGGTGGGGGCTCAGATGGAGAAAGCTGACTTGGGTTCCGCACGCATGGATCCCTGGCAGACGGGCCGATGCAATTGCAGGTGACGGGCGGAGCAGAGAAATTCCACAGCATGCCGTCAGCAGGCGGATGCCGCCGCCCGGCGGCTCGCTTCTGGGAAGCCTGGCGATTCATGGATCTCCGCGTATTTCCCTGTCTGCGGATGCCTGTTTCCTTCCGGATCCTGGGCATCAACTTGTCGCAGTGGGATCATCACCCGGGATTGCATGACTCGATTCGCCAACGGCAGATTTCGCGACAGGATCAGGAGTCGGTGAATTGGATACCCTCGGCAACGGGAACACGCGCGGCGATCAGCCCGCCAGACTGATTGTGACCACAGCAGACAAGCCGGCGGCGGAAATCGTGCTTGGTGATCTCCTAACCATCGGCAGGTCCCCGGATAACGATCTCGTGCTGGAAGATAAGCGTGCCTCCCGGAATCACGCTGAAATTCGGCGGCTGGGCGGGCGATATCGGCTGAGCGACGTTGGAAGCTCCAACGGGACCTGGATTCAGGGGAGGCGGCTCACGGCTCCCAGAGATCTGGAGGACGGGGACGAAGTGCTCATCGGCGCCGTCCGACTGCGGTTCCTTGCTCCGGACGCGCCCCCGGAAGCCGATCCCACGGCCGCCACCGGCACCGTGATCTCGATGAGGAGTGAATTGGTGATTGTGCTGGTGGCGGATATACGCAATTACACCGCCATGAGCGAATCGCTGCCAAACAGCGAGTTTTCCAGGCTCATATCCAATTGGTTCCATGAAGCGAGCGAGATCATCGAAACCGGCGGGGGTATCATCGACAAATATATCGGCGATGCCGTGATGGCATTCTGGCTCGTTTCCGACAGGTCCGCTCCGGCGAAGGAAGTCCACTCGGCATTGCGGGCCGCCGGCAGCCTTGTTGCCCGCGCCGCCCTGTTTTCGGGTCAGTTTTCCAGCCAATTCCCCGGCCAGAGCTTCCGGATCGGCATCGGCATGAACATGGGTCCCGCAATGATGGGAAACGTCGGTACCGGGAAAAACCAGTCCTTCACGATCCTGGGCGACAGCGTCAATGTGGCCTTCCGGCTGGAGGAGTTGTCGAAGGAAAAGGGTTCTGCCATCATCGTAAGCCGGAATCTCACGGAGTGGGTATTGGGACCCTGGCGTTTCCGCGACCTTGGCCAGGCGGAAGTGAAGGGCCGGACTGAACCCGTGTCGATCTGTGCCCTGGAATGGGAGAGCGGATCTCCATCCTGATTCCGGCGCCTTCTCCCAAGGGATTTGCACGGCAGACGACTCAAAGACCTGTCAATGTACGAGAATCCTACTTAACCGGCCAAAATCCTCTCTCTTTGTTGTATG
>JAFNAG010000484.1 GCA_017860135.1 Acidobacteriota bacterium
AACGCACAATCCCGCCGGCCTCGGCGATTCTCGACATCCTCTGCTTGGGTGAGTGGCGCTTTCCTGCGTTGGCTGGAATTGCCGAGATTCCTGTCATTCGGCCTGACGGTTCGGTGCACGCCACCACCGGATACGACCCAATAACCGGTCTGATTTACCTCCCGAAGCCGGGCTTCGTCATTCCGCCGTTGTCAAACCATCCTACGCCGGAAGACGTCAGGCGGGCCGTAAGTCTTGTCAACGAAGCCCTTGGGGAATTTCCCTTCGTCGACGAGGCATCGAGAGCCGCAGGCTGGGCCGCCTGTCTTACACCGATCCTGCGCCCCTATGTTCCCGGAGCCACTCCCTTGATCCTGTTTGACGCACCGAGGGCGGGAACGGGAAAAGGACTTCTCGCGGATGTGGTGGCGCGCATCGCAATCGGTCGCCCTGCCGCGATGATGATGGCACCACGCGAGGATGAGGAAATGCGAAAGCGGCTGACAGCAATGCTGCTCGATGGAAGTGCGATCATCGTGTTTGACAATCTCAACCATCCGCTGGAATCCCCGAGTCTAGCTGCGGCTATCACGGCCCCGGTCTGGAAGGATCGCATCTTGGGTCGAAGCGAATCAGTATCTTTGCCGGTCAGAGCCACATGGATCGCAACGGGCAATGACATTCAACTCGGAGGGGACCTGCCCAGACGCTCAGTCTTGTGCCGCCTCGACGCCAAAGTCGCACGCCCTTGGACGCGGTCCGGCTTCAAGCATCCGGACCTGCCCGGGTGGGTTGACCAGAATCGTGGCGAACTCGTGGCTGCGCTGCTGACATTGTCCTGTGCGTGGATCGCAGAGGGCTGCCCGCCTGCCAATACCCCGATCTTTGGAGGATTTGAGGACTGGACGCGGGCGGTTGGAGGAGTCCTCCAAGTAGCCGGGATCAGAGGCTTCCTGAGGAATCAGGACGAGCTTTATGAGCGGGCCGATGACGAAACGGCCCAGTGGGAGGCGTTCCTGTCGACGTGGTGGGAAATCTATGGCTGTGAACCTCGCACAGCGGCAGAACTTACGGCAGAAATGAAAAGGGAGGCAGACACAATGACCAGCGGCGCTGTGAGGTTGAGGGATGTACTTCCGGATGATCTTGCCGAAAGTTGGGACACTAAATCGACAAGCTTTTCGCGAAAGCTCGGCAATGCGCTGTCCTCCAAACTCGACGTGCGCTATGGAGATCTCCACCTCGCCAAGGTGGGAACGCGTCAGCTGGCGGCCTTATGGGCAGTAATTAAGACTGCCCAGAGTAAACCGGGTTAGTGAGTTAGTGAGTCTGAGTGAGTCTCTACAACCCCAGCGCGGGGAGGAAATGGAGATTGTTTCGATTTATTTCTCATGGGAGGCGGGCGGTGAAGACTCACTCAGACTCACAAACTCACAGAGCAGAGGGGGTATTTATGGCTGGAGTGCTATTACGGATATGGAAAGTACCCGGTCGCTGGCGGACCAGAGTCCGGATGGTTGCCAGAAGGGAGTACCGGTCCGGGGGACCTGCGGTTGAGAGCAAGAAACGGGAGGAACGGATATGAACGCAGGACTTAAGGCTGATCTGCTGGCGGGCTGTGCAGCCGAGGACCCGGTAACTGTTGCGCGGATCGACGGTCTTCTGGCGCAGACCCCGGAGGACTTCGCGCAGGCGGATGCGCAGGGGGATCTGTTGTTGGTCGCATGGAATGACGAACGAATGTCCCGGGGATCCGACGTCACGGTGCTGATCCGTGATGCGACGGACCGAAGCGATGTGGTGCGGCTGCTGCGGAAAGCATCCGATTGGGTGGAACGCGGCTTGGATTTGGAGAAACGGGAGGTAATCCCGCCCCGGGCAGAAGCGGGGCCCTCTAACAGCAGCCCTGAGCCCGTCATGGAACTGCCGGCCCGGTGAATTGCATGAGTCCGTCGATGACGACCCCCTCAACGGGGAGGGGCTGTGACAGGGACGGCAACCGACATAGAGGAAATCCCGGGTCATGCCGGAACAGACCCGGATGTCGAACCGGTGGGTCGGAAGATTATCGGAATCGACAGCCGAAGGCGACCTGAGGAAATCGAGTGCCGAGGTGTCAACAGGGCGGAGGACATCATGAACCGCTCGCATGAGCGTTGGAGACGTAGACGGTGAATGCGGTGCTGGCTAAGATCGAGCGAAGCATGGAGAGGGCAATCGAGACGCTGTCGTCTGACGCAGACTGCGCGGATTTCGCGGGTATTCTCGCGAAACTCGAAGTGAAAATGCAGATGAAGATCGACGTATTGACGAGAGCGAAACGAGAGGATTCTCGGCTGGCGATGGAACATGACCCGTGCGAGATGCTGAGCGTTCAGACTATCGCGAAGTTGACCGGCCTGACGGAGCAGTTCCTGTATGAGCAAATCCGGACGGGCAAGCTGCCATACGTGAAGAAGGGGAAATACAGGCTCGTTCTCCGGAGTGACCTTGTCGAGTGGATCGAACGAGACAGGAAGAATCGGCTTGCATTTGGTCTAGGCGTCACGTATAGTAATAAGTGTAATGACCGGCGACGAGTTGAGGAAGATCAGGAAGGAGTTAAAGCTGACGCAGGCACAGATGGGCGAATTGGTGGGGATCACAGCCAATTCGATAGCGCGTCAGGAGCGAGGCGAGATGGGAATCCGGGAGCCCGTCGCGATGCTGGTCCGACTGATCGCGAAGCAGGCGCGTGAAAAAAAGAAAGGCAGGCCGTGAGCAAGGTTTGGAGGCGACGAGACAGGAATTGCTGGGTTGCCGACTATCGCGACTGGCAGGGACGCCGGTGCCGGGTGACGGCAGAGACTCGTGAGGCTGCGGAGCAACTGCTCGCCGAGAAAACTCTGGAGGCGAGGCAGGCGCGTCCGGATGTCGTTGCTGACCCGGATATCACTCTCCGCGACTACGCCAAAGGCTGGCTTGACAAGATCAGGGACGACATCGAGGGTGCAACGCACGAGAACTACACACAGCATCTGAAGAATCACCTGTTGCCGAAGCTCGGGCACATTCGAGTTCGGGATCTTCATCGAGGGCATGTGAAGGCGTTCATCACCGAACAGAAACGGAGAGGTTACCTCAAGAATACTATCCGTCTTCAGAAGGCAACGCTGTCGAGCCTACTGACGGATGCGATGGATGACGGGATCGTGACTGCGAACGCAGCTCAGGGGCTCAGTCGGAAGAGAAACCGGCAGAATCGCATCACGCAGGCAGAGCAGCAAGAGAAGATACGGCCCATGAGTGAGCGCCAACTAGGGGTGTTCTTGGGGGTTGCCGACTGTGAGCCGCGCTACTCCACCTTCTTCGCGGTCTGTGCACTGGCGGGGTTGCGCCCCGGCGAGGCACGTGCGCTGAGCCCCGGTGACATCGACCTTGACAACCGAAAGCTCCGAGTCGAGCGGAGCCTGTGGAAGAACCGACTGAAGCGCACGAAGACTTCTGAGCGGCGGGAGGTCGATCTCTGCCGGGATCTGATCCGGCGTCTGCAACTGCACCTGACGTTCCTCAAGAAGGACGCCCTGTCACGTGGGGACAACAACCCGCACTGGCTGTTTACCAATTCAAGAGGTCACCCGCTCGACCCGAAGAAGATCACGACCGCAATGAATCGGTTCCTGAAGAAAGGCAAGCTGCCGCGCTTCTCCCAGTACGACCTCAGGCACACCTATGCATCCCTGCTGCTCTCCAAGTGTGCGCCCATCACCTACGTCTCGGACCAG
>JAFNAG010000038.1 GCA_017860135.1 Acidobacteriota bacterium
AGGGCAAACGCCGCACACAGCGCGCCCAGCAGCCAGAGGGCGTAATCGAGGCCCACATCCGCCAGCAGGCCGACTGCAGGGTAGAGCAAGAACGTCACGAGGCGTTCCAGGAGCGAAACCGACGAAATCACAGTGGCGCGCTTATCACTCTCGATATGGCGGTTGATGGAGGCATTCAGGATCGGCATGCGCAGCATCTTGCACCCGACGAGCAGGAAAAGCATGACCAGGGTGAGGTCCAGCCGCCTGACGAATCCAAGCGCAATAAACAGAGCCGAGGGCAGTAAGGCCGTCAGTAGCAAAAGCCAGCCAAGGCCAATTGCCTTTTCCAGCAGGCGCACGTTGCCGAGCAGCAGGGTGGCAAACAGATTGAAGCCGGCGCCGACAAAACCCAGGTGCGCGACCCCGAGTCCGGCGCGCTGCGCTATCGGTTGATAGAACCAGAATGCAAAAAACGTTACGGACGAAATCGTCACCGCGTTGAGGGCAAATGCCCGCAGGTCCCTGTGCGCGAAGAGCGTGCGCAGTCCGGTCATGCCCATCTCCAAAAAACTCTCCTTTGCCTTCTTGCGCGGCGGCTCCTGCATCCAATAATACATGGTCGCTGCCATGAACGCCGAGACCGCTGTCATGGAAAACGCGACCGGGAGAAGCCTGGGATAATCCCGCAGGCCGGCAACCATCGATCCGACCGGGAACGCAAGGAGGAGGCCGAGAGTTCCGGCAGCTTCGTAGCGCGCGAGATAGAAGCGCGCACGTTCTTCTTCATTCAAGACAACGAGAAGGTCATAGAGCAGCGCCTGCTCAGCTCCCGACATGAGAGTCAAGCCGACAGCGCCCAGAAACTCGGCAAGAAACAAAAGCAGGTAGCTGTTGCACAGGCCGAAAAAGAGCATGTCGGCGCCGAACAGGAGGCACCCGGCAGCCACGGAAATCTTTCGACCGAACTTGTCCGCGACCACGCCGGTCGGGATTTCCAGCACGAACACCCAGAAGAGAAACCAGGCCTGGAGAACAAACATCCTCGTGTAGTCGACCCGGAGCCAGTCCAGGAAGTAAGGCACAGCTATGGGGCCGAAAAACTGCAGGTTTTTCAGGAACACCGCGGCATATGCCTTTGCCAGGTTGCGCCGTTTCATGCGTGACAGCATATTCCAAAGCAGATCAAAAGTGGCAGGACTTGCTTCGCGGCGGCAAGCCGGCATGAGGGAACGAGATCAGACCGGGTGCGCCCGTGCTGACTGACGGCAGCGGCGATATCGCCGGCCATGCGGCATCGGCAAGGAAGGATTCAGGACTGGGTTCCCTGTATGCCCGCCTCTTTGACCGGCCAACTTCCCGCCGCGACGACCGTCCCGTCAAGGCTGCTGATACGGCAATCCCATCTGCGTCCGTCTTCGAGAATGAGCGTAATGGGCTTGTTCACCAAATCATAGAGCTTCAGATAGCCTCGCTCCCGAAACCGCGCAAACGGATACTGCCATCCCTGAGGACCGGCCGCATACACTCGGATCGAGTATGCAACTTCCCCAACCGCCACCCCGCCTTGCAGGATTTTGCCCACTCCCTCCAGGTCTTCCGCTACTCCATTCATGGCCGTTCAGCCTCCACTCCTATTTTGCTTCCCACCGTCACGGGTGTTCAATACAATTGTCCGTAACCAGGCAGTTGCAGGCTGCGTCATGAAATCCGTGCCCAAGGCAGGACTGACCATCGGCATTTTGCGGGCGATCCGGCGGCCGATCATGGCAATGCGGCGCGGCATTCATTCGATGGGAACCGGCAGCAGCCTCCGCCGCTGTCAGGGGACTCAATCCCTTCGACGAGCCGAACCTTGCTGACCCAACGGGATCGAATAAGAAATCAGTGATTGAGTGTCAAGGGAGATCTTTGCACGTCAATCCCTCGCGCGATCGCCACATCGACTTCGGATAGGGCCTCCTCAGCGAACATCCCGGCGCTGGTTCAACTCCTCTTCGATGATCTTCGCTATCTCCCGGTAGGGTTGGGCGCCGGAAAGGAAACGCCCATTGATGAAGAGTGCGGGCGTGCCGCTGACCCCTGCTACGGCGCCGTCACGCATGTCCTGCCTGACCTTGTTCGCATACTTACCTGAGTCGAGGCACGCGTTAAATGCGGCCGGGTCAAGTTTCAGCTTGGCAGCCTTAGCCTTCAGGTCGCTCTCATTCAAACTTGCCTGGTCCTCGAACATGGCGTCGTGCAGTTCCCAGAAGCGGCCTTGTTCCTGGCCGCACAACGAGGCCTCGCCTGCCTTCTGAGCGTTCGGGTGAAGACCTGTCAGGGGAAACTGGCGGAAGACCAGGCGCACGTCCTTGGGATGGTTTTTCTCCACTTCTTTGAGCGTCGCAGCCATGGTCCTGCAATAGGGGCATTGGAAATCCGAGAACTCGACGATCGTGACCCGGGCGCTCGCGGGGCCGCGTGACGGATGTCCTTCGCTCTCGACCTTGTTGCGCACGGGGCCGAGAAAGGAAGCGACCTCGTAGTCTTTCTTCAGGCGTTGGATGAAGCCGCTCCTGGCGTTGGCGGTCGCTTGCTGTTGCAGGTATTGCTGGATCTGCGCGCCGACCTGCTCCTTGGGCTGATTGATGCGCGCCTTGTTGGACTCGTAGAAAGAGTTCACCTCTTCCGGGGAAGGAGGACGGACCTTGGCGTCTACTTCCCGGGCCAACAGCTCCTTCTCGCTGATACCTCGCTTTGCGGCCTCGGCAGCGAGCAACCTCCCCTCGATCAGACGAGCGAGACCCCTCTCAAGAGCCTGCTGCCGGTTGCGGGCGTAGTTGGCTTCGAACTGGAGTTTTTCCAGCTCGAGCTTCTCCAGTTCCGGGCCGGCAACCTTGTTCAATTCTTCCCCCGTAATCGGCTTGCCGTTGACGATCGCCACGGTCTGCGAGCCGGCCGGGGCTTTCTCCTGGGCATTGGGCAGCGAAGCAAACAGGGCGGCAATGAACGCTGCAAGGCCTGCAAAACTCATCAGTCGGCGCAAGGCATACACCTCCTCTCCGCAACCGCTACTGCGACCGTGTGGTCCGGACTGCCGGGTTCATCTCGTGGCTGACCTCGGATTCAGACAGAACGGGACACGGTGCGTGATCTGCTCATGACAACCTGTATCCGCCAAGAGATATTAACATGGTTCCAAACGCATCGGGGTCGATAGCGATTGCGACTGCGATAGCGATCCCGATGCCGATACCGAACGTTATTCCGTGGTGCTGCAGAATCCTTTCCTTTTTGGCAGGGGTTTTCAGGTGAGTAGTACAGTTCACAGCCCCGCCCCCGCCAATGTGAAATTGTCATCCATCCGGCTGGCCTGGTTGGAACTGAAGCCGCCGTTCCCTCTCCGGTCAGCGACCACAGAGACGGTGGAAAGTACCCGATCGCCTTGCCGGCTGAGTCGAACTCTCTGTAAGACTGATTGACAGTGACGACATCGAGGTCGCCGGCATTCGTCAAATCGCCGAGGCCAGCGTGGTCGGATCCGTGCCCGCGTTGCGGTCGATGGGCGGGCGGAAGCCTCCGAGGCGGTCTGAGACCGGCACGGACACGTCTCAAGGCGGTCTGGCCGTCTGTGTGACGACCTGCTGATGAACACTTGCCTCGGATTGAAATATTTATAAGACAATGCCGGTATCCGATTTACAATCCGCATGGCTGACCCTCAAGCCTCGATTGGGCATCACCGCGCCTGCGGGAGGCTGGGGGCATCCCATGGTTCAGACCCAACGCGACATCCTGTTGATGCCGCTCAAAGGAGTCACTCGTGAAGCGTATCTTTCAGGCGTTTTGTGTTTTTCTTCTGGTTTTTTCCCTGCCAGGCTGCTCCGCAAGCGGCGGAATCGTCAACTCCGACTATCCGATAACTCCCGTCTCATCCCGGGATGTCGACATTACCGATTCTTTCTGGGCGCCGCGGATCGAGACGACCCGGACGGTTACTTTGCCTTATCTGATCGGGCTGTCTGAAAAGTCGGGCCGACCGGTCGAGGGCAGACTCGCCGAAGCGGCCAGCGACTTCCTGGCGAAAAAGCCCGATCCGGCGCTACAGGCCTTGATTGAGGGCGGATTCGACAAAACCATCGAGCGGTTCAGAAATATGAAGGGAAAATGGGCTTCTTCCGGAGACGGTACGATGGGAGGAGTCGGGTACCTCGCCCAATCCGCGATCGCCTATTACGAAACCACGGGAAACCGGAAATTGCTCGACGCAGCGGTCGAAATCGCCGACGACCTCGTCGCCCTTTTTGGCCCGGGCAAACGGCATGACATTTCAAACCATGAGGGAGTGAAAATGGGTCTGATCCCTCTCTATCGCGCAACCGGGAATGAGAATTATGTCCGGCTTGCCAAATTCTTCCTGGACGAGCGGGGCAATGCCCAGAGCGGCCGGACGCTCTATGGGGAATACGCCCAGGATCACGTGCCCCTGAAATCACAGACCAGGGCCATCGGCCACGCTGTGCGGGCAACCTATCTTTACAATCCCCTGACCGACATCGTCGCGCTCACAGGGGATGTCGAATACGCCCGGGCGGTCGACAGGATCTGGGAAGACGCCGTCACAAAGAGGACATACCTCACCGGAGGCATCGGCACCTACCGGGACCACGAAGATTACGGCGACGATTACGACCTTCCCAATCTGTCCTGCTGGAACGAAATCTGTGCCGCGGTCGGCAATACATGGTGGAGCCACCGCATGTTTCTCCTGAACCAGGACGCAAAATGTCTCGACGTCGCGGAGCGCATCCTTTACAACGGGCTCCTGGCCGGTGTATCGCTCACCGGGGATCAGTTTCTCTACCAGGCGCCGCTCAAGGCGTACGGCGGCTTCGCCCGCCAGCCGCGCTTCGGCCCGAACTGCTGCCCGCCCAATATCACCCGCTTTCTGGCCTCCATGGGTAAGCTGATCTACGCCACGGATGCAAAGGGGATTTATGTCAACCTGTTCATCGGCAGCAAGGCCCGGATCAGCTGGAAAAAGAATCCGGTCGGCCTCGAACAGGTGACGGACTATCCCTGGGACGGAAGCACGAGGATCAAAGTCGATCCGGCCGAAGATCAGGCGTTCGGCGTCTTTGTGCGCATCCCCGGATGGGCGAGAGGCGAGGCAATGCCGGGTGGGTTATATCGCTTCATGGATCCTCAGGATCCGGGATTCAAAGTTACGGTGAACGGTCAACCGGCGACCTATGCCATGGACAAAGGCTTTGCCAGGATCGAAAGAAGGTGGACGAAGGGCGACGTGGTTGCGCTCGAATTTCCGATGACAGTTCAAAAAGTCCTGGCCGACGACCGAGCGTCGGACGACCGGGGAATGGTCGCCCTGCAGCGCGGCCCGCTCGTTTTCTGCGCCGAGGGAATCGACAACGGCGGCGCCGTGTTCAACCTGGTTGTGCCGGACAACGCGGGTTTCGATTTCGCCGTGCGGCGGGATGTCCTCGGCGGGATCGGTGTGATCAGCGGAAAGGTCCTGGCTCTGAGCCGGGGCACAGACAGGGTGTCGGTGCGGAAACAAGAGAAGGATTTTCGCGCCATCCCATTTTATGCCTTCGGGAACCGCGGCCCGGGCGAGATGGCAGTCTGGCTGGCTCGCGAGGCATCGAAAGCGGAGCTGCCACCCGTGCCGACGATAGCCTCCACCAGCCGCGCGACCTCCTCTTGCGGCGAAGGCTCGCCCACTGAAAATTACCCCGGCCACAAGCTTCCGAGCATCGCCCAGAGGTTCTATCCCAACGTCCAGGACGGGAGCGGAGACATCAAGGCGATCTTCGATCAGCTCGAGCCGGTGAATTCCCACGACGGTTCATCCTATTTCCTCAGGCTGCGGCCGCAGGCCGGAGATCAAGCCTGGGTTCAATACGATTTTCCGGAGGCTACCAGAGTCTCATCCGTGGACGTTTACTGGAAGGACGACAAGCAGTATTGTCCTGTGCCCAGAGCCTGGCGCCTCGTATACCGGGATGGAAGCGAGTGGAAGCCGGTCAAAGCGTCCGATGCTTACGGAGTGGAGAAAGACAGATTCAACACGGTCCACTTCGAGCCGGTCACGACCAGGTCCCTCCGTCTCGAGATCGCGCTCCGGGCCAGGACCTACCAGAAGGGATTGCTCGGCCCTCCTGACGCCAATTGGATGCGGGACGACACGACCTGGTACGAGGGCGGACTGATCGAGTGGCGGGCCAATAAATAGAATCCACCGCAGCCTTTTTCCGCCATTGTCGTGGAACCAGGACAGTTTTGGCCCTTTTTTTGGCTTCCCGATCCGACGTGTGGATTTGATGCAGCGCCTTGACGCTCATAACTCTTTGTGTCCTCCATAAAGCCGTGATATAGCTTGCCGGGCTGTACTTGAAATATTGGTTGCCGGAATTTGACACAAGGGATTTTAAAATGAAGAGGATGGACTTTTTGAAATGCTGCACATCGGGCATTTGCGTTCGAGTCCATAGAATGTCACTGAGACAGACGGGGGAGCCTGTGGCTTCCCCGGGACCGATTGGCGGCCACGCCGCGCAGCGAGGAGTTGCATGACGGACGACGAACCGAAGAGCGCGATTGAACTGGCCATGGAGCGCCTGCGCAGGCAGGATGCCGAACAGGGTCTGGTTGAACAGCCTCTGACCGACGACCAGAAGCAGAGGATCGAGGAGGCGCGACGCGCGTGCCGGGCGAAGCTCGCACAGTTCGAAATCATGCACCGGTCGAAACTGTCGGGCACCTACGACCCGGAGGAGCGGGCCACGCTCGAAGGGCAGTATCGCAGGGATGTCGAGCGCGCCAACGAAGAAAGGGACCGTGCCATCGAAAAGATCCGGCGCGAAACGCAGGCATGAATCTTGAGTCCGAATCCACACCAGGGGCATGACGATTCGAAGTCGGAGTGAAATCCCTCTCTCAGTTGCCTTTCCATGCCGCGGATTATAATCCGCACCGACCTGAATGCATTTATATGATGCTTTTCCCGGATATGTGGGTAATGCCGATTAACGTGTGGGAATAGACTACATACCGGGTGTGCATAAGCCTGCCAACTCCCGCAGCGTATGCGACTAACCAGCTTGTTCTGTATGAGATAAGCCACAATTCGCTCCGGCTCCACCATGGCACGGGATTTGCCTATGAATACCGGGGAGGGGTGAGTCCTTTGTGCAACACCTTTGGCAGTGGCAAGCCATTGCAGGAGCTGGGCATGAGGTGCCCCTTTCTCAAGGATGCGGTAGTCAGGTATTGCAGCGTCTCAGGATTCAAGAAAATGATTGCCCAAGTCCCCGGACATGAGGGCGAGGAGAAGTGTTCCGGCGCAAGTTATGCTGACTGCTCCGTAGCCCGGCAGCATGGGATCGCGATCGCAACAGAGCCGCGCTGCCCTTTTCTCCAGGAATCGCAGGCACAGTATTGCTCGGCTGCCGCCGTCACGAAGTTCATCCCTTACAGCGGCGTGAGTTTTTCCCGTTGCGGCGGCGAAGACCATCGTGTGTGTGAACTATACGTTGCTCATCAAACGGGTGAAAAAGGGCGCAGCTAGAGCTAGCGTGCGCACGATGAATCCCGTGCGGGGGCGGTTCGGTAAGAGTCCGATCCGAAAACTCTGATGGGAGGATGAGGTTGATGCAAATCGAACGGAAAATGAAGCAGCAGCGGGAGGCGCATCCCGGATGGGCGAGTGAAATCGCGCAGCTGCCCGGGTGCGAGAAGCTTTTCTCCTGCATTCAGTGCGGCACCTGCTCGGGCACCTGTCCGCTGTCCATTTACATGGATTACACGCCGCGGCGCATCATCAATCTGGTCCGGGAGGGTTTTCAGGAAGAAGCCTTGGCGTCACAAACGATCTGGCTGTGTGCTTCCTGTTACTCCTGCGCCGCGCGCTGCCCGCAGAAGATCCAGTTGACGGATGTCATGTACAGCCTCAAGCGGGAGGCCATCAAGAAAAAGCTGTTTCCCAAGCGCTTCCCGATTCCTGTGCTGGCGAGCGAATTCCATAAGATGGTGGCCAAGCGCGGACGCAGCTCGGAGATGTGGCTGGTCATGCGCATGGCATTGAAATCGAATCCAATGATTCTGCTGACCATGATGGGAACGGGATGGCAGCTGTTCCGCACCGGCCGGATGTCGCTTCGTATGGAAAAGATCGACCGTGTGCATGAGCTTCCGCACAAAAGCGTGGGAGCAACGGAGGTTCACTAATGGCGGAAGGATACGTATATTTTCCCGGCTGTTCGCTCAAGAGTACGGGCGTTGCTTACGAAGAGAGTCTTCTCACGCTGTTTCGCCTGCTGGATGTGAAGCTCCAGGAGCTCGACGACTGGAACTGCTGCGGTGCGACCTCCTATATGGCGATCGATGAGGACTCGGCGTTCGCGCTTTCCGCGCGCAATCTGGCTCTGGTCCACAAGTCGGGCAACAGCCAGGTTCTCGCCCCCTGCGCTGCGTGCTATCTCGTTCTGAGGAAGACCCAGGACTACGTGCAGCGCTACCCGTCGATCCGCGCGCATGTGAGTTCCACTCTCAAGGCGGCGAATCTGCCCATGGCTGCCGATTCTGTCCACACGCGCCACCCGCTGGAAGTCCTTTACAACGACATCGGCGTCAATCGGATCCGCTCCAAGGTGAGCCGCAAATGGCAAGGCGGGCCGGTAGTCTGCTACTACGGCTGCCAGGCGGTCCGTCCTTATTATGAAGTGGATAAGCCGGTGAATCAGTCCCGCATGGAGGAGCTCCTCGATGCTGCGGGGATTCCCACGGTGAATTTCGCGCTGAAAACCAAGTGCTGCGGCGGCTCGCTGACGGGCACGATTCATTCCGTGGGACTGCGGCTCAACTACATCATCCTGAAAGAGGCGGCGCGCAAGGGGGCGAAAGCGATTGTGACTCTCTGTCCCTTGTGCCAGTTCAACCTGGATGCCTACCAGTCCGAGATCCGCAGGCGCATGAAGGAAAATCTGGACATGCCCATATTCTATTTCACCCAGGTGCTGGGCTGGGCTTTGGGAGGAGGTACCCGCGAACTGGGGCTCCACAGGGCCATCTCGGGCACGACTCTGGTCAAGCAGTGGTTTTCCGCGGCAAAGGAGGTAGCGGCTCATGTCTAACCAAAACGGCTCGGTTCGTATCGGCGTCTATATCTGTCACTGCGGAACCAACATCGCGGGCACGGTCGACGTGAAGTCGGTGGCGGAGCGTGCTGCTCGCCTGCCCGGAGTCGTGGTCTCCCGCGAATACAAGTACATGTGTTCCGATCCCGGCCAGGAACTGATCCGTTCCGATGTGCAGGAACACAAGATCAATCGGGTGGTGGTGGCCTCGTGTTCGCCGCTCCTGCATGAACACACCTTCCGCAAGGCAGCGGAGAAGAGCGGATTGAATCCGTACCTTACCCACATGGTCAACATCCGCGAGCACGATTCCTGGGTGCACGTGGGTCAGAAGGAAGAGGCCACGCGAAAAGCCGACGACCTGATTCGCGCGGCTGTCCGCCGGATCCGGTACCACAAACCGCTGGAGAAAGGGTACGTGAAGATCCAGGCGGACGTGCTGGTGGTGGGCGGCGGAATCGCCGGCATTCACGCGGCGCTCACATTGGCCAACGCGGGCAAACATGTGTACCTGGTGGAACGCGATCCCACCATCGGCGGGCACATGGCGAAATTCGACAAGACCTTCCCCACGCTCGATTGCGCGGCGTGCATCCTCACACCCAAGATGACTGCCGTCAAGGCGCATCCGAACATCACGCTGTGGACCCTCTCGGAGGTCACGGCGGTGGAGGGATATGTCGGCAACTATGAGGTGACGGTGACGCGCCACCCGCGTTACATAAACGAGGAGCTTTGCGCCGGCTGCATGCAGTGCGTGGAAGCCTGCGTCTACAAACAAGCCCGCTTCGACGATGAATTCAACGAAGGCCTGGGAAAACGCAAACCGGTCTACATCCCCTTCCCGCAGGCGATACCGCAGGTCGTTCTCATCGATCCGGAGGCCTGCATCGAGTTCAAGAAGGGCACCTGCAAGAAGACCTGTGTCGAAGCCTGCGGCGACCGGCACGCGATTGACTTCCAGCAGAAGGACGAAGTCAAGAAGATCAAGGTCGGCACCGTGGTGCTGTCCACGGGCTTTCAGGCCGTGGATCCGAAGAAGGTCCCCTATTACGGATACGGCACCTATCCCAACGTCTACAGTTCCATGGAAGTGGAGAGGCTGATCAACGCCTCCGGCCCGACCGGAGGAGAGGTTGTCCTGCGGGACGGCTCCCACCCCAAAAGCGTCGGGATCATCCACTGCGTCGGTTCCCGGGACGAGTATACGAACAAGTGGTGCTCGCGCGTCTGCTGCATGTATTCGCTGAAGCTGGCACACCTGATCAAGGAGCACACCGGCGCGGAGATATTCAATTTCTACATCGACATGCGCACGCCGGGGAAAGGCTTCGAGGAGTTCTACCAGCGGCTGCTGCAGGAGGGAGTGCACTTCATCCGGGGCAAGGTGGCGGAGGTGACCGACTGGGCTCTGGACAAGTCGGAGGAAGGGAAGCTGGTGCTCCGTGTCGAGGACACCCTGAGCGCCTTCGTGCGCCGCATCCCGGTCGACATGGTGGTGCTGTCTGTCGGGCTGGAGCCGCACGCCGACGCGCAGGAAGTGCGCCGGCTGTTCAATATCAGCTGTGGAGGGGAGGGCTTCTTCACGGAGCGGCACCCGAAGCTGGCGCCGGTCTCCACGTTCACCGACGGCGTGTTTCTCGCCGGCTGCTGCCAGGGTCCCAAGGACATCCCGGACACGGTGGCCCAGGCCGGGGCGGCGGCCTCGGAAGCGCTGGCCCTGATCGACGCCGGCCAGATCGAGATCGAGCCCAACACCGCCTATGTGGTGGAGGAGGCGTGTTCCGGGTGCCAGACCTGCATCGGGCTCTGTCCGTATCATGCGATCACGCGCCTGGAAGACAAGAAAAAAGCTACCGTCAACCCGGTGCTCTGCAAGGGCTGCGGCACATGTGTAGCCGCCTGTCCGTCGGGATCGCTCCGGCAGAACCTGTTCGAAGATGAGCAGATTTTCGAAGAGATCGAGGGGGTACTTGACTATGCCAGATAAAACCTTTGAACCGAAAATCGTCGCCTTTTTCTGCAACTGGTGCACCTACATGGCAGCGGACTCCGCCGGAGTATCGCGCATGAAATACGCGCCCAACGCGCGCGTCGTGCGCCTGATGTGCTCCGGGAGGATCGATCCCCAGTTTGTCCTGGATGCTTTCGCCAAGGGGGCCGACGGAGTCCTGATCGGCGGCTGCCACCCGGGGGACTGTCATTACCAGGAAGGGAACTACAAGACCTTGCGGCGGGTGCAACTCTTGAAGCGCGTGCTCAAGGAAATGGGGATTGAGGAAGAGCGTTTCCGGCTCGAGTGGATCTCCGCGGCCGAGGCGGAGAGGCTCAGGGCCACGATGAACGATATGGTGGAAAAGGTCCGGGCCTTGGGCCCGCTGCGCCTGTCAAACAAGGAAGTCATGCGCGAGGAGGTGGCGGTCTGATGAGCGACAAACCGAAAGTTGCCTTTTACTGGTGTGCCTCCTGCGGAGGTTGCGAGGAAACGGTCGTCGATCTCGAGGAGAAGATCCTGGACGTGGTTGCGGCGGTCGACATCGTGTTCTGGCCGGTCGCACTCGACTTCAAGCGCAAGGACGTCGAGGCGATGGCCGACGGGTCGATCCTGGCGGCCTTTGTCAATGGCGCGATCCGCACGACCGAGCAGGAGGAAATGGCTCACCTGCTGCGCAAGAAGTCCAATCTGCTCATTGCCTTTGGGGCCTGTGCGCAGCTCGGGGGAGTGCCGGGCCTGGCAAACTCCTGGGACCGGCAGGCGCTGCTCAAAGCGGTCTACCGCGAGGCGCCGAGCACAGTCAATCCCGAGGGCACAGCGCCCCAAGCGGAGTTTGCCGATCACGGCCGGAACCTGACTCTGCCGACCCTGTTTGATACCGTTAAGACTCTGGATCAGACGGTGCCGGTCGACTATTTCGTTCCCGGCTGCCCGCCGACCCCCAAGCTCCTGCTCCAGGCGGTGCAAACCCTGTTGAGCGGCAAACTGCCGGAAAAAGGCACGGTCCTGGCTCCCGACACGGCGCTCTGTGAGGAGTGTCCGCGCAAAGACACGCGCCCGGAGAAGCTGGCGATCAAGGAGTGGAAGCGGCCCCACCAGATCCTGATCGATCCGGAAAAGTGCCTGCTGGCCCAGGGGCTGCTGTGCTTGGGTTCGGCGACGCGCGGCGGCTGCGAAGCGCTGTGCGTCGAGGGCAACATGCCCTGCAGCGGCTGCTTCGGCCCGACCAGCCGGGTCCGGGATTATGGCAGCAAGGCGCTGTCCTCCCTGGCTTCCATCGTTGACAGCAAAGACGAAGCCGAGATCGACAAGATCCTCGCGCAGATACCCGACCCTGTGGGCACGCTCTATCGTTACAGCATGCCCGCATCACCCTTGCGCAGGAAAAAATTGGAGGTGCACTGAGATGCCGGACAACCTGCAACAGAGGAGAATCACTATTGATCCCATCACCCGCCTGGAAGGGCACGGCAAGATTGACATTCTCCTGAACGACCAGGGGACAGTCGACCGCGCCTATTTTCAGGTGCCCGAGCTCAGGGGATTCGAGAAGTTTGCTGAGGGCAGGCTGGCGGAGGACATGCCGCAGATCACCTCGCGCATCTGCGGCGTCTGCCCGATGGCCCATCACATGGCTGGCACCAAAGCCCTCGACAGCCTGTACAAGGTAACCCCCACTCCGGCAGCCCGAAAGATCCGCGAGCTGGTGTACAGCACTTTCATGGTTGAGGATCATGCGCTCCACTTTTACTTCCTGGGCGGGCCTGACTTCGTCGTGGGTCCAAATGCCCCTGCCGCGGAACGCAACGTCCTGGGAGTGATCGCCAAGGTCGGGCTCGAAGTGGGGAAAAGGGTCATCGAAACGCGCCGGAAACTGCGCAAGCTGATAACGCTCACGGGAGGGAAGGTCGTCCACCCGGTGTTCGGCCTGCCCGGAGGAGTCGCAAAGTGCATCAGCTCTTATGACAGTGTCCTGTTTCAGGCCGCGGCTGCCGAAGCGGTGGAATTCGCCCGCTTCACTCTCGGAGTCTTCGACAACATCGTCCTCAAAAACTCCGACTACGTGAACATGATTCTCTCCGATGCATTTACGCACCGGACCCACTACATGGGCATGGTGGACGAAAAGAACAAGTGCAACTTCTATGACGGCGTTCTCAGGATCGTGTCCCCCGAGGGCAAGGAAGTCGCCCGGTTCAGGGCGGATCAGTATCTCGACTATGTGGCCGAACATGTGGAACCGTGGAGTTACATGAAGTTCTGCTACATCAAACCGATCGGCTGGAAGGGCTTTGTGGACGGGGCCGACAGCGGCATTTACTGCGTCGCGCCGCTCGCAAGGCTCAACGCCTCCGACGGCATGGCGACGCCGCTGGCGCAACAGGCCTATGAGCAGTACTTCGCCACGCTGGGCGGCAAGCCGGTGCATCATACGCTCGCCAATCACTGGGCGCGCCTGGTGGAACTGCTCTATGCGGCGGAACGCATGCAGCAACTGGCCGAGGACCCGGAGATTACCGACACAAACATACGGACTCTTCCGACGGCGACGCCCGAGGAGGGGTTTGGGGTGGTGGAAGCGCCCCGCGGCACTCTCTTTCATCACTACCAGACCGATGAGCAGGGACGGATCCGCAAGGCGAACCTGATCGTCGCGACGCAGAACAACGCCGCCCGCATCGCCATGAGCGTAGACAAAGCGGCAAAAGGCCTCATCTCCGGCAACAATGTGTCTGAAGGCCTGCTGAACATGGTCGAGATGGCCTTCCGCGCCTATGATCCGTGCAACGGGTGCGCAACACATTCGTTGCCCGGAAGCATGCCTCTCCTGGTATCTGTCCGCAACCCGGAGGGGAAGACCGTCGCAACACTTAGACGGGATGGTGACGGCACGATCCACAAGACGGTTGGATAAGCTGTCCCTCCCGGCTTGTCCTGTCGGCGGGATGCCTACCGGCATCCCGTCGTTTTTTTTCATCACGATTTGGTGCGACGAATGACAACGCGAATTTTGTGTCTCGGGAATTCGCTACTGGCCGACGATGCCTTCGGACTTGTCGTGGCGGAGGAGTTGCGGAAGCAACGGCCGGATCTCGACGTCTGCGAATCGACGGCGTCCGGATTTGATCTCCTGGATTCCACACTGGGCGCCAGGCGCCTGATTGTGGTGGACACATGGCAGAGTGGAACCGTTCCCCCTGGAACGGTATCTGTATTCCATGAGGGAGAGGTCCGGAACACTCCGGGCGGATCTCCCCATTACATCGGCCTGTTCGAGGCGCTGCGTCTGGGCAGGGCGCTTAATCTTGCCGTGCCGGAAGAGGTGGCTATCGTCGCCGTCGAGCCCGCGGATTGCCTGACTGTGGGCGGCAAGATGCATGATGCGGTGCGTGCTGCGATAACGGAGGTTGTCGCCAAAGTCGCAGAAATGACCTTGCCCGACACCGATCGTGGCTCGAATCGCTGTCCTCACCCCTGAAGAAACAGTCGCCCGCTTCGTGAGGCTGATCAACCACTTCCTGAACGTGCAGCATTGCCGCCCCGGCAACGCGTCAGGCGCGCAACCTGGTTTTGCGGACGCTTGCGTCTCATGGCAGCTTGACAGCGATCCAGGGTGCGGCGGCATCGGGCGCCGGCGAGGGGATCACCCAGAGCACAGTCCTCCCAACCCGCCAGAACGGCCGCAGGCGCTTGATCGCGGCCACTGGACCCGCAGGGAACAAAAGGACACCCATTTTTCGTGATTCGCTGCTTTATGAGTGTCCTTGTTCTTCTTTGCCGGGTTTCGCGGGAGTAACGCTTCAGCGCCATTTCGCTCCGGGTGGCATTCAACGCCACCCGGTAAAGCCAAGATCGGAATCCGCCGCGTGCGGGATCGAAAGTGTGAGCGGCTTGCCATATGCGCCAGAAAGTCTCCTGCAGCAGGTCCTCGGCAAGCGCTCGCTCGCCTGCAAACCGGAGAACTAAGTTGAAGACGCGAACTTCGTAGCGGCCATAAAGCGCACGGAAGGCGTCGACGTCCCGCCTGCACACCCGCCTCATCAAGACCTCGTCCGACAGGGTTTCGGTTTCCATGGCCACCTGTTCAGATGTTCATACCGGCTAAGGAGGGAAAAGGTTACATCGGGGCAGGGCGAAGGGCCATATTCGTAATCAACATCCGGAATAAATGGAATCGGCCGGTTCCGGCAAACCTGCCTGCAGTGTCCGGGATTTGACCTGAGTTGTGCGCTGCTGGCGAGTTACGTCATAAGCCTCCGCCTGCTGATGGCCCGCCGGTTCCCGGAGCGGATGTCGGAGCGCTGGGACGCCTCTCCCGGCTCGGGGCCTTTGTGGAACCTCGATGACGCTGTGAGGTATCCACACTAACTCCGGACAGCGCCCGAAGGCCCCCTCGGGATCTTGTACTTCTTGATCTTGTCATACAGCGTGGAGCGGTCGATTCCCAGCAGGCCGGCGGTCTTCCTGATATTGCCCTGCGTGCGTTGGAGGGTAGCCAGGATGGCCTCGCGTTCCATTTGCTGCAGGGTCAGATCGCGCGGCACGGCCCAGCTATGTTTCTCCTGCGGGTTCCGCCGGAGGAAGGCCAGGTCCTCGCTGGTGAGCACCGTATTTCTGCAGGTGACGATGGCGCGTTCTATCGCATTTTCGAGCTCGCGGACGTTGCCCGGCCAGTCATAATCGAGGAGCGACTTGAGCGCGTCCTCACTGATGTCCGCCACTTCCTTGCCCAGTTCAGGGGACAGCCGCTCGATGAAGCTGCGCGCCAGCAGCGGAATGTCCTCGCGGCGCGACCGCAGCGGCGGTATCCGGATGTTGATGACGTTCAGCCGGTAGTACAGGTCGTCGCGGAACTTCCCGTTCTGGACCTCCTCCTGCAGGTTGCGGTTGCTCGCAGCGATCACCCGGGCATCCACCTGGAGTTCCTTCCAGCCGCCGACCCGGTAGAAGCAGCGTTCCTGGAGCACGCGCAGCAGATCCATCTGGAGTTTCGGGGATATGTCGCCGATCTCATCGAGGAAAATAGTGCCCTCGTCTGCGAGCTCGAACTTCCCCTTCTTCTGCGAGGCCGCGCCCGTGAAGGCCCCTTTTTCATGGCCGAACAACTCGGATTCCAGCAGGGTCTCCGCAAGTGCGGCGCACGACACTCCGACGAACTGTTTGGATGCGCGTTCTCCCGAATAATGGATCGCCCGCGCGATCAGCTCCTTGCCGGTGCCGCTCTCTCCCTCGATCAGGACGGTGCTCCGCAGGCTGGCCACCTCGCGGATGAGTTCGAAGATCTCGTGCATCTTCGAATTTTTGCTGATGATGTCGTGAAAGGAGTAATGGCCCGTGAGCTTCTTGCGCAGGATAAGGTTTTCGCGCTGCAGGTTCTTGACATTGATGATGCGGCTGACCAGCAGCGAGATCTCCTCGGGATTGAACGGCTTGACGATATATTCCTGGGCGCCCTCCTTCATGGCGCTGATCGCCGTGTCGACGGTGGCATGGGCGGTGATGATGATGATGGACGCATCCGGGCGGATCTTGCGGATCTCCATCATGGTCTCGATCCCGTCCATGCCGCCCGGCATCTTCAAATCAATGAAGCAGATCGCGTAGTCTTTGCGTGCAACCATCGACACGGCTTCGCGCCCGGACGCGACCGAATCGACGGCGTAGCCGTCCTCGAGCAGCCACGCGGCCAGGGATGCGCGCATCGCCTCTTCATCGTCGGCTACCAGTATCTCCCAGCGACTCTTCATGCTGATTCCCCCGCGTGCCCCGCGACGGGCAGGATTACCGTGACCGTCGTCCCATTCCCGGGCCGGCTCTGCACTTCGATGCGACCCCGATGTGCCAGAACGATCTCACGTGCCACAGTCAGGCCCAGCCCGAGGTTGTCATACCGGTTCCTGGTCGAAAAAAAAGGATCGAATATCACGGGCAGGAGTTCGGGAGCAATACCTTCCCCCGTGTCGCGAATTTCCAGGACGACTCCTTCCCCCTGTC
This sequence comes from Acidobacteriota bacterium, assembly GCA_017860135.1. Classification (GTDB taxonomy): domain Bacteria; phylum Acidobacteriota; class UBA6911; order UBA6911; family UBA6911; genus JAFNAG01. The sequence continues at coordinate 17,107 of JAFNAG010000038.1, forward strand.
CCGGCAACCGGGTTTCCACCACTACCTCGCGGCGCTCGCTCTGTTCCAGCGCCTCGGCGGCATTCATGAAAAGGTTCAATAAAGCCTGCTGCATCCGCACGCTGTCACAGCGGATTCTTGGCAGCAGGTCGGAAAGGTGCAGGTGTGTTTCGATGTCTCCCACCTTGAACATGTGCGAGGCGAGGGATACGGCTCGCCGGACGACCTCGTTCGGGTCCGCCGGCCGAGGCTCCTGGCCTTTCGCGTGCGCGAACATCACGAACTCGGAGGCGAGCCGCCCCGCGCGCGCGGTTTCCCTGATCACATGTGAGAGGTGCTCGCGGAACTCCGCGATCCGCTCCGGCGGAACGCCTTCGCCCTTCAGGATATGCTGCATCAGGCTGGCGAGGTTCAGCGCAGCGGAAACCGGATTGATGATCTCATGTGCCACAGGCGCCGAGAGCTTGCCGATCAGACGCCAGCGATCGCTTCCGAGGATCCTGTCGAACCGGCCGGCCGGCAGATCGATTTCCGCTGCTCTGACGGACAATGCGGGAACCGTAACCGTCACTTTCGGGGAACCGCGTACCTCTCTGGCCTTTCTCCGGGATGGTTTCCCCCGCACTCGTTTTCCTGCCCGTTTCATATTCTCCTGCATCAGTCCAGAGACTGCGCCCGGCCTGCTCCGGCATGATGATAGTCGCATATGGCTCATCGCTGCGACAAAAAAACGAATTATAAGCCGCTGCAAGTCTGTGCAGTATCGCTTTTAAATCTGCGAATATGGATCCATGGGAATATCTGCGAAATATATCCGCAATATGGATTCGGAGGGATTACAATGGCAGGTGCTCCGTCGTGTGGAGGAATCCCATGAATCTGAAATCCCTGAAAGAAATACCACCGTGGGATTGGCCGGAGAACGCGGCCGGTCTGATACTCGAAACACTGAAAGACGTCACAGCGAAGGTATCCCAAAAACTGCTGGCCGCCGATCTGGCCGGCGAAATCGTCGTAATGAACGACGAGATCGCAAAAACGCTTAGTCAGATTGTTTCTGATCAGTCCCAACCGATAGAACTGCGGGCCAGCGCGGCGATTTCGCTGGGTCCCGGCCTGGAGGAGGCGGGTATTCGTGGCTTCGACGACGAGGTCGACGTCGCGCTTTCCGAAAATACAGTCCGCAGCATCCGGCGCTCCCTGCGCAAGGTTTTTTTTGAAGCCAGCGCGCCCAAGGAAGTGCGCCGCAGGGTCCTGGAAGCTTCCGTGCGCTTCCCGGAAGGCTGGCACCAGGGCGCCGTGCGCGGCATCTGTGCCTCGGACGACGAGGAGTGGCGCCTTACTGCCGTGTTTTGCATGCGATACATCAAGGGTTTCGAATCCCAGATCCTCGAGGCTCTGGAGAGCAAGAATCAGGGCATCCGATACGAGGCGGTCCGTGCGGCGGGGGAATGGGAATTGACATCCGCCTGGCCCCATATCGCTGCTCTGCTCGGGACGCCGGATACGGAAAAGGATCTGATTCTGGCCGCGATTGAAGCTGCGCCGGTCATCTGTCCTGAGAAAGCAGCCGACTATCTTGACGACCTGGCCGATTCAAAGGACGAAGATATCTCCGAAGCGGCGCTGGACGCACTGCTGGAGATGGATCACGAAGCGAGTTGGGACGAAGACGGTGAGGGTTTTGACGAAGACATTGAGGAGGACGAGGAAGATCCCCTCTGAATTTTTCTTCGGCGATATGCGGATCCCAGCGTCGGGAATTCCCCAATTTCAAGCCGCGAATGCGATCATTCCGTCATTATCGGACCGCCTGCAGCTCGATTCGCCGGTTTGCCGGCAGATGGGTTCATCATGACCAACAAGCAGGCTGAGCCAAGTCTATTCATCATATTGGGTGGGACAGGGGACCTGTCGCGAGGGAAGCTTTTGCCGGCTATCGGGCGTCTGGCTGTGGATGGCCGTATTGCCGAAAACTGCCAGGTGCTCGGCGTAGCCCGCGACATCCGACATGATGATGCATCGTTTCGAAGGTTGGCGAGTGATGCCATGGCGGCTTCGGGGCTTCAGCCGGATGAAATAGCCGGGCTCTGCAACAGCCGGCTCCACTACCAGACCATCGGCAATGGTGAGGCGGCAGACTACCTGGCCCTCGGCGCCCGCATCGAGAACATCGAGCGGCAGAACAGCCTGCCGGCACGCCGCACTTTCTACCTCGCAATTCCCACTGCCGCGCTCGGCGACACGCTGTCGGGGTTGGGGCGGGCGGGCCTGAACCATAGCGGCGGATGGGTCCGGATTGTGATAGAGAAGCCGTTTGGCCATGACCTGCAGTCCGCCAGGGAGTTGGTCGGCGTGGTCCGAGAGCATTTCGATGAACACCAGGTCTATCGCATCGATCACTATCTGGGAAAGGAGACCGTGCAGAACCTGATCGTCTTCCGGTTCGGCAATCCGATCTTCGAGTCGCTTTGGAATCGTGACCGGATCGACTCGGTGCAAATCAGCGTTTCGGAAGAGGTCGGGATCGGCACGAGAGCAGGTTACTACGACCGGTCGGGCGCCCTGCGGGATATGGTTCAGAACCATCTGACACAGCTGCTGACCCTGCTTGCCATGGAGGTGCCGCCGGTGATCGGCGCCGAATCCGTGCGCTACGAGAAGGTCAAGGTGCTGCGATCGATCGCGCCGATTCTGCGTGGCGAGGTAGTTTTTGGCCAATATGAGGAGGGAAAGATCCGGGGCCAGACTGTGCCCGGCTACCGCGATGAGAATGGTGTTCCTGCGGACTCCGGCACAGAGACTTTTGTGGCGCTGAAACTCGAGATCATGAACTGGAGATGGCAAGGGGTGCCCTTCTACCTCCGCACCGGCAAACGGATGCCTCGCCGGATCACACGGATCGGCGTGCGGTTTAAAAATGCTCCGGTTTGCATGTTCGAGGTAGAGGGCGCCTGCGTTGTGAGGCCGAATACGCTGCTCCTGACCCTGCAGCCTGATGAAGGATTCTCTCTGCACATTGGCGTAAAGAAACCGGGATCCGCGTCGGATGTCGAGCAGATCCCTTTGGCCTTCAGGTACAGCGACATTTTCGACGCCATGCCGGATGCTTATCAGACTCTCGTTCTCGACGTGCTTAAGGGCGATCAGACCTTGTTTGTCCACTCCGACGAGGTGCTGGAATCCTGGAAACTCTACGATCCGCTGCTCCGCCAGGAAAAGAAGGTTTACCCTTATGCCGCAGGGACGTGGGGTCCCGCCGAAGCCGGGCATCTGGCGATTTCCGAGCGAGTGCTCTTTGAGACCTTCTAGGGTTCACCATGAGCATACCCGGCATATATCAGTTTCCGCATGCGGGGGCAGTGGTCGAAGCCCTGTTGGACTACCTGGTTGCCATTATACAGCAGGTCATCGCCCGGCAGGGATGTTGTCGTTGGGCTCTTGCGGGGGGGGATACGCCCAGACGCCTGTATCACCGGCTCTCTCGCCCCGACACCGCCCGTTGGCTCGATTGGAACCGCATACATCTGTTCTGGGGCGACGAACGTTGCGTGCCGTCCAGCCACCCGCAAAGCAACTACCGCATGGTCAGGGAATCCCTTTTGGATCATGTGTCCATACCAGCCGGCAACATATTCCCAATCGATGGGCAGCTCGATTCCGAGCGTGCTGCAGCGGCATATGCTGAGGTTCTTGGCGGAGAGCCGCTGGACCTGTTACTCCTGGGTATGGGAGAGGACGGTCACACCGCCTCGCTCTACGCCACCACCCCCCGCCTGCGCGAGGAATTGAGGCTGGTAATCGCAACCAAAAGCCCCATGCCGCCAACCGATCGGATTTCATTGACGCTTCGTACGATCAACGCGGCGCGCCAGGTGGTTTTCCTTGTCGTCGGTGAACACAAGGCAAACCGCTTGGCCCAGGTTATGGAACAGCACGGGCGGCAGGAGGCAACTCTGCCGGCAGCGATGGTGAATCCCGAGAGCGGAGCGCTGCATTGGTTTGTGGACCTCGCCGCGGCCGCACGGCTCCCCAAAACTAAACCTCCGGACAAGGATTAAAACAGGTAGGCACTCGTCCGTTCGGCAGCCGGGCAGGCGCTTGCATCCCGTCATCAGGAACTCTCACCCGGGCAGACGCGCGAATTTTTCGCACAGGATCCAAAGCGATTCGAGGAGTTTTCGCTACCCTTGCGGAAGCGCCGCCGTTGCTGCCGGCACGGGTCATGCCGGGCGATGGAGGCAGCGCAACCGGAAATGGATGAGGCGACACCACCACTGAGAGAGAGACAACAATGACACAACTGGAAAAAGCACAGTTCGGCATGATCGGAATGGCGGTAATGGGGCGCAATCTGGCGCTGAATATCCTTGACCGCGGCTTTTCGATCGCCGCCTGGAACCTCGGACCGGAAACGACAGCCGCGGCGGCGGCAGAAAGTGGTGGCAGGCTTCAGGGGACCGTGTCGCTGGGGGAGCTGGTCGGAGCGCTGCAGCGTCTGCGCCGGATCATGATGATGGTCCAGGAGGAAAAGCCGGTGCACATCGACTCATTCAGCTAAAACCACTGCTTGAAACGGGGGACATCGTCATTGATGGCGGCAACTCCCGGTTTGAAGATACCCGAGGCCGGGAGGCCGACCTGGCCGCGAGCGGCTTCCACTTTTTTGGCGTCGGAGTCTCCGGGGGCGAGGAAGGCGCCCGGCACGGACCTGCGCTAATGGCGGGCGGCAATCCCGCGGCCTACAGGCAAATCCGGCCGGTGCTGGAGACGATTGCAGCCAGGAGTGACTGCGGACCGTGCGTTACCCATGTTGGGCCGGATGGCGCCGGCCACTTCATAGGAGCTGCTGGAGCTTCCAGTTTGCTCATACCCTCCCGACCGGGGGCGGGATCCGCACGGGCCACATGGACCGCACGCAGGCAGTATCCATTGCGGATTTCCGATCAGGATTTGACATCAAGGCATCATTGATCATATGATTTGATGTGTGAGAACCACCCT
>JAFNAG010000485.1 GCA_017860135.1 Acidobacteriota bacterium
CATCGGCGCAGCCCTCACGCTTGCGCCGATCGTCTACCTGGCGCTGGAACGGTTGATCTTCGTCAAAGTTGCCGCAGTTGTGATACTGGCCGCGCTGGCCATCGCCTTCGCTATCACGCGAGACACCTGGGCCGCGCTGCCGGGCAGTGTGGCAAGTTTTGGCCGCTTCCCGACGGAACTCGGATTCGCCCTGCTGTTCAGCGCCATTGCGTTTGCCGGAGCGGGCGGAGGCCAGAATCTCTGCCAGAGCAACTGGATTCGCGACAAGGGATTCGGTATGGGAAAGTATATCCAGCGCCTCGTGAGCCCCGTGACAGGCGCGGTGGAAACCGTTACGGCGCCGGTGAGCTACGTCTTCGAGACGAACGCAGCGAACATGGAACGCTGGCGGCGCTGGTGGCGCTTTGCCAACCTGGAACAGGCTCTGACGTTCTTCCTGGTAACCGTCATAACGATCGTCTTCACATCGATGCTTGCGCACTCGACACTGTTTGGTCAGCCGGGATTGCCGAACAATGTAGGATTTTTGCAGATCGAGGGACAGCGTCTGAAGAGCATGGTGGCGCCCTGGTTTGGAACGCTCTTCTGGGCGATTGGCGCATTCTCGCTGTTTGCGACCGCCATGGGCGTGATCGACTACACCAGTCGGCTGGCGGCCGACGTTTTGAAGTCCACCTATTTCCCGTCCTCGCGGACGACGGAAAGCCGCATTTATTTCCGCCTTGTGTGGGGGCTTGTAGCCATCGGCTGCGTGATACTGCTCTCCGGTCTCGCGCAGCCGCTGGCGCTGCTTATCATCTCGGCGTCGGTGGGCGGGACAATGATGTGTCTTTACTCCGCGCTTCTCATCGTGATCAACAAAAGACACCTGCCGGAAGCGATTCGGGTCCGTTCCTACCGCACCGGGATACTCGTGTGGGCGATGGTCGTGTTCGGCATTCTGGCTGTGCTCACCATCCGGCAGCAGCTCTCGATACTCCTCGGCAACGGCAACTAACGGACCTTGAGGTAAATTTCGGATCCCTTCTCGACGAATTCGCGGCCCTTCTGTTCCAGCTTGTCTTGCAGCGCCTGTTCAGTGTCAATCCCCTGGCTGGCTGCAGAGTCGCGAACGTCCTGCGTGATCTTCATCGAGCAGAAATGCGGCCCGCACATGCTGCAGAAATGGGCTACCTGGGCAACTTCCTGCGGTAAAGTCTGCTCGTGGAATTCTCTTGCAGTCTCCGGATCGAGCGAAAGATTGAACTGGTCTTCCCACCGGAACTCGAAGCGGGCTTTCGAAAGGGCATCATCCAGTGTTCTGCTGCCGGGGTGCCCCTTCGCGATATCGGCGGCGTGTGCCGCTATTTTGTATGCGATCACTCCATCCTTGACATCTTTTTTGTTTGGCAGGCCCAAGTGCTCTTTCGGAGTGACGTAGCAAAGCATCGCGGTCCCGAACCAGCCGATCATCGCTGCCCCGATGGCGCTGGTGATATGGTCATATCCCGGCGCAGCGTCGGTAACAAGCGGGCCCAGCGTATAGAACGGCGCCTCGTGACATACGGCAAGTTCCCGGTCCATGTTCTCTTTGATCTGATGCATCGGGACGTGCCCGGGTCCCTCGATCATGACCTGGCAGTCGTGCGCCCAGGCTTTCAGGGTGAGCTCTCCCAGGGTATCCAGTTCCGCGAACTGCGCCTCGTCATTGGCATCCGCCAGTGATCCCGGCCGCAGCCCGTCGCCGAGAGAAAACGCGACATCATAGGCTTTCATGATTTCGCAAATCTCATCGAAACGCGTATACAGGAAGTTTTCCTTGTGATGAGCGAGGCACCACTTGGCCAGGATCGATCCGCCGCGGCTCACGATGCCCGTTACCCGCCTTGCCGTGAGGGGAATGTAACGCAGCAATACTCCGGCGTGGATCGTAAAATAGTCGACGCCCTGCTCTGCCTGCTCGATGAGCGTGTCGCGGAAAACGTCCCACGTAAGCTCTTCGGCCCTGCCCTCGACTTTTTCCAGCGCCTGGTAAATGGGGACGGTGCCGATCGGCACCGGCGAGTTCCGGATGATCCATTCCCGGGTTTCGTGAATATTCCTCCCGGTCGAAAGGTCCATGACTGTGTCGGCACCCCACCGGATCGCCCACGTCATCTTTTCAACCTCCTCCTCTATCGAGGAGCTGATGACGGAGTTGCCGATATTTGCGTTAATTTTCACCAGAAAATTCCGGCCAATGGCCGACGGCTCGATTTCCGGGTGATTAATATTGGCGGGGATAATCGCACGGCCCCGCGCGATCTCACTTCGCACAAATTCAGGCTCCAGGCCCTCCCGCAGCGCAACAAACTCCATCTCGGGTGTGATAGTTCCCTTGCGGGCATAGTACATTTGAGTCACGGGGCCGCGGCCGCGCAGCACTTTCCTGCCGGCTGGAAAAGCGATGCCCGGATCGGAATGCCCGGGAATGGGTCGATAGCCTGGCGCTGCAACGTCGTATTCCCCGCGCTCCAGAATCCAGGGTTTGCGCAACTCCGGGAGTCCGCGGCGCAGATCGATCCTGGCCTGCGGATCCGTATACGGTCCCGTAGTATCATAGACTCTCACTGCCTGAGTGCTGTCGATTGCCCCGGTCAATCCCGGCGCAGGATGCAGCAGGATTTCGCGCATGGGCACGCGAATTCCTCCGGGTCCGGCGACATAGACCTTTCTGGATCCCGGCATGGATGCCGGTTGTCCTTGCTGGGCGCCTGCCTTCCCGGATTGCTGCATCGTCTAATCCCCCAAAACTCCGAATACACGCTTCTCGCGGACCTGTTACCACAGAGGCGGGCTATGTAGATTCCAGATTCTCGATTCCAGATTTCAGAGTGTAGGTTCTAATCTTATTCTGGATTTGACCGCATCATAACCGACTGCGTAACCGCTCCACGAAATCCTGCAAGACTCTCAGAGTAATTGTCCCAGAATCAGAGGCAATTGCCAACCGGATCCCCACCCAGAGCAAATGTGGATCAACCTGCAATACCTTTACACCCGTTATTCCCGCAAGGGATTATGGACGGCCGTTCAGCTTCCGGATCTAGATAAATAAAACTCCAATCCGGAATCGGAAATCGATTGTACCCGCGCTCGTCGGCTTTGCCTCTGTGCAAAACCCGGCGGGGGAACGAGGATTATGACGCTTCCACTCGGATCATGCGGGTTGGGTCGACGATGACGCGAAGCGCGTTAATCTCCTGCAGAGCCTTCTGCATGGAGCCTTCCTTCGCTTCGTGCGTCATCATCACAACAGGCACTGCCTTGGCATGCTGGCGGATCTTTTGTATCACGCTGGCGATGCTAATTTCGTATTTTCCGAGGATTCCGGCCACCTGCGCGAGCACGGCCGGCTGGTCCAGCGCTGAGACATTGAGGTAATACGCCGACATAACTTCCTCGATCGGCTTCAGGGCCAGGGGCTTGCGCGCGAGTACAGGCAGATCCTGCGGCACCGCCGCCTGTCCCGCCGCCAGGCGGCGCGCAATTTCAACGATATCTGCCCAGACGGAGGAAGCCGTGGGCATCTGGCCGGCGCCGCGTCCGTAAAACATCAGATCATTCACCACGTCGCCGCTCAGGAATACGGCATTAAAAACGCCGGAGACCGCCGACATGGGCGAGCTCTCCGGAATCATCGTGGGGTGCACTCGCAATTCCAATCTGCCGTCAGCCGCTTTGGCGATGGCCAGCAGTTT
>JAFNAG010000164.1 GCA_017860135.1 Acidobacteriota bacterium
CACTCTGGGCAAAACGGATGCCGTTCGTGGCGGCGAGGATCCGGTAGAAACCGATCTTCCGGGCATATTCGACGGCGTCCAGGAAATGAGGCGAAAGCGTCGGCTCGCCGCCGGAGAACAGGATGATCATCTGCCGCCGCGGCTTGAATGAAACCGCCCGGTCCAGGATTCGTTTCACGGTCTCGAAATCGGGTTCGTGGACGTATCCCACCTGATTCGCGTCCATGAAGCAGGGGCCGCACATCATGTTGCATCGATTCGTCAGGTCGACGGTGAGTACCGTCCCCCGGCCGTATTGGATCGAGGAGGAGCCGTGGTTATGGATGGTACCGTCGTCGGCAATCTCGAAATCCCTGCCGGAAAAGAGGTCCTCAACACGCCGGGTAAAGGCCGGGCTGGTCGAAAGCACATCTTCGAACGGACCGTGTTTCTCGCAGGTCTTGCGCATGAGGATCCGGCCGTTCTCCTCGACAATCTCGGCTTTGATCTCTCCGGGGCGCCCATTCGAGTCGTACAAAAGATCCGTCTCGCCGCTGACGATCCTGGCGCGAAATTCAGGCACACAGCGCGGACAGAGGGAATCGGTTGTCCGGGGAACTCCAAGGGGGGGATAGGTGCGCTGGCGGCTCTTGGGCATTTTTGCAGGCGCCCACACCGGATGAGGGAGTTCCCCTTCCGGCAGCCGCCGGTTCACTGCCTGGAAGGCCCTCCACAGCATGCCGGAAGCTCCGGTGACGAGAGAGGACCGGACCCGAGACCACAAGGTGTTCCTCTCCGTCTCATCGCGCAATCTCTGATCCGTATCCATGCCTCTCCGCGCTCCGAACCGCCGCCCCCCGGGAGTACCGCTGCAAGCCATGCCAGGCGCAAATGCCGCACACCCGCCGATTTGCCCGGTTAAACTATGTCAGCACAAAGGCTAGCGGGATAAAAATTAGCAACTTTTGGACACCCCGTCTATGGAATTCTGCACGGCAACGGCAGGGCCCGGCGTTGACTTCGGAATCGCTATCGCATTCGTTCTGCGAGTTGACCTGGATTTGTTATGTGGCCGACAATCGATTGCGATCCCGATCGTGGCAGCGACCCTGTCCTGGTCGGTGGATTTTGCCGGAGCACCGCGGATTCTGTACGCTCCGTTATCAGAAACTCTTCAGGATCAGAATGATTTCGATCAGGCCGAGACCCATGAGGGTCCGGTGCTCGCGGTTTTTCAGGACCCGCGACCACAGAAAAGAGGAAGAAGACGCGGATGCAATCCTGAAACTCGGGAAAAACATAGGCACGCGGCGGGCATACTCGAGAAACTCACCCCCGTACCCCTGCAGCAGTTCCTCTTCCTCCTTCTTCATCACCGGATAATACATCGCCAGGAAGAACGCAACAAAAGGAACCAGGAGCCAGTACCCCTGCCCGGCCAACAGCACGCCGAGAGCCATGAAAAAAGATCCGAAATACAGGGGATTGCGCGTCAGGGCATAGGGGCCGTCCTTAGCCAATTCCTTCCCTTTGTCGATATAGCCGGCGGCCCACACCCGGATGAGCGCCCCCGCGGAGGTGATCGCGCCGCCGATCACCAGGGAGTTGCGGGACGGGTGCATGAGCAGAAGGAACACCACCCCCAGAACCGTGCCGGCAGGCACGCGCACCTTCTGAGCGATCGCCCCCCAGGAAGATACTTTCCCGGCAACCATGATGCCCGGCTGGATCATTCGTTGTCCCTGAACTCCTCGCCCGAACCTTTGCTGAACGGATTGGCGAGCCACTTCTTGGCCTCGTCGAGGGCGCCGTTTGTGTTGTCCTTGGTGTTCAGGGCCTTATTATACTCTGCCATGGCACGCTGTCGCTGGCCCAGGATATCGTAGATTTTTCCAAGGTACAAATAGCACCAGACCTCGATCCACTTGGGATCCTGATCCCCGTTCAGCGCATCGCGGAATGTGTTCGCCGCGGCCTGAAGGTTCATCTGCTCGAAAAACACCTCCGCCATGCGGAAGTGCGCCAGCGACTTGCGTGGGTTGATGCGAAGCGCTTTTTCATAAGCCCGAATCGCATCGACATAGTTGCTTTTCTGCTTTGCATCGTCGCCGAGGGTGAGTTGAACCTTGAGCTGGAGATCATCGGAATCACGCAGGATCTTGTTGTCCGGATCGATGACCACCTGCTTGGGCCAGGTGAAAAGGTTGATATCGAAGGGTGTTGTTCTGCCGTTGAGATCGATGGTCGCCCGCTCGCTCGAGCCGTCTCCCACCGCTTCGATCTCAAGGGGCATCCGGAACAGATCGCGATCCTGCTTGACGCTGCCGGAAACGCGGAAACCGTCCCGCGTCTTGTAGACTACATAGTCCACCTGGAGATTGGGCACTCCCATTGTGTTGATCCATTCCGCAAAAAACCAGCCGAGCTCCTGCCCGTATGCCTGCTCGGCGATCTTTGCGAACACGGAAGTGGAACCCCCCGCGGCCGCAGCCTGATCCCGATACTGTTTGAGCACGTCGGCGAACTTCGCCGGACCCAGGATGCCCTTCAGCATGTTCAGGACCGACGCCCCTTTTCCGGCGACGACAGACTCGTAGAACTCTGTGCCATACCCGAGGCCAATGCCTTCGCGCACTGTGCTTCTGCTCTCGAATTTCAATCCGAGAACCGCCAGATTGTCGATCTCGTCCTGCAACGCTTCCGGCCCCCCTTTTTCACCGAGGTATTGGGCTGCTGCGTAATAGGACATGCCATCCACGAGCCAGAGGTCGGCGGCACTCTGCACGCCGACCGTGTCCTTCCACCACTGGTAGGCAGCGCGGCGTGCCAGTTCACGAACCGGGGGGGCCGGTGCGGCAACCTCGCTGTGAGTCACGAAGATGGTCCCGAGCATTCCCTGCTGCAAATCAAGTCTGTCGTCCACCTCGACGAGCCGGAAGTTCTTGCCGGTAGCGGGAGCTCCCCAGAGCTGCTGATAGTATTCCAGGACTTTGGCGAGAGCCTCGGCACTCTTGCGCATCGCGTCGATGTGATCCTCGCGCGCATAGGTATCGATCGTTAGCTCCCCGAACTCCAACTTGCGTTCGAAATACCGGCCCGCGACGACAGAAATCGTCGCCACCGGCTGGGTGGCAGCCCAGCCGAATGTCTCCGCAGTCTCCCTCGTCACGATAGGGAGAGGCGTTCCGGGTCCAACCGCCGTCATCCCCAGCGGCACGGTCACTTCGACGCTTGCCGTCGGTCGGTCCGTGAACAGTTTCCCGACCGGGAGCCACTTCGACTGATACAACAGGTAACTGCCTTCCATTCCTATATATGCGGCGCTTTCATCCTTTGTGAAATTCCGGCTGTACCGATCCAGATCGAACCCTCCGGAATATTCCGCTTTTAGGGTCGTGCTTTCGCCGGCGGCCAGGGTTTTGGAGAGGTGGATCGCCAACTCCCCCGGACCTGTTTCATCCTGGCCGAAATCGATGCTTCCTCCCTGCAGATCAGTAATCCTGTTCACGGAGAGATTCTCGCTGATTTCAAGGACAATGATGTCGGTGGTTTCCAGCGCCTGTACCGTAATACCGGCCACTACCTTCATTTCGTGGAGTGCAGGATCGAGCTCCAACTTTACGTTGTAGCTTTCGATTCTGATCCTGGGAAGCGAGGATGCCTGCCTCCGGGCTTGCGGGAAAAGAGCAACGGCAAGACTCAGGGCCAATCCGGTCATCATGAATCGAGACACAATCCCTCGCATCAACATTCTGTCCCTCCCAGGTATTCCGCCACTCGCGCCGCAGCAGTTTCGGTGGCACGGCGGGATCCCAGCATGTTACGGATTCCCGCCAGACGCTCTTTCATCGCAACTGCCTTTTCAGGTGTTTCCAGAACCTCCAGGGCCGCGCGGGCCAGGGCTTCAGGTGTCGCAGCCGACTGCAGGTACTCAGGCACGATTTCTTCCGACGCAATCAAGTTTACCAGCCCTTTATGGCGAGTGCGAACCAGGATGGTGCCCAAAAACCAGCTCGGCGCTGAGATCTTGTAAGTGATCAGGAAAGGCGTTCCCACCAGCGCCGCTTCCAGGGTGCTTGTGCCGCTCTTTACGAACCCGAAATCCGCGTTCGCCAGGATACGCCGCGAATCCTCCCGAATGATCCGGACCCGGGTGCCTGCCGAATCCCTTCCCACTACCTCCCGCACGATGCGATGCAGCTGCCCGGCCTCGATCGCCGGCGCCACGGAAACCAGGAATTGAGCCGGCATCCGGCGCAGGATCCGACACCCCGCCTCAAGCATGGTGGGAAGGATATACTCCACTTCCCGGCGCCGGCTTCCGGGCAGGAGGGCGATCGTTTTCAGGTCCGGATCCAGATCATGTTCCGTAAAGAACCGATTTCTGTCAGGCTGTACCGGAAAATCCTCCAAAAGGGGATGCCCCACGAACTCCACATTCACTCCACGTACCCTATAGTACTCCTCTTCAAACGGAAGAATGACCAGCATCCGGTCCACATATTTCTTCACCGTCCGGATCCTTCCGCGCCGCCAAGCCCACAGCTGCGGACTTATATAATAGATAACTTTCAGCCCCAGTCGTTTCAGTCTTTTCGCAAGCCGCAGGTTGAAATCCGGAAAATCCAGGAGCACGGCTACGCTGGTGCGCCTCTCACGGCAGGTACGGATCAGCAGATTGTAGGTGCGGTAGTAGCGGAGAAGGTGGCGGAGGGCCTCGCGCGGCCCGATGCTGGCCAGTTCGCGGATATGGCAGAGGACCTCGACCCCTGCACCCAGCATCCCGTCCCCGCCGGTGCCGAAGAACCGCAATTCCTCCCGATCGCAGCAATCGTTCAGCCTGCGGACCAGTCTGGCGCCATAGCGATCAGCGGACGGTTCCCCGGCGACGATCAGGACGGACCGGCAGGCGGCGGGTGTTTGTTTCACGGCGTGCACCTGCAAATGGGATGTTCTCTGTTTTCTGTCACGGATCTCTGGCAATCCACGCGCCGCCCACCACCTGGTCCCCATGATAAAACACGGCAGCCTGCCCCGGCGTAACCGCCATTTGCGGCGCATCAAGATCGATCCGCAGGACATCTCCGGCAAGGGGCACGATCCGCGCAGGGGCTTCGGCATGCCGCGAGCGGATTTTCACGGATGCGCGAAAGGGCCTCGCTGGTGATGGAAAGGCAATCCAATTGGGGCCGGAGGCATGAAAGGCGGTCCTGGCCAGTTCGGGCCGCTCCCCTATGATTATCCGCCTGTTATGGGGATGGATATCGATCACGTATAGGGGCGCGGAGTGCGCGATCCCGAGTCCGCGCCTTTGGCCGATGGTATAGCGGTGAATGCCCTGGTGACTGCCCATCACCCTGCCCTCGCGATCGACGACTTCGCCTGCAAGACAGGTTGCGGAACCGCCGTCCTCACGAAGATAATTCTCCACGAACCTGGAATAGTCCCCATCCGCGACAAAACAGATTTCCTGGCTGTCCGGCTTTTCCGCCACCTCCAGGCCGCTGCGCCGGGCGATCTGGCGGACATCGGTCTTGCCGAGCCCGCCCAGCGGAAACATGGCATGCGCAAGCTGATCCTGGTTCAGGCCGAACAGGAAATAGGACTGATCCCGCTCACGATCGAGGCCTTTCCAGAGCAGATATCTCCCCGACCGCTCATCCCTCGTTATGCGGGCATAATGTCCGGTAGCCACATAGTCCGCTTCCACGTCCCGCGCCAGCCGCATCAGGTGGTCGAACTTCATGAATGAGTTGCATAGCACGCAGGGTGAAGGGGTAAGCCCCCTGCTGTAGTCCCCGACAAAGGCCCGGACCACCTGTTGCTCGAACTCATGCTCCAAATTCACCACATAATGGGGAATCGAGAGCTGCGCCGCTACTTTTTTCGCGTCGTAGAGGTCGTCAAGGGAACAGCAGCTGCCGAAGCGGGGTGCAGCCCCGGTCTCACTGTTCCTGCGCTGATCCCACAGCTGCATGGAGAACCCGACAACCTCGAACCCCTGTTCTTTGAGGAGCACGGCCGCGGTGGAGCTGTCAACACCGCCGCTCATGGCGACTGCGACTCTGCGCCTGGTCATGGCGAATGTGCCTCCCCCGGCATCCACAGGATGCAGATCCGCACCAGGTGAAGATCTCGGAGATTCGGGTGAATCATGCACTCGTCGATATTCCGCACCTGTTCCTGGTAAGAGCGCATGAGGCGCTGGATCGCCCTGCCGGCATCGAACTCTACCGTCCCGATCTGCTGCTCCAGGTCAGGAAGTGCAGACCCCGCCCCCGCCGGCACCTCCTCCCATTCCTGGAGAGTTAGACTCGTCCGCAGAAAGAGCTCCGCCATCCTCTCCCTGGCAGCATGCAATGTGCTTTTGGTCAAGGTGACCCGGCGGTCCGCTTCAAAATCGCCGCGGCGCACCTGCGCAACATACCTCTCTTCAATGCGCTCGAGCCTGCGGCTCACTACTTCATGCAAGCCGTCGAGTTCTTTGCGAAACGGATCATTCAACATCTCCATGCAGCGGACCTGAAAATCGTCGCGGCTCTCGCCCGGGAGGGAATAAAGACTCAGGGCAAAGTTGCGGTACACAAGCACCGCAGTTTCGCGCATCAAATAAGACAGGTAGCAGGATTGCACCCGCGACATATAACTCACGTCAATGAAAGGCGGAAGTCGCCGGAGCCTGCCAGTCACCGGCCTGTTGGCTTGAAGCGCAGACGGATCGATGGGCCTCACCATATCCCGGGTCCAGAGCATGTCGCCATCCAGAGGAATCATTTCCAACACGTTGTTTACGCTGGAGGTGGCGTGATAGCCGGATCGGACATCGGAAAAATCGATCCTCGCTTCCACATAGAGGAAGGGAGCATACTCCTGTGCTGCGTCCGGTCCCGAGGGAACGAAAAACAACTCCTTGATTTTGCCCGGCTGATCCTGCTGAGCAGAAAAAACCTGATTATCCAATGACATAGAGACAATCAATCCGTTGAATCGAATGGAGTATTCTACCACGAGCGGGTTCCTGCGGAAAGCAGAACGGGTATTCGCCAGCGGATTGCGGAATCCGCAATGCGAAGTTGGAAATTGAAATCGGGTGAAATGGGGACGTTTCCTCATCGAAGGAGATTTTTCAATCCAAAACCCGCCATCCAAAATCCAAAATCTGTTAGAATCGGGTCAGGATGAGTTTCCATACATCAGGGAAGAGACGCTTATGAAAGAAATCATTGATTTTCGGCTCAACGGCAAAGCCATGAGGTTGGAGGTCGAGGGGGATCGTTCACTGCTTTGGGTGCTGCGAACGGATCTCGCGCTCACGGGAACAAAATTCGGCTGCGGCGCCAGCCTGTGCGGGACATGCACCGTGATCGTCGGCAAAGAGGCGGTTCGTTCCTGCCAGTATCCGGTCCGCGAAGTGCGCGGAAAAGAGGTCACCACCATCGAGGGCCTGGCACGAAACGGAGTGCTGCATCCGCTGCAGAAGGCCTTCGCCGAATATGGAGCGTTCCAGTGCGGTTTCTGCACCCCCGGCATGATCATGACGGCCTATGGCCTGATGCTCAAGAATCCTAAGATGACGCGGGCGCAGATCGTGGCAGGCATGGACCAGAACCTGTGCCGTTGCGCGGCACACAAGCGCATTGTCCAGGCAATTGAAAGTGTAACCAGATAGCGAGGCGGGTCATGGGAGACGACACATCCAGGATTTTCAAGTCAGAAGATTCCGGCACAGGGCAATCCCTGGACCGGCGCGATTTCCTCAAATTCCTCGGCGGGGGAATCGTCATCTTTTTCTCCTGCGATCCGGCGGGCCTGTTCGGCCGGGGGGGCCGAGGCCCGAGCTATCCGACCGACCTCAACGCCTATTTGC
The DNA here is from genome assembly GCA_017860135.1 of Acidobacteriota bacterium. GTDB lineage: Bacteria > Acidobacteriota > UBA6911 > UBA6911 > UBA6911 > JAFNAG01. Next base: position 7,847 of record JAFNAG010000164.1, read on the forward strand.
GGATCGCGGAGGACGGCAAGGTAACTGTTTTTTCGGGAAAGATCGAGATGGGGCAAGGAGTAATCACGTCTCTCGCGCAAGAGGCGGCCGACGAACTCGGTGTGGCATTGGAATCCATCGAGATGATCATGGGCGACACGGACCTGTGTCCTTACGACAGCGGGACCTACGGCTCCATGTCGACCCGTTTCTTCGGACCGGCGGTGAGGGCGGCCGCCGCCGAAGCCAAAGCCATCCTGCTGGAGCTGGCATCCGAGCAGCTTCGGATCCCGAAAGAGAAGCTAACCGTGGAAAACGGCATGGTATTCGCCACCGCCGACAAGAAGGCGCGCGTGACTTTCGGCCAGCTGGCCAAGGGGCAGAAGATAACACGAAAGCTGGAGGGCAAGGCGGTCACCAAATCCGTGTCCGAGTTCAAGGTCATGGGAAAACCGGTGAAGCGGACCGATGCGGTGGAAAAAGTGACCGGCCGGGCTCAATTTGCGGGTGACATCAGGGTCCCGGGAATGATGTACGCCAAGATCCTGCGCCCGCCGGCGCATGGATCCACTCTGAAGAGCGTCAACGCCTCGGCCGCTGAAAAGGTGGCGGGAACCATAGTGGTCAACCAGGAAGGCCTGGTGGCGGTGCTGCACCAGGATCCCGAGACGGCCGGGAAAGCTCTGGAACTGATCAAGGCGGAGTTCGACGTCCCGAAGCCGGTGGTCGACAACAATACCATTTTCGACCACATCCTGAACTCGGCGCCGGCCGCGCGAGAGACGGACCCGCGGGGCGATCTGGCGGCGGGTGAAAAGGCCGCAGCCTCCGTTTTTGAAGGAAAATATACTACCGCATACGGCGCGCACGCGCCGATGGAAACCCACACCGCAGTAGCAAAGATCGAGGGCGGCAAGGCAACAGTGTGGATTTCCACCCAGTCACCATTCCCGAACCGGGAGCAGATCGCGAAGGCGATCGGCTTCACCCCCGAGAACGTCCGGGTCATTACGCCGTTCGTGGGCGGAGGGTTTGGCGGCAAGAACCCAGCCCTGCAGGCAGTGGAAGCGGCAAGACTGGCAAAAATCACCGGCAAGCCGGTGATCCTGGTGTGGAGCCGCGCCGAGGAGTTTTTCTACGACACGTACCGGCCGGCGGCCGTCGTCAAGATCAAGTCGGGCATCGATCGTGCAGGAAAGATCTGCCTGTGGGACTACAACGTGTATGCGGCCGGCTCCAGAAGCTCCGAGCAGTTCTACGATGTCCCCAATAGCGTCATCCGCGTCTATGGCCAGGGAATGGGAGGAGGGGGCGGGCCTCACCCATTCGGCACCGGTGCATGGCGGGCTCCGGGCGCGCCCGTGAATGTGTTCGCCAGGGAGTCGCAGATCGATATCATGGCCGCCAGGGCAAAGGTCGATCCCCTCGAGTTCCGCTTGAACAACACTTCCGACCCGAGAATGCGAAAAGTGCTCGAGACCGCTGCCGAACGCTTCGGCTACAGGAGAGCAGCGGCTCCCAGCGGCCGCGGCATCGGCGTGGGCTGCGGAATCGACGCGGAAACCTACGTCGCGGAGATCGCGGAAGTTGCCGTGGACAAGGCTACAGGGGGGGTGAAAGTCAAACGCATCGTCTGCGCCCAGGACATGGGAATCGTAATCAATCCGGAAGGGGCCACGATGCAGATGGAAGGCTGCATTACCATGGCATTGGGGTACACCCTGTCCGAAGACATCAGCTTCAAAAGCGGCCAGATCTTCACTACGAATTTTGACACATACGAGCTGCCGCGTTTTTCCTGGCTCCCGGAGATTGAAACGATCCTCGTCAAAAACGACGCTTTGCCTCCGAAGGGAGGCGGCGAACCGGCCATCGTGCCCGTCGGCGC
>JAFNAG010000486.1 GCA_017860135.1 Acidobacteriota bacterium
ATACGGGGCCGGGAATCGCCGAGGCCCAGCGGGCGATGGTGTTCCAGCCGTTCTTCACGACGAAGAAAGACGGCCTGGGGCTTGGTCTTTCCATCTGCCAGTCGATCATCGCGGAACACGGGGGCCGGATCTGGGAAGAAGCAAATCAGGGTGGGGGCGCGACATTTTCGTTTTCCCTGAAAGCCCGGATACAGGAATCCGCCTGAGCGCCCGCCGCCTCAGGCGCGCTGAGGAACCGGGTTGCAAAGAGACTTGTTGTGCGACAGAATTAAGCGCAGGAGCGACGCCATGGCCGCCCAATTCGATACGGTTTTACGCACCCAACTGGCGACTCGCAAGCAGAGGCTGGAGAGCACACTGGCTCACACGCCCGGCCGTGAATACCTCGCTGACCTGCTGCGCGAGGTGGATGCGGCCCTGACCCGATTGGACACTGGAGTCTTTGGCTTGTGCGAGGGTTGCCACTCATCGCTGGAGGCCGACCGGGTTGCCGCGGATCCCCTGGTCCGGTTCTGCACAGATTGCCTTACTCCCCTTCAGCAGCAAGCTCTCGTTGAGGACCTGACGCTGGCCTCGCGCATTCAGGCGGGGCTGCTGCCGCGAAGCGATACAGTCCACAATGGCTGGCGCGCCGCCTATTCCTATGAACCGGCCGGCCCGGTGAGTGGCGATTACTGCGATCTGGTCGCCGGCGACGAGGGCAGTCTGTACTTCATGCTCGGCGACGTTTCGGGCAAAGGAATTCCGGCCGCCATGCTCATGGCTCACCTGCATGCGATGTTCCGGGCCCTGATCGGGGTTGGTTTGCCTCTGGTTCAGATGGTCGAGCGCGCCAGCCGGCTTTTTTGTGAGAGCACCCTGGCCACTCACTATGCAACCCTGGTCTGTGGCAAGGCGGGAAAGGACGGCGAGGTGGAACTCTGCAACGCCGGACACCTGCCGGTGGTGCTTGTGCGCGGGCCCGAGGCCAGCAGCCTGGAAGCAACCGGCCTGCCGCTCGGCATGTTCAGCAGTGCGGAATTCACCGCCGACCGGATGCGCTTGAACAGCAGGGATCGACTCGTGCTCTTCACCGACGGGATCTCCGAAGCACAGGACGAACGAGGTGCGGAACTCGGGATCCAACCGATCATCGATGCGGCCAGGGCGCAGCCCTGGTCTTCCGCCCGCGAAACGGTGCGATCCATAACGGCACAAGCCGCGCAATTCCGCGTCGGCGAGGCCGGCAGAGACGATCAGACCCTGATGGTGATCGAACGCTTCGAATCGCAGCGACAGTGATTTCCGTCCAGGCGCCACATTTGCGACCAGCCATGCCGATGGACTTTCTGCGAGTGTTGCGACGGCTGCACTCCATGCTTGCGGCGGAATTGCGCGGAAGGACACCCTCTCAATGGAACAACACGGGCTTTTGGTACCCGCCGAGCGCGATTTCCAGCTGGCTCGCCGCCGCTAGTGCCACATCCTCCCGCCACGGACGGGCCACGGTCTGAACTCCTACCGGCAGTCCCTCGCTGCTGCTGCCGCATCGAACAACCGCGCCGGGCCACCCGGTCAGATTATACGCAATTGTATAACTGAAGGCCGGGAGCACGTCCGGATGAACGGACGTCCCATGCTCGACAGCGGGGAGGGCGTGTACAGGGCACAAGATTACGTCGTAGTTCCTCAGGAACGAGAGCATCGTGCTGCGATAGATGCTCACTTGCACCCACATTCCCTGGAGGAACGCGGCGGACTTGGGTTCGCCGGAAAGGGCGAGCATGGCATCCAGCAGCGCGTGGGTTCTTCGTGTGCCGACCAGACCGAGCAACGTTCGCAGGCCTTCGCCGCCGTCGGCCCCGGCGATACCCATGAAGATATCCATGCATTGTTCGATACCGGCAGGCCTGGCTTCCTCGACGGTGGCTCCAGCAGACTCCAGCGCCTTCGCCGCACTCACGATGACAGCAGAGACATCGGCGCGCGCCGGCATGATTCCGTTGTCGGTATGAAACGCAACGCGGAGGCCTTTCACAGCAACGGCGCGTGGATCGAGAAGCGGAACTTCGTGTACAGCCGAGTCGATCCAATCCGGCCCCGCGACCACCATCAGCGCAGCGGCAAGATCCTCGACTGTGCGCGCCATCGGCCCCGCGGCGGCGAAATGGCTCACCCAGCCGAAGGGTGGCGGGAAGTAGCCCGTGAGCGGCACCCGGCCCGTGGTGGGTCGGATGCCGGCAATTCCGGAGAAATGGCTGGGCAGGCGGATGCTGCCGCCGAGGTCCGCGCCGATTTCCATGGGGCTCATGCCCGCAGCAATGGCCGCCGCGCCACCGCCACCGCTGCCGCCGGGCGTTCGTGCATGGTCGTAAGGGTTGTTTGTGCGCCCGTGGACCAGGTTGTCTGCCTCGAAAGCCATCGACAGCTCAGGCAGGTTGGTCATGCCGATCGGGATCGCGCCGGCAGCGCGCATCCGCGCGATGACCGTGGCATCCCTCTGCGGGATGTAGCCTGTGCGGCCGAGCGTGCCGCCGGTTGAGGGCACGCCGGCGACTTCCCAGGCGTCCTTCACCGTCATGGGCACGCCGTGAAACGGCCCCGGCGAATCGCCGCGGGCTAACGCCGCATCCGCCCCGCGGGCTGCACTGCGCGCCGCATCGGCAAGTACACGGACCACTGCGTTCAGCCTTGGGTCCACCCTCTCGATTTGGCCCAGGTGAGCTTCGATGACTTCGAGCGAGGATACGTCCTTCCTCCGGATAGCTGCGGCCAATTTACTGGCGGAGCTAAAGGTCAGATCATTCATATTGTCTCCCAGCCGAAATGTGCAGTTGGATTTTCCGATTCATAATCAGGATACACCCGGTCGCCATCGTTTGGAATATCGGTGACAAGCACGAATGGCACGAAGAAACGAATTGTCGATGGCGCAATCCTGGACCCCGACCTCGAGGCAGTCCTCGACTTGGCCGCAGAGGCGGCATGGACTGGGACGATCTGCTGAATGTCACTTTCCAAAGAGCCCTGCTCTGAAGAGTCAACATCACAGAACAGCCGATGGCCGCAACGAGGAATATCGCAACCACTCCCCTGGAAGGCGTGGCTCCGGCATGCCTGCGCTGCGAGGGAATGCATGGGACAGTCGGTATCGGAATCGGTGTCGAATGGCGCTTAGATAGTGACTTCATTTCGGGCGATTCCTTTGTGACAAAATGCGCATGACACGGCGTGGTTTTGTGAGCAGGCGGTAGTTTTTGGGTCGGCGTTTTACTGCTCGAGGTTCATTCCGATCAGGACGCAGTGGGACTTCGTCGCTCGCGAGAATGCGCAGCATTGAGCGAAAGAGGTGACTGTACAGGGCGGACGTTGTGCTCACGGCGGCGAGGTGCGGAGACCAGTGGCGCAAGGTGTCACAGGTTCCTTTGAAGCTAATGCGGCACAGGGGCGAGCAATGGGGTCAGGTCTGTAATATTTACTTTTTCGGGGGACGCGGAGTCAAGCACAGTCCGAAAAGTAAATAGTACAAACCTGACCTGCCGGACGACAGGTTGCTTCAGGGTGCAATAGAAGTGGGACTCAACGGAGAAAATTTATCAAATTTCATTTGTCAATTATCAATTGTCATTTTGTTCGGACCAATCTGGAGCCTCGTCACAGAGAATTGCGAGCCTGCGCGTATTCTCAGCGCCTGGATCAGGATCGCACAGGCCAAAGGCTTGCAGCACCAAACGACACATGACCATGGAACATTGACAATGAATAGATTCTTTTATCGTAAATCGCTGCCCGACGGGTCCTTTTGTCCGATTTCCGCCGAAGATTGAGTCCCACTTCCGATTGCACCCTTGCTTCAGGCGATGCTTGAGGGTTGTGCCGCGAATGTGATATACAACTAAACTTTATTAATGATTTTCCTGGCCTCCCACGGTCATGGCAAAGGGGAGAAATCGCAAGCGCCGGGGAGAGGGATGGATGGCATATCACCTACGATCCCCCTGGTGGCTTCGAATCGAAACTCACCGTGCGTATGCGCATTTTTAAAATATTGCAGCCGGCGCTCGTGGCGCTGGCGCTGGGGATATTCACGGCTGCGAATCCGGGCGGTGCCCTACCGATGCGCCAGGCCCCGCTGGCTCCCCAGAAGATCGACGGCAGTGCCGGGTCGATGGACAGCCGGGTGCCGTCCCCGCCAGGACCATGGGGCCAGCTGGAAGTCATCCGCATCAGCACCGAGCCGCCTGACGATTACGTTGCGGAGCGCTACAGATTCGAAAGCGCTGAATGGTACTTCCCGGATTACACCCGCGAACGCATCGTCGCCTTGTTCCAGGCGGCCGGGCTCGACAAGTCCCGGCAGGAAGCGCTCTGGAAAGGCGCCCAGCAGAATCTTCTGAGCAACGGATGGACTTTCCATCCGGATGCCGAACTCCTGTTGAGTTTGACACCCGCAAGCCGCAAGGTGATCTACCTGGCTCTTGCGAAGTACGAACAGAACGTCTACAAGTTCGACCCATTCCGCTGGCGGGCCGCCGCGCTGGATGAGTGGTTCGTCAACGGCGGATTGTCGGATGCCACGGTCAGCATGATCAGGAAGCTGCTGTATTATCGCGGCCAGTCCGCACTGTTCGCCGACCCGGAGCTGGTGCTGGCGACGATCCCCAATGCGGCGGATCGTGTCCAGACCCTGAAGACGCTCGCCCGGCAGTCCACCCTGATGGTGAGGCTGAAAATCCAACCCGACGCCGATATTTCCGCGCTGATGGCATATTGGGGCCGGCACAGAATGTCCCGGGACATCCGGGCGCTGCTGGAATCCCTGGCAAAGGTGCCGGACGGCTGTACACTCGACATCATCCACCTGCTGCCGAGGTTTGCCCGCACAAGGCTGTACTCCTACCCGATCCGCACGAAAGGCATGATCGACCGTCTCTACGACTGCCACTGGAGCAGCATGAACTTCTGGAACGATCCCCCCGACGATCGCATGGAGGAAACCCAGTATCGGCTGCAAGTCCTGGAGCGCGACTACAGTCGTATCCGCGAGCCCTATGTGTTCGGTGACCTCCTGTTCCTTATGGCCGGGGGCGAGGAGGTGATTCACTCGGTCGTGTACATCGCCGACAACATCGTCTTTACCAAGAACGGCACATCCATCACTTCACCGTGGATTCTGATGAAGTTGGACCGATTGCTGGCGTATTACGAAACGGAACACGATGTAGAGATCATGGCCTACCGGTGGAAGCAGCGGGAAGAGTTTGACAGGCCCTAGAGTAGGTGCAGGGTATATATTCGGCGAAAAACAGAGTGATCCCCCTCATTAGATTTTTACGGGTTTTTGCGGCTGCTCAAAGCATGACACGGTTTCCCGGGATAGAAGTACCCACAATCCATACGCCCCCAGGGCAGTGCCAAAAGGAAAACTGACGAGATGCAATGCAGAGAGAATGATCGCCACGATTCGTGACCAGGACGCCATTCGCAGCAGCCCGATACCAGTTACGACGGCCGGGAGGGAGGTGATCAAAAGAACGAAGAAAATAATGCTGCCGACGAAAGTGACGATCGGGATGGCGATCGCAGCATCCGGCTCTTGGCGTGATGCCATCCCGATGATGCCGACAGCACCCCCAAAGATGAGCATGATCATCAAGGCCGCTATGAAACCGAAAGATCCCCAAATGATGTTTAAAATGCCCAAAAGGTGGATATGCTTTCTCATGTTTCCTCCGGACTGGGAACTCAGACGTTCAGTTTCCGACACGACATTTTGCGCGCAAATCGTCCAAACGACTGGCAATATCTACACCGGATCCGGGGACAGGTGAGAGGAGGCTCAGCTCTCGCACAAGCCGCAGTCGGCGCAGTCCAGCGGGCAGGGCAAGGCCGGCCATTATCCGTTCCCTTTCCATGCTGTCCAGCCGGTCCATTTTTCCCAGCGCCAGCTTTGCTGGTCCACTCTTGTGAAAGCGTCCTCGATGAGAGCCGCCCTGGCATCTGCGGGCAAGCCGGCGAACAACCCTTCCGTGTTGACCGGTATCTTCAGCCAGTCCTTGTAGGCACGATAGGGGAGGTGTGTGCGAACCTGCCACCGCTCCGGGGTCAGGCCTGCCGCCCGAAGCATTTCATCGATCTGCGGAGCGGTTCGGAGCGCAACGCCATCCTGCGGCGGAGGCGAGGTACGAATTTCGCTCAGAATCGCCGGCAGGAAAAAAAGCAGCGGATCTTTTCCACCTCCCGGCTGCTCGGCTTCGCCCAGATACAGTGACGGGATGTTGAAGCACAACGCCCCGGCAGGTTTCAGCATCCGGGCGAACCGGCGAAACCATTCCTGCAGGGGATCCAATTGCCAGATCGCCGCGCCGCAGAGTACACGGTCCCAGCACTCCGAACCTGCAGGGATCCGTGTGTCCCAGGAAACACGCGGGTCGCGCACCCTCTCCATGCCCACCGCCCGCATCGCCTGCGCGGGTTCGATGCACAGAATGGCCCCCTGTGCGCCCAAATGCCTGAGCGCGGCCTCCGCCGTCCGGCCAGTCCCTGCGCCGAAATCGATGATCCTGTCATTTTTTCCGATTCGGGCGCGACCGGCGAGGTACCGGTTCGCGTTGCGATAACGCGCGTGCCGCCGGCAAAACTCCTCGAAATACCGGGCGATGTCCGGGTGATCCCAGCCTGGCTGC